>NZ_RBKT01000001.1:7830666-8133733 GCF_003633685.1 Micromonospora pisi | reverse complement strand
CGGCCGACCCGGAGGGTGACCAGTGGCAGGTCCGGTGACGGTTGGAAGACCCCGGCGCTGAGGTCGTGCAGCCGGGCCTGCGGCGGCGCCATGGCCGGCTCGTCCAGCTCGGTCTGCGCGTCGATCCGGTCGGCCCGGAACAACCGGACCGCCTCGGCCCGCCGGCACCAGGCCTCCAGGTAGGCACGGCCGCCGACCATCAGGACCCGGATCGGGTCGATGGTGCGTTCGCTGGTCTCGTCCCGCGCGGCGGTGTAGTACGTGATCCGCAGCGCCCGTCCACGCCTGACCGCACCCTGCAACGCCTCGACCTGGTCGGAGTCGCCCGGCATCCGGACCTCGACCGGCGCATCCGCCAGGTCGCCCGCCGCGTCCTCGATCTTGGCCAACGCCCGCTCGATCGCGTCCCGGTTGGCGATCCCCGGCGTCTCGGCCAGCATCCGGAGCGCGACCACCAACGCGAGCGCCTCGTCCGGGGTCAACCGCAGCGGCCGGTCGATGCCGGCGTCGTAGGTGATGGTCACCCGATCGCCGTCGAAAGCCATGTCGATCAGGTCACCGGGACCGTAACCGGGCAGGCCGCAGACCCAGAGCAGCTCCAGGTCCTCACGCAGCTGGCGTTCACTGACGCCCAGGTCGGTGGCTGCCTCGGCCAGCTCGATCCCGGGCCGCGCCAGCAGGTACGGCACCAGGTTGAGCAGCCGGGCCAGTCGGTCGGCCGAGGCCCGTGATCCACTCATGACGTCCCCTCGTCACACGCGCTCATCCGGTCACCCCGCTGGCCACCACGTCATGCCGAGTGGTGATCTCCTTGAGGCGTTGGATGACCGCCTCCCGTACCTCCGGCGGATCGATCACCCGTACGTCGGGACCGTAACCGACGAGGGTGCCGGCGAGCCCTTCCGGGTCCGCGTACGGCAGCACCAGCCGGTCGCCGTCCGGGCCGGAGGTGACCTCGTGGGCCCACCGCCGCAGGCCCGCTCCCCTGCCGGGGCGGACCAGCACGGTGGCCCGACCGGTCCGCTCCACCGGCCCGGACCAGCGGGCGACATGGCTGATCAGGTCGACGCCCTCGGGCGGGCGGTAACCGCCCGGGCGTCCGGTCACCCGAACCGTGCCGACGACCCGGGAGAGCCGGAAACAGCGGGTCGCCGCCCGGTCGAGGTCATGACCGACCACGTACCAGCGGGCCCGCCAGCAGACCACGCCCCACGGTTGCAGCCGCCGGGTGGAGGGCTGGTCCTCGTCCGGAACCCGGTAGTCGAAGGTGACCGCCCGACGGTCCCGGGCGGCGGCGGTGAACGGCGCGAAGGCGGGGTCGACGGTGACCACCGGCTCCATGCCCAGCGTCGCCTGCGGGTCCACGTCGATACCGGCGGCCCGCAGCTTCGCCAGGCCGGAGGAGGCGGCGGCGGCCAGGCCCGCGTGCTGCCAGAGCCGGGCGGCGATCCCCACCGCGGCGGCCTCGTCCGGCTCCAGCGGTATATCGGGCAGCGCGTACTCACGGTGGGCGATCCGGTAACCGGGCTCGGTGTCGAACACGCTCGCCGTGCCCGTCTCCAGCGGGACCCCGAGTTCCCGCAGCTCAGCCTTGTCGCGCTCGAACTTGCGCTGGAACGCCTCGTGGTCGCGCGGGTCGTCGGCGTCGTGCTCGTAACCGGGCACGGTCGCGGCGATCTGGGCGGCGGTCAGGAACCGCCGCGTGGACAGCAGACATATCACCAGGTTGACCAGGCGTTCGGTGCGGCTCCGCGACACCTGCAAGACGCTAGCAGTGTTGGCCCGTCGTGTACGAACCCACACGGGCACGTGGCAGCGCAATCCGTCCGTCAACGCCCTGGACGAGCCATAGGCTGACGACATGGCGAGATCGCCGGAGGGTGCGCAGAGCGTCGGCACAGTCGTCATCGCCGGCGTGGCCAACCTGACGATTGCCGCGGCGAAGGTGGTGGCGGGCCTGCTCAGCGGCTCCGCGGCGGTGCTTTCCGAGGCCGCCCACTCGTTCGCCGACACCACCACCGAAATTCTCCTCTTTGTCGCGCTGCGCCGGGGCTCCCGGCCCGCCACGGAGGAACGGCCGTTCGGGCACGGCCGTGAGAGCTACGTCTGGGCGTTCCTGGCCGCGGTCTTCACCTTCGTCGGTGGTGGCATCTTCTCGGTCACCCAGGGCGTCCACGCGATCCAGACCGACCAGCGCCAGGACGACAACCTGATCGCGTACGTGGTGCTACTGATCTCCTTCGTCGCCGAGTCGGTCTCACTGACCCGAGCGACCCGACAGATCCGGCAACGGGCCCGGCGTTTCTCGGTCAGCCCCCAGCAGGTGGTGCACCGTACCCCGGACACCACCGTGAAAGCGGTCTTCTTCGAGGACAGCGCCGCCCTGATCGGCCTGGTGCTGGCCGCCGCCGGGGTGGGCCTTTCCCAATTGACCGGCGACCCGTTCTGGGACGGACTGGCCTCGATCATGATCGGGGTTCTCCTCCTGCTGGTGGCGGTCACCCTCGCCCGCAGCAACCTGTCCCTGCTGATCGGCCGGTCGGCCGGGCCGACGACCCGGGACGAGATCTACCAGGAGTTGGCCGCGGTGCCGACGGTGGAACGGATCGACACCCTGCTGACCCTGCAACTGGGTCCGGACGAGATCCTGGTCGCCGCGAAGATTGACTTTGCCGACGACGCCACCGGGGCCACCATCGAAGCCGCCGCCGACGAGGCCGAACGGCGCCTGATCGCCCGCAACCCGGCCGTACGATTCGTCTTTCTCGATCCGACCGGCACCCGCCCCCCCGACCGGACCGACCCCCGACCGGACTGACCCACCGCCCCCGCCGGGCCCGGCGACGGCGCCCCGGCTACCGTGCCGGGCATGGTGCGATGGCGGTCCGGCACGGTGACGGTGATACGGCGACAGTGGCGCGGCGCGATCGAGTTGGAGGCGCTGCTGCCCGACGGCGGTACGGTCCGGGCGCTCGCCTATCCCGCCCTGGTGGGCACCCCGGAACCGGGCGACCGGGTGCTGTTGAACGTGGGCGCTCTGCTGATGGGGCTCGGCACCGGCGGGTACGCCCTCGTGGTCGCGCTCCCCGACCGCCTGCCCGCGGACCCGCCGGAAAGCCTCGACACCCGCGACGGCGGCCACCTGGTCAAGGCGCGGTACACCCCGCTGCAGCCGATCCTGCTCGGCGCGGACGAGGAGGCGTCACCACACCGGGACCGGCTCGTCGACGTCGACGACGTGGCCGGGTTGCCGGTGGTCACCGCGGACCTGCACTCCGCGCTGCCGGCGATCGTCGCCGGCATCCGGGCCGACGCCCCAACCGCCCGGATCGCGTACGTGATGACCGACGGCGGCGCGCTGCCGGCGTGGTTCTCCCGGAGCCTCTCCGCGCTCGGCGACGAACTGGTCGGCACGGTCACCGTCGGGCAGGCGTTCGGCGGCGACCTCGAGGCCACCAACCTGCACGCCGGACTGCTCGCCGCCCGACATGTGCTGGAGGCGGAGATAGCCATCGTGGCGCAGGGGCCCGGCAACCTGGGCACGGGCACCCGGTGGGGATTCTCCGGGGTAGCGGTCGGCGAAGCGGTCAACGCGGTGACCACGCTCGGCGGTAGGCCGGTCGGATCGCTGCGCATCTCCGCCGCCGACGCCCGACCCCGGCACCATGGCGTCTCCCACCACAGCCTCACCGCGTACGGTCGGGTCGCCCTCACCCGCGCGGACCTGGTGGTGCCGGACGGGCTGGAGCCGGCGCTGGCCGAGGCGGTGGAGGCCGCGTTGGTCCCACTCGCGGACCGGCACCGGCTGGTACGGGTGAGCACCGACGGGCTCGACGCCGCGCTCCGGGCGGCCCCGGTCACGCTCTCGACAATGGGGCGGGGGCTCGACGCCGACCACGCCTACTTCCTCGCCGCGGCGGCCGCCGGCCGGCACGCGGTCACCCTGCTGGGGTGAACGGCGCCGGCCGACTCAGGAGAACACCACCACCGCGATCCAGCCGCCGACGAGCAGCACCAGTGCCACTACCAGCACCCAGGTCGGCACGGAGTACTCGCCACGGCGGTTACGTGCGATCTCGTCCACGATCTTCTCGCGGCGACGGTTGACCCAGCCCTGCCGCACCTGCTCGGAGGTGCGCTCGGGTGGATCTTCGGGGGAACGGTCAGGAGACGTCATAACGCCGCCGACACTACCCGGATCACTGGTTCTGCCATCGGCCGCCCCGCCAGCGCCTACATGCTCGCGATCAAGCGCTCGACCCGCTCGTCGTACGCCCGGAACGGGTCCTTGCACAGCACCGTGCGCTGCGCCTGGTCGTTCAGCTTCAGGTGCACCCAGTCCACGGTGAAGTCCCGCCGCTTCTCCTGCGCGTGCCGGATGAACTCACCGCGCAGCCGGGCCCGGGTGGTCTGTGGCGGGGTCTCCTTGGCTTCGAAGATCTCCGGGTCGGTGGCGATCCGGTCCACCTGCCCCCGCCGTTCCAACAGCCCGTAGAGACCGCGTCCCCGACGTACGTCGTGGTACGCCAGGTCCATCTGAGCGACCCGGGGGTGGGACAGTGGCAGGTCGTGCTTCTGCTGGTAGCGCTCGATCAGCCGGAGCTTGCTGACCCAGTCGATCTCCCGGGAGACCGGCTCCAGATCTCCGCTCTCGACCGCGTTGAGCACCCGTCCCCAGAGCTCCACCACCCGCTTCGCGGTCTGGTCGCCGCCCCGGCGCTCGACGAACTCGGTCGCCTTGGCGAGGTACTCCTGCTGGATCTCCAGGGCGCTGACCTCCTTGTTGGAGGCCAGTCTGATCTTGCGCCGCCCGGTGATGTCGTGCGACACCTCGCGGATCGCCCGGATCGGGTTCTCCAGCGACAGGTCCCGCATCACCACCCCGGCCTCGATCATCCGCAGCACGATGTCGGCGCTGCCAACCTTGAGCAGTGTGGTGACCTCGTTCATGTTGGAATCACCGACGATCACGTGCAGCCGGCGGTAACGCTCGGCATCCGCGTGCGGCTCATCCCGGGTGTTGATGATCGGCCGGCTCCGGGTGGTCGCCGACGACACCCCCTCCCAGATGTGCTCGGCCCGCTGGGAGAGGCAGTACACCGCACCGCGTGGCGTCTGCAGGACCTTGCCCGCACCGCAGATCAGCTGGCGGGTCACCAGGAACGGGATCAGTACGTCAGCCAGGCGGCCGAACTCGCCGTGCCGGGAGACCAGGTAGTTCTCGTGACATCCGTACGAGTTGCCGGCCGAGTCGGTGTTGTTCTTGAACAGGTAGATCTCACCCGCGATGCCCTCGTCGTGCAGCCGCTTCTCGGCGTCGACCAACAGCCCCTCGAGGATCCGCTCACCGGCCCGGTCGTGCGCGACCAGGTCGGTGACCGAGTCGCACTCCGGCGTCGCGTACTCCGGGTGAGAGCCGACATCGAGGTAGAGCCGGGCCCCGTTGCGCAGGAACACATTGCTGGAGCGCCCCCAGGACACCACCCGGCGGAAGAGGTATCGGGCGACCTCGTCCGGGGAGAGTCGCCGCTGACCGCGGTAGGTGCAGGTGACGCCATACTCGGTCTCAAGACCGAAGATTCGCCGCTCCATGAACAGACACTAGCCGCCCGAAGCCGCCGATTGGTCGCCCTCGGGTCGTGCATTCCGCGCGTCGGCGTCGAAACTCCGTACAGACCGGCTGCTACCGCCCCTCAGCGGAGCAGATCAAGCAGATATTCGCCGTACCCGCTCTTGCGCAGCGGCAGCGCCAGCGCCCGCAGCTGATCGTCGTCGATCAGGCCGGCGCGCCAGGCGACCTCCTCGACACAACCGATCTTCATGCCCTGCCGCTCCTCGATCACCCGGACGAACTCGGCCGCCTGCATCATCGAGGTGAACGTGCCGGTGTCGAGCCAGGCGGTCCCCCGGTCGAGCACGGTCACCGTGAGTTCGCCGCGCTCGCGGTACGCCTCGTTGACAGCGGTGATCTCCAGCTCGCCCCGATCACTCGGGCGCAGCCCACGGGCGATCTCGACCACCCGGTTGTCGTAGAAGTAGAGCCCGGGGACCGCGTAACGGGACTTCGGCGTCGCCGGCTTCTCCTCGATCGAGAGCACCCGACCGGCCTCGTCGAAGTCGACCACCCCGTACTCCTCCGGGTTGGCCACCTGGTACGCGAACACCCGACCGCCGACCAGCGCGTTCTGTGCCGACAACTGCCTTCCGAGCCCGACCCCGTGGAAGATGTTGTCGCCGAGGACCAGGGCCACCGAGTCATCGCCGATGAAGTCGGCACCGAGCACGAACGCCTGGGCGATGCCCTCGGGCCGGGGCTGGGCGCAGTACTCCAGCCGCAGGCCGAACTGACTGCCGTCCCCCAGCAGGCGCTGGAACTGCTCCTGATCCTCCGGCGTGGTGATCACCAAGATCTCCTTGACGCCGGACATCACCAGCGTGGAGAGCGGGTAGTAGATCATCGGCTTGTCGAAGACCGGCATCAGCTGCTTCGATACCGCCTTGGTGAGCGGCCAGAGTCGGGAGCCGGTGCCACCGGCGAGCAGGATTCCACGCACCCGGGGAGAGTACCGACTTCCCCCCGCGCGGGCACACCCCTGTGCCGGCTGGTTCCGCCCACACGTCGCGTAGACTCACCAACCCGTACGGATCACCCGGCTGACGCCGGGGCCAACGGCTCGGCCGGCGAAGCGAGGCGGGAAATGACCCATCAGAGTGGCCACTGGCTCGTCACCGGCGCCGGCGGAATGCTCGGCCGGGACCTGGTGACAGCACTCGCCACCACGGGTGGGCCGCAGGTCACCGCCGCCACCAGGGCGGACCTGGACCTGACCGATCCCGACGCCGTACTCGCCGCGGTCAAGGGCCACGACGTGGTGGTGAACGCCGCCGCCTGGACCAACGTCGACGGGGCGGAGACCCAGGAGGACGCGGCCACCGCGATCAACGGCGAAGGTGTCGCCCACCTCGCCCGGGCCTGCGCGCAAGCCGGTGCCCGACTGCTCCACGTCTCCACCGACTACGTCTTCCCCGGCAACGCCAGCAGCCCGTACCCGGAGGACGCCCCGACCGCCCCACTCAACGCGTACGGGCGCAGCAAACTCGTCGGCGAGCAGGCCGTGACCCGGCTGCTGCCCGAGACCGGTTACGTCGTGCGTACCGCCTGGCTCTACGGCACGCACGGCCGCAACTTCGTCAACACGATGCTGCGGCTCGCCGCCGAGCGTGACCACCTGGACGTGGTCGACGACCAGCTCGGCCAGCCCACCTGGTCGTACGCGCTGGCACAGCGGCTGGTCGCGCTCGGCGACGCCGCACTCGGCGGCCGTGCACCGGCCGGGATCTACCACGGCACCGCGTCCGGCCAGACCACCTGGTACGGGCTGGCCCGTGCGGTCTTCGCCCTCAGCGGCCTCGATCCGGCACGGATCCGCCCCACCACCAGCGAGCACTACCGCCTACCCGCCGCCCGCCCGGCCTACAGCGTGCTGGGCCACGAACGGTGGCAGGCGGCCGGCTTGCCGCCCATGCCAGACTGGCACGAGATGCTCGGCGGCGCCCTCGCCGAACGCGGACTCGTCGCCACCCCCTGATCCGCCCCACCGATCCCCGAGAGAATCCGCCGACATGTCCGACGTGCGTTCCAGTTCCCTCACCGAACTCAACCGTCTACCTCGGGTCAGCGCGGTCGTGCTCGCCTGGAAGGCCGAGCCTCTGCTGCGCCGATCGGTCGAGTCGATACTCGCCTCGGCCAAGGTGGAGGTCGAGGTGATCCTGGTCGACAACGGTTGTACCACCGACGACGTCGAAGTCCTGGCCAAACTTCCCGGGGTGGTGACGGTCGGCGAGGGCGAGAACATCGGCTTCTCCGCCGGCTGCAACCTCGGTGTCAGCGCCGCCAGCGGTGACTACGTCGCCCTGGTGAACGGGGACGCGATCGTCGAACCGAACACGCTGGCCCGGCTGGTCGAGGTGGTCGACCAAGCTGACGTGGGCATCGCGGCCGGCGCGATCCGGCTGGCCGACGAGCCCGAACTGCTCAACTCCCGCGGCAACGAGGTGCATGTGCTGGGGGTGAGCTGGATCGGCGGGTTCCGGGAACGGGAGACCCGCAGCGAACCGACCGAGACCCCCGGTGCGATGGGCGCATGCCTGGTCACCTCACGCAGCCACTGGGACCGGCTGGGCGGCTTCGACCCGCACTACTTCGCGTACCACGAGGACGCCGACCTGTCGGTCCGGACCTGGCGGGTCGGGCTCCGGGTGTTGAACGTGCCGGACGCGGTGGCCCTGCACCGCTACGAGTTCAGCCGCAACAGCTTCAAGTACTACCTGGTCGAACGGAACCGGCTGATGTTCGTGGCGACCCTCTGGGGACGCCGGTCGCTGCTGCTGCTCGCCCCACCGCTGCTCGCGCTGGAGCTGGTGATGCTGCTGCTGGCGATCAAGGAGGGCTGGATCAAGGACAAGGTACGCGGCTACGGGTGGCTCTGGCGGCACCGCCGGCACCTGGGCGAGCGCCGGCAGCAGTTGCAAGCCGAGCGGACCGTGCCGGACCGGGTCTGGATGGGCGTGCTGACCGACCGGTTCAACACACCGCTGATCAACCCGCCCGGGGTGGGCGTACTCAACGCGTTCATGTCGGCGTACTGGCGGGTGGTCCGTCGCTGGGTCTGACGCCACCCGCCCCGCTGGAGAGACCGGGTCAGCCCTCGGGCTGCTCGGTCTCTTTCGTCTCCAGGTCGGCCGAGGCAGCCGACACGGCCGGCTTCTCCGGCCCGGGGCCGGGCCCGGCCGGTCCGCGCTCGTCGCCGCCCGCGTCCTTCGGCTCCGCCTCGCCGTCCAGCAGACCGGTCAGTGCCGCGCCGGTGATCCGCCGGAACGTGCGTCCCACCCGGTGCCGGTCGAGAACCGCGACCTCCAACTGGTTGGCGGCGATCGTCCGCGCCGCCCCGCCCTCGCCGCCGACGCTGCCCAGGGCCTGTACGGCGAGGCGCACCGCCTCGCTGAGCGAAACGTCGTTGCGGTGGTTGGCCCGCAGCGAACCGCTGATCGCCTCGCTCTGACCGCCCATCGCCATCCGGCCGGGCTCGTCGTTGACCGAACCGTCGTAGGTGAGCCGGTAGATCTCGTCGTCATCGGCGGTGGCACCGACCTCGGCGACACAGATCTCCACCTCGAACGGCTTCGACTGTTCGGTGAAGATCGCGCCCAGGGTCTGTGCGTACGCGTTCGCCAGGGCGCGGCCGGTCACGTCTCGCCGGTCGTAGCTGAGCCCGTTGAGGTCTGCCATCCTCACCCCCGCGCGGCGGAGGTTCTCGAACTCGTTGTACCGCCCGACGGCGGCGAACCCGATCCGGTCGTAGATCTCGCTGACCTTGTGCAGGGCGCTGGAGAGGTTCTCCGCCACGAAGAGGATTCCGCCCTCGTAGCTGAGGACCACCGCGCTCCGCCCCCGAGCGATGCCCTTGCGGGCCAGTTCGGAGCGGTCGCGCATGATCTGCTCTGGCGAGGCGTAGAACTGCATGGCCACGGCGGCGGTTCTCCTTACAAGCTGGTCTGGCGGCGTAACGAGCGGCTGGCGTAGGACTTCACGGGTGGCTCTGCGGCGGGCGGCCTCAGCCGCCCGGGTTCTCCATCCGGGCGGCGACGACGGCCTCGGCCACCGCCGCCGTCTCGGCCTCGGTGAGCCGGTTGGTGCCCTCTGCCGTGGCTGTCATGACCACCGGGTAGATCCGGCGGGTGAGGTCGGGGCCACCGGTGGCGGTGTCGTCGTCAGCCGCGTCGTAGAGCGCCTCGACCGCGAGCCGCACCACCTCGTCGGTGCTCAGTCCGGGTCGGAACCGCTTCTTCAGCGCGGACCGGGCGAAAATCGATCCGGATCCGATCGCGTCGTAGCCGGTCTCCTCGTAGGGGCCACCGGCAACGTCGAAGCTGAAGATGCGACCGGCCCGGGCCGGGTCGGTGGCGGCGAGGTCGAACCCGGCGAAGAGCGGGATCACCGCGAGGCCCTGCATCGCCGCACCGAGGTTGCCCCGGATCATCGAGGCGAGCCGGTTGGCCTTGCCGTCGAGGGAGAGGACGGCGCCCTCGATCTTCTCGTAGTGCTCCAGCTCGACCTGGAACAGCCGCATCATCTCGATCCCGATGCCGGCGGTGCCGGCGATCCCGACCAGGGAGTGCCGGTCCGCCGGGTGGACCTTCTGGATGTCCCGGCTGGAGATCATGTTCCCCATCGTGGCCCGCCGGTCGCCCGCCATGACCACGCCCATGGCGCTGGTGATCGCGACAATGGTGGTCGCGTGTGGCGCGAGGTCGGCGGCGAACCCGGGCGGCAGCGGCCGACGACCAGGAAGCAACTCGGGTGCGACCTTGCTCAGGAACTGCGTGAAGGAAGACGTCCCCGCGTTGGTGAACACATCTGGTAGCCGCCCGGATGGATCAAAACCCGCTGCCACGTGGTTCCTCTCAGTACGTGATCGTCCTGTCCCAACACACCGCGCCGTCGCCGAACCGGCCACGACCACCGTTGCGGTTGAAGCAGACTATCGTCTGACTCCGGTCGGCGCGATGATCTCGTGGTCGGCGTGGTGCGACAGCCCCGAGATCGGCCCGGACGAGCCGGGCCGACGGTTACTCGCCGCCCTTTTGGACATAGCCCCGAACGAACTCCTCCGCGTTCTCCTCGAGCACGGAGTCGATCTCGTCGAGCAGGTCGTCCACGTCCTCGGTGATCTCGGCGTGCCGCTCCGCGACCTCGGGATTCGCTTCGGTGGTGACGTCGTCGACCTCTTCGTCACGACGCGACTTACCGGACTGGGACTGACCGCCGGTGTCACGGGTAGCCATCTGGTTCCTCCTCCACGATCGCCTGCAAGAAACTTACCTCGGAAGGGCGACACAACGGGGCGTCGCCCGCGACCTTTGCCGCCCGACTGACCGGTTCACCGCCTCTCGTACGGCCGACCGTGGTCGGTGCGGACGAGAGCGACGGGAACGTGTGCCGGCGATCAGTTGCCGGTGATCGTCTCCAACAGGTCCTTGGCGCTCGCACAGCGGTCGAACAACGCCCCCACGTGCTTACGGGTGCCCCGCTCGGGCTCCATCATCGGGACCCGGACCAGCGACTCGCGACCGACGTCGAAGATCACCGAGTCCCAGCTCGCGGCGACCACCTCGGAGGCGTACTGGGCGAGACAACGACCACGGAAATAGGCCCGGGTGTCCTCGGGCGGCTCGACCATCGCCTGGCGGGTCTGCTCGTCCGGCAACAGGGTCGCCATCGAGCCGCGCGCCACCAGGCGGTGGTAGAGGCCCTTCTCCGGACGTACGTCGGCGTACTGCAGGTCAACCAGTTGCAGCTTGTGCGAGGCCCAGCCGAGCTTCTCCCGCTCCCGGTAACCCTCGAGCAGCCGCAGCTTCGCCACCCAGTCCAACTCACCGGCGCAGAGCATCGGGTCGCGGCCGAGCCGGTCCAGCACGCCCTCCCAACGGTCGAGTATGTCGCGGGTCGCCTCGTCGGCGTCGTTGCCGTACCGGTCGTCGACGAAGGCACGGGCCCGCTCCAGGTACGCCCACTGCAGGTCGAGCGCCGTGAGTCGACGACCGTCGCGGAGCCGGAGCAGGTGCGACAGCGACGGGTCGTGGCTGACCGCGCGCAATTCCGCGACCGGGTCGGCGATGCCGAGGTCGGGCGTGAGCGCCTTCTCCTCGATCATCGTCAGTATCAACGCGGTGGTACCGACCTTGAGGTACGTCGAGATCTCGGAGAGGTTCGCGTCGCCGATGATCACGTGCAGCCGCCGGTACTTGTCGGCGTCCGCGTGCGGCTCGTCCCGGGTGTTGATGATGGGCCGCTTCAGCGTCGTCTCGAGACCGACCTCGACCTCAAAGAAGTCGGCCCGCTGGGAGATCTGGAAGCCCGGCTGTGTGCCGTCCTGGCCGATTCCGACCCGCCCGGCTCCGCAGACGATCTGCCGGGTCACGAAGAACGGGGTGAGGTAGGTGACGATGTCCGCGAACGGGGTCTGCCGGCGCATCAGGTAGTTCTCGTGCGCGCCGTAGCTGGCGCCCTTGTTGTCGGTGTTGTTCTTGTAGAGATGGATCGGGTGGGTGCCGGGGATGGTCTCGGCCCGCCGGGCCGCCTCGGCCATCACCCGCTCCCCCGCCTTGTCCCAGCGCACCAGGTCCAGCGGGTTGGTCACCTCAGGAGTGGAGTACTCCGGGTGGGCGTGGTCGACGTAGAGCCGGGCGCCGTTGGTCAGTATCACGTTCGCCAGGCCCAGGTCCTCGTCGGCGAGCGCCTCGGCGGGGTCGTAGGCCGCACCGGAGTAGGTGAAGCCGCGCGCGTCACGCAGTGGTGACTCTTCCTCGTAGTCCCACCGAGCACGACCGCCGCGGGTCAACTCGGGACGTGCACCGTAGGCGTTGACCACCTGGGACGAGGTGACCATCGGATTGGCCCCGGCCTGTCCGGGTACCGAGATGCCGTACTCCACCTCGGCGCCCATGATTCGCCGTACGCTCATGCCGCTGCCCTACTTTCCTTCTCCATGAGGCGAGCGTAGTCCGCGTCAGCGCTCATCCGTTCTCCCGATGTGACGACACGGCCGCAGAATGTACCTATTGGCCGGTGTCACCGGCGTGTACGCCCCGCCGATCACCATCCACCGTCGAAACCGGCCCCGGTTCCACATCGACCGGTCGACCTCGGCCAGCGAACCCCGGGTGCGAGAAACGGGGGGCGACGCGTCACGCGTCGCCCCCCGTTGTCGTACGAGTCGATCAGAGGTACTGACCGGTGTTGCTCGCGGTCTCGATCGACCGGCCGGCCTCGGCGCCCTTACCCCCGGAGACGAGCGTACGGATGTAGACGATCCGCTCGCCCTTCTTACCGGAGATCCGGGCCCAGTCGTCCGGGTTGGTGGTGTTGGGCAGGTCCTCGTTCTCACGGAACTCGTCGACGCAGGCGTCGAGCAGGTGCTGCAACCGCAGCCCCTTGCGTCCGGAGGAGAGGAACTCCTTGATCGCCATCTTCTTGCCCCGGTCGACGATATTCTGGATCATCGCGCCGGAGTTGAAGTCCTTGAAGTAGAGCACCTCTTTGTCACCGTTGGCGTAGGTGACCTCGAGGAACCGGTTCTCCTCGGACTCCGAGTACATCCGCAGCACCACGGCCTCGATCATGGCCGCCACGGTGGCCTGGGCGTCCTGGCCGTGCTCGTTGAGGTCGTCCGCGTGCAGCGGCAGCCCCGTGAGGATGTACTTGGAGAAGATGTCCCTGGCCGCCTCGGCGTCGGGCCGCTCGATCTTGATCTTCACGTCGAGCCGGCCCGGTCGCAGAATCGCCGGGTCGATCATGTCCTCCCGGTTGGAGGCGCCGATCACGATGACGTTCTCGAGCCCCTCCACACCGTCGATCTCGCTGAGCAACTGCGGAACGATGGTGTTCTCCACGTCCGAGGAGACACCCGAGCCACGGGTACGGAACACCGAGTCCATCTCATCGAAGAACACGATGACCGGAGTGCCCTCACCCGCCTTCTCCCGGGCCCGCTGGAAGATCAACCGGATGTGCCGCTCGGTCTCACCGACGTACTTGTTGAGCAGCTCCGGACCCTTGATGTTCAGGAAGTAGCTGGTGTGCTTCTGCTCGCCACGCCGCTCGGCGATCTTCTTCGCCAGCGAGTTCGCCACCGCCTTGGCGATCAGGGTCTTACCGCAACCAGGCGGACCGTAGAGCAGGATGCCCTTCGGCGGACGCAACTGGTGCTCCCGGAACAGCTCGGCGTGCAGGAAGGGCAACTCGACCGCGTCCCGGATCTGCTCGATCTGGGACTGCAGGCCACCGATGTCGCCGTAGTCGACGTCGGGGACCTCCTCGAGGACGAGCTCCTCCACCTCACTCTTCGGGATGCGCTCGTACGCGTACGCCGAGCGCGGCTCGATCATGAGCGAGTCACCGGCCCGGATCGACGAGCCGATCAGGCTATCGGCGAGGAAGACGATCCGCTCCTCGTCGGCGTGGGAGATCACCAGCGCCCGGTCGCCCGGACCCCCGGTGGGGTTCTCCAACACCTCCTTGAGCATCACGACCTCTCCGACCCGCTCGAACCCGAACGCGTCCACGATGTTGAGCGCGTCGTTGAGCAGGACCTCCTGACCACGCCGCAGCTCGTCCACCTCCAGTGACGGAGACACCGCCACACGCAGCTTGCGACCGCCGGTGAAGACATCCACCGTGCCGTCGTCGTGCCGCGCGAGGAAGACCCCGTACCCGCTGGGCGGTTGTGCCAGCCGGTCGATCTCTTCCTTGAGCGTGACGATCTGGGCCCGTGCCTCTTTGAGGGTGCTCACGAGCCGGTCGTTGTTCTCGGTCAGTCGAGCGAGCTGCGCCTGGGTAGCCGCTAGCCGCTCCTCGAGCTGCCGGACGTGTCGGGGGCTTTCGGTCAGCTTGCGCCGCACCAAGGCCAGTTCCTCTTGAAGGAACGCGACCTGGGTGGAGAGATCGTGGGCCTCCTTCTCCCACCGTGCGGCGCGCGAGTCCGCGTCGTCGCTGCGTGCCACGTCCCACCTCCCCGGGGGGCTTGAACGTTCTGCCCTAACACTAGCCGCTATGACGCCGATTCGGTCCCATGCAACACCCTCGTCACCGAACCTTGATCGTCACAGGGACGCCGCTCGGGCGCCCGGGAGGCGTTCGGGTACCGTCGGAACGTGCCGAGCGAGTGGATGGAGGGGTCATCGTGGTAACCCAGACCGAGACCGATGAGCTGCGAGTCTGGGTGGACCAGGACCTCTGCACGGGTGACGGACTCTGTGTGCAGTACGCGCCGGAGGTTTTCGAATTCGACGTCGACGGCCTCGCCTACGTCAAGGACGGCTCGGGCGAGTTGCTGCTCGCCCCGGGCAGCCGGGTCGACGTCCCGGCACACCTGCGACTCGACGTGATCGACGCGGCCAAGGAGTGCCCGGGCGACTGCATCCACGTGCTGCGCAGCCGGGACGACGTCGAGGTGGCCGGCCCGGACGCGCAGGACTGACCGCCGGTCGGCCGGATGCCTGGCACCCGGCCGGCCCGCTCACAGGGTGGGACGGCCGAGGACCGAGGCGACCAGCCGGGCGAACTCCTCGAGCCGGGCGATCTGCCCAGCCCCACCGTCGTCGAACGTCTTGCCGAACCGCAGCGCGTCGTGTCGCGGCGCGCCCGCCACCTCATCCGCGGGTAGGCCCTCGTCCAGCGAGCTGAGCAGCAGGTAGACGTCGATGCTGTCGACGCGTACCCCGCCGCTCGGCATCCGGTTGAGCCGGCGCCGGCAACCCACCTCGGTCACCGTCGAGACCGGCACCACCCGCAGCGACGAGGTCATCGAGCCGGCCGGCCCGTCATCCGGCGGGATGTCCTCCCCGTGCCAGAGGATGAGCCGGCTGCCGTCGCAGACCGCCACCTCCTGCCACACCCCGTTGACCTCGTTGACGAAGCGTTCCAGGGTGAATCCCAGTACGGACGCGCCCCGCAGCACCCCGCCCAGCGCCTCCAGCGCGACCTCGGGATCACGTAGGTAGGCGCGGGCGGCGGACTCCAGATCCTGGTAGGGCGACCAGTCCGGGAAGACGGCGGGAAGATCCCCGCCGCCGAAGGTGGGCCGGCTCATACGGACCTCCCGACGTTGATGATCACCGCACGGCCCTTTCCCCCGCCTCGTCCACGTCCGCCTCCACCGCCGGTGTGGCCGACGCCTCCTCAGCCTCGCGAGCCGCCTGCTCGGCCGCCCGTAGGCTCTGCTTACGCAGCGCGTACGCCTCCGCGCCCTTGCTCGGCTTACGCCGGCGGGGCGGCGCGGTCACGCCGGGCGCGAGCTTGCGGGCGGAGACCAGGAACGCGGTGTGCGCGATCATCCGGTGGTCCGGGCGCACCGCCAGCCCTTCCAGGTGCCAGTCACGCACCAGCGACTCCCAGGCCCGGGGCTCGGTGAAGCCGCCGCGCTCGCGCAACGCCTCCACCAGGTCGGAGAGCTGGGTCGTGGTGGCCACGTAGCCGATGAACACCCCACCCGGCACCAGCGTCCGCGCCACCAGGTCGAGCACGTCCCACGGGGCGAGCAGGTCCAGGATGATCCGGTCGAACTCCGGCTCCTGACAGGTCGCCACGTCTCCCACGTGCAGGTGCCAGGACGGGTGCGGCCCGCCGAAGAACGCCTCCACGTTGCGCCGCGCGATCTGGGCGAAGTCGTCCCGCAGCTCGTACGAGTGCAACTCGCCGGTCGGGCCGACCGCCCGCAGCAGGGAGCAGGCCAGCGCGCCGGAGCCGGCACCGGCCTCGAGCACCTTCGCACCAGGGAAGATGTCCCCCATCGCGACGATCTGGGCGGCGTCCTTGGGGTAGATCACCTGGGCGCCCCGGGGCATCGAGAGCACGTAGTCCGAGAGCAGCGGGCGCAACGCCAGGTACGCCGTGCCGCCCGCGGAGGTGACCACACTGCCGTCGGGCAGGCCGATCAGATCGTCGTGTTCGAGCGCTCCCCGGTGGGTGTGGAACGACTTGCCGCCCTCCAACGTGATCGTGTGCATCCGCCCCTTCGGGTCGGTCAACTGCACCCGGTCACCCGGCCGGAACGGGCCACGGTGAGCCGGTACCGGTGCGGCGTCGGTGGGGTGGGCGGTGGTGGGCTGTGCGGTCACTGAGTCATCTTTCGTTTCGGCTCCAGAAGCTGCGCCAGATCGGCGATGTGCAGAACGCCGACGACATCTTCGCCTGACGTCACGAGATACTGCGCGCCCGGGTCGGTCTGTACCGCCCGGATGACCTGTTCACCGTCGAGCCCGACCGGGATGCTGGGCACGCCGTCGAGGCCGCGGGCCACCGTGTCGACCGCGACCCAGGGGCGCCGCTCCAGCGGCACCGCCTCGGCCGCGGCCCGGTCGACCAGTGCCACCAGCCGACCGGACGAGTCGGAGACACCCAGCGCCACCGGCTCCGCTCCGGCGGCCAGCCCGCGACGCTGCGCCTCGGCCAGCGGCGTACCGGTGGGCACCTGGAACACCGGGCGGGCCAGCCGGTGCAGGTCGATCAGGGGGAACCGCCGGCTGATCCGGGCCATCCGGATCGACTGGCCCGCCCCCTGCCAGAGGGTGAAGGCGACCAGCACCATCAGGGCCAGGCCCAGCGGCGCGATCAGCCCGAGCCAGGTCAGCACCCCGACCAGGACGGCGGTGCCGACCGCCACCGCCCGACCGGCCCAACCGGCGACCTCGGTACCGAGATGCCGGTCCCGACTGGCCGCCCACACCAGGGCACGCAGCGCCCGGCCACCGTCGAGCGGCAGACCGGGCAGGATGTTGAAAACCGCCACGATGACGTTGCTCACCGCCAGTTGGAGGGCAAACTGGTCAGGCAGCGTACGGTCGGGCAGGGCGATGGTGGCCAGCACCGCGGCCACGCCCAGCACCAGCGACACGGCCGGGCCGGCGAGCGAGACCAGAAGATCCACCCGAGGGGTCGGCGCGTCCCGTTCCATCTCGGTGTAGCCGCCCAGCAACTCCAGCGTGATGCCGCGTACGCCGATGCCGTACCGCCGTGCGGTCAGCGCGTGTCCGAGTTCGTGCAGCAGCACCGACCCGAGCAGGCAGACCACGAAGCCGAAACCCACCAGATAGCCGGTGACCTGCGACAACTCAAGCTCACGGCGGACGAACTCGCCATAGACCACGGTCACCAGGACGGCCAGCAGGACCATGGAGGCGTTGAGATAGACCGGGACGCCGAGGACCCGGCCCACGGCAAGTCCGGGGCGGCGGTCGGGCCGGCGTTTCCGTTTTGAACTGTCCTCCACCGGGTCGATGCTACGTAACCCTCGACGCCAGGCTCGAATCCCGTAGCCGCTCGCCACGCACGCCCGTACGCCGGGCGGGCGGCGTAACCGTCGTACCGGTGCCTTAGCCTTCCGGTCATGACGGCGGAGATGGTGACGAAGCAGACGACCGGACGCTCCCCGGTGGCCGAACGGCCCCCCGGGCCCTCCCTCTCACCGTCGCGGGCGGCGGATTTCAAGACCTGCCCGCTGCTGTACCGGTTCCGCAGCATCGACCGGTTGCCCGAGCGGCCCAGTCTCGACCAGGTCCGCGGGACCCTGGTGCACGCCGTACTCGAACGACTCTTCGACCTGCCGGCCCCGGCCCGAACGCCGACGGCCGCCGGTGACCTGGTCAGCCCGGAGTGGGACCGGCTGGTCGCGGACGAGCCGGAGCTGACCGGACTGTTCGCCGACGAGGCGGCGGTGGACGTCACCGAGTTCCTCGGATCGGCCCGCCGGCTGCTCGACGGCTACTTCACGGTCGAGGATCCGCGCCGGCTCGAGCCGGCCGAGCGGGAGACGTTGATCTCCACGGTGGTCGACGACGAGTTGCTGATCCGCGGTTACATCGACCGGCTCGACGTGGCTCCGGACGGGGCGCTGCGGGTGGTCGACTACAAGACCGGCGGCGCTCCCAGGGAGGCGTTCGAGGCCAGGGCGCTGTTCCAGCTCAAGTTCTACGCGCTGGTGCTCTGGCGCACCCGTGGGGTGGTCCCCAAGGTGCTCCGCCTGCTCTACCTCAAGGACGCGGAGATCTGCGACTACGCTCCGGACGCCGACGAACTGGCCCGGTTCGAGCGCACCCTGGTCGCGCTCTGGCGGGCGATCGAGCAGGCGACCACGAACCAGGACTTCCGTCCCAAGCCGAGCCGGCTCTGTGACTGGTGCAGTCACCAGGCACTCTGTCCCGCGTTCGGCGGCACGCCGCCACCCTTCCCCGACGTGGCGACCACCGTGGTGATCCCGGAGCAGCCCAGCCGGGCCGGCGGGCCGGCGGAGGACGAGTAAACCTCCTCCCGGAGGAGGAGACACGGTCCACCCCCGGTGCGGACGACTTCGCCCGCACACCGGCTACCGTCGCCAGCATGACCCGTATCGACGTCCCGGCGACGCGCGACCGGCCGCCGGACCACGCCGACGCGGATGCCGTCCTGCCGCCGTCGGGCGGTCGCTGGCGACTTCCCCGTCTGACCGGCTACGACGGTCGGGTACTCGCGCAGGACGCGCTGCTGGCCGGCCTGGTGGTGCTGGCCGAGACGTTGTTGGCAGCGAGCGGGTCGGCCGAGCCGACCGGCGGCGGGTGGCCGATAACGATCACCTGGAGCCTGGTCTGCGCGCTACCGATCGCGCTGAGTCGACTCCTGCCCCAGGTCGCCGTGGTGCTGGCCTTGACCACCGCCGCCGGCGCGGTCCTCGACCGGCACGAGCCGCTCACCGCGATCGTGGCGTTCGTCCTGCTCACCTACACCACTGCGGCCCGCTTCCCGCTGCGTCGGGCCGTCCTTCTGACCACCCTGCTCTGGACACCGATCCTGGCCGCCGCGCTGACACTGCCCGTGCCGGTCGGTTCGATCGGGATCACCCGGGCGTACATGATCTTCACCAACGCGCTGATCGCGCTGGTCTGCTTCTTCGTCGGACGTACCGTGCACGCCCGACGGGCCACGATCCGGGCGCTGGAGGAACGCGCCCGGGTGGCCGAGGAGAACCAACGCTCGATGGCCGACCAGGCGGTCGCCGACGAACGCCGCCGGATCGCCCGCGAACTGCACGACATGGTCGCCCACCACGTCAGCGTGATGAGCGTGCTCGCGACCGGTGCCCGACGGGTGTTGACCCGTGACCCGGTCGCCGCCGACGAGGCGCTCGGCAGCATCGCCGAGACCAGCCGGACCACCCTGCGCGAACTGCGCCGTCTGCTCGACGTGTTGCGAACCGACGCCGAGCCGGCCGCAGACCTGACCCCACAGCCCGGCCTGGCCGGACTCGATGCGCTGGTCGACCAGGTACGCGAGGCGGGTCTGCCGGTCTCACTGCGGGTGGAGGGGACACCCGCGCCACTGGAGCCGAGCCTCGCTCTCACCGTTTTCCGGATCGTGCAGGAGGCGCTCACCAACGCGCTGAAACACGCCGGTACGGCCACCGCCCAGGTCCGGCTCACCTTCGGTGTCTACTGGCTGGTGGTGGAGGTGCTCGACACCGGGCGCGGCCCGTCGCTCGACCCGAACCGTGCCGGGCACGGCCTGGTCGGTATGCGCGAACGGGTTGCCCTCTACGGTGGGACCCTGCGGACCGGCCCCCGTCCCGGCGGAGGTTTCCGGGTGTACGCGAAAGTGCCACTGGAGGCCACCGGTGTGCCGAGCGGCGAGGAGACGGCGTGACCGAACGAAGTGAGGTCACCAACCGGCACAGCCACCCAGGTCACGACGATGACGAGCGCAGCGAGGAGACGGCGTGACCGAACGAAGTGAGGTCACCAACCGGCACAGCCACCCAGGTCACGACGATGACGAGCGCAGCGAGGAGACGGCGTGACCGAACGAAGTGAGGTCACCGGTGCGGCCTGGGTGGACCGTGCGCGGGGTGCCCGTCCGGTACGGATCCTGCTCGCCGACGACCAGCCGCTGTTGCGTACCGGGTTCCGGATGGTGCTCAGCGAGGAGCAGGACCTCGACATCGTGGGCGAGGCCGGCGACGGGTCGGAGGCGGTCGAACTCGCCCGGCGGTTGCTGCCCGACGTGGTGCTGATGGACATCCGGATGCCCCGGATGGACGGAGTGGCCGCGACCCGGGCCATCGTCGATGCCCGGCTGCCGGTACGCGTACTCATCCTGACCACCTTCGACCTCGACGAGTACGTGGTGGGCGCGTTGCGGGCGGGGGCGAGCGGGTTCCTGGCCAAGGATGTGCCCGCAGAGGATCTGGTCAGCGCCATCCGTACCGTCGCCGCCGGGGAGGCGGTGGTCGCGCCGCGGATCCTCAAGCGACTGCTCGACCGCTTCGCCGACCTGTTGCCTGACCCCTCGTCGACCCAGCCGAAGGCGCTCGACGTGCTGACCGAGCGGGAGCGGGAGGTGCTGGTGCACATCGCCCGGGGACTGTCCAACGCGGAGATAGCACGGGCCCTGTCGATCAGTGAGACGACGATCAAGACGCATGTCGGACACGTACTGACCAAACTCTGCCTACGTGACCGGGTGCAGGCCGTGGTGTTCGCGTACGAATCGGGGCTGGTCCGGCCGGGCGGCTGACGTTCCCCTGTCGCTCCCCCGTGAGTCGTACGTCCCAGGGACGGCGCCGACCCTCCTGCGGTCGGAGCCGGCGGTACGCCGGATCGCACCCCGAAACCCTCCGCGCGCAGGATGACCGGATTGCCACGGCCACCTAGCGTAACGGTAGGACGGCGAACGCCGTCATCGACCGAGGGAGAGATCGTGACGGGGACAATACCCGCAGCCAGCGCTCAGGCGGCGGCGCGTGCCAGTGACGTATGGAAGGTATACGGCAGCGGCGAAGCACAGGTCATCGCACTCCGCGGCGTCACCGCCGAATTCGAACAAAGCCGCTACACCGCCATCATGGGACCCAGCGGATCCGGCAAATCAACCCTCATGCACTGCCTCGCCGGACTCGACTCCGTCACCCGCGGCACCATCCACATCGGCAACACCACCGTCACCGGACTCAACGACAACGGACTCACCAAACTCCGCCGCGACAAAGTCGGCTTCATCTTCCAACAATTCAACCTCCTCCCCACCCTCACCGCAGAAGAAAACATCCTCCTCCCCCTCTCCATCGCCGGACGCAAACCAGACCCCGACTGGTACCAGACAGTCATCAAAACCGTCGGCCTCGCCGACCGCCTCCACCACCGACCCAACCAACTCTCCGGCGGCCAACAACAACGCGTCGCCTGCGCCCGCGCACTCGTCGCCCGACCCGACGTCATCTTCGCCGACGAACCCACCGGCAACCTCGACTCCCGCGCCGGCGCCGAAGTCCTCACCTTCCTCCGCGACAGCGTCCGCAACCACCACCAAACCATCGTCATGGTCACCCACGACCCCGTCGCCGCCAGCTACGCCGACCGCGTCATCTTCCTCGCCGACGGCGCCATCGTGGACGAGTTGACCGATCCCACCGCCGAGGCGGTGCTGGACACGCTCAAGCACCTGGACGTGCTGGCGCACCAGCCCGAGGTGGCCTGATGCTGCGCGCCACGCTGAAGAGCCTGCTCTCGCGCAAGCTCCGGCTGGTCCTCTCCGGTTTCGCCATCATCCTCGGTGTGATGTTCGTGGCCAGCGCGTTCGTCCTCACCGACAGCCTCGGTGGCCGGTTCGAGCAGCTGTTCCAGACCATCAACAAGGACGTCGCGGTCCAGGTGCAGGTGACCGACGCCGCCGGGGAGGACCCGAACCCGCCCTTGTTGACCGATGCCGACCTGGGCCGGTTGGCGGCCGTTGACGGAGTCCGCGCGGTCGTCGGTGATGCCAGTTCGGAGGGCCTTACCCCGTTCCGGAAGGAAGACGGCAAGGCCCTGCCGCCCGGGGCACCGCATCTCGGGGTGGGACTGGGCGCCGACGACTTCGTCGCCGACGGTCTGCTCCAGGTGGTCGAGGGCCGAGCTGCCCAGACCGACAACGAGGTGACGCTCACCCGTTACACCGCCGAGCAGACCGGTCACCAGATCGGTGAGCGGATCAAGATCTACGTGCCCCGGAGCGCGAGCAGTTCCGAGTGGACCGTGGTCGGCCTGCTCGAGTATTCCGGCGGGCGGGCGACGCTCGGCGGCGAGACCATGATCGGTTTCACCGTGCCGGAGGCCCAGCGCCTCTTCTACGGACGTACCGGGGTCTTCGGCGCCGCCCAACTCCAGGCGGACTCGGGGGTGTCCCACCAGACGTTGAAGGAACGCGTCGGCACGGCCGTGCCAACCGGCTTCGAGGCCATCACCGGAGAGGAGGCGGCCGAACAGCAGGCCTCAGCCCTGAAGCAGCTGCTCACCTTCGTGAACTGGTTCTTCCTCGGCTTCGCCCTGATCGCGCTCCTGGTCGGGATGTTCCTGATCTTCAACACTTTCAACATCATCATCGCCCAACGGTCCCGGGAACTGGCACTGCTGCGCGCCCTCGGCGCCAGCTGGGGTCAGGTGACCGGCAGCGTACTGGTCGAGGCGGTGGTGGTCGGGCTGATCGCGTCCACCCTCGGTCTGGCCGCCGGGATCGGAGTGGCGGCCGGCCTCCAGTCGCTCGTCGCCGCCTTCGGCTTCCCACTGCCGGAGGGTGGACTCACCATCAGCGGCCTCGCCGTCGGTGTGTCGTACCTGGTGGGTGTGGTGATGACGGTGATCGCCGCGCTGGTCCCGGCGGTCCGTGCCGCCGGGGTGCCACCGATCGCCGCGATGCGGGAGGTGGTCCGACCGGACAAGTCCCTCCGCGGCCTGACCATCACCGGTGGTGTGATCACGCTGATCAGCGCGCTGCTGCTCACCGTCGGGCTGGTCGGGGTGGACGGGCTGACCGCGATCGCACTCGGTGTCGGCGTACTGCTCGCGGTGGTCGGGGTGGCGCTGCTCTCGCCGGCACTCACCCGCCCCGTGGCCGGCACGCTCGGCCGGCTGGTGAGCTGGGGCACGGCAACCGGGATCGGTCGGCGCAACACCCTGCGCAATCCGCGCCGTACGGCGGTGACGGCCGCGGCGCTGATGGTCGGCGTGACCCTGGTCAGCGCGGTCAGCGTGATCGGTGCCTCACTGAAGGCCAGCGTGACCGACCTGGTGGAGAACAACCTCAGTGCCGCCGTCATCGTCACCACCACCCTGGTCGCGCCGCCGAGCGGACGGGAGGGCTTCGACCCGGCGCGGCTGGAGCAGGCGAGCCGGATTCCCGGGGTGACGAGGACCGTCTCGATGCACGCGGCGGTGGTGACCGTGGGGGGTCAGGCAAACTCGTTCCTCCAGGCCACCGACCTGCCCGCCGCCAGGGCGATGTTCGCGCTCGAGGAACAGTCCGGCACCCTGACCCCGACCGGGGAGAACGACGCGGTCGTCGACGACGGCACGGCGGAGACCAACGGCTGGCGGGTCGGCAGCACCTTCGTGGTCGAGATGCCGGTCGGTGGCGCCCGGACGTACACGGTTGCCGGGATCTACCAGCGCACACCGGTGGCCAGCGGCGTACTCGTCTCCGACTCACAGGTGCGGTATCTCGCCGGGCCGCTGGCCCTGCAGGGCTTCGTCCAGGTGTCCGACGGGGCCGACGTGTCGGCGGTGACCCGCCAGATCGAGACGCTCATGTCCGACTATCCGCTGGTCAGCGTCGTCGACCAGGCAACCTTCATCGGCCAGCAGACCGCGGCGGTGGACCAGTTGTTGGCGATCTTCTACGTACTGCTGGCGCTCGCCGTCCTGGTGGCGTTCCTCGGCATCGTGAACACCCTGGTGCTGAGCATCTACGAACGGACCCGGGAACTGGGTCTGCTCCGCGCGGTAGGCATGAACCGCCGGCAGGTCCGGCGGATGGTCCGGGTGGAGTCGCTGCTGATGGCGGTCTTCGGCTGCCTGCTCGGGGTCGGGCTCGGGGTGGCGCTCGGGGTCACGGTCACCGAGGTCATGCGCAACGCGGAGGCGATCACCATGGTCGCGTTGCCGTACGGGCAGCTCATCGGCTTCGTGGTCGCCGCGGCTCTGGCCGGGGTGGTGGCCGCGTGGTGGCCGGCGTGGCGGGCGTCCCGGCTCAACGTCCTGGACGCGATCTCGTACGAGTAGTCGGCACAACCGGCGGGACGGTGCGGGGTGGGCGCGGGTACCCACCCCGCACCGTCTTTTTCGGCGGCCGACTCCGGCCCGGGGTGGGATCGACACCGACGATCCGGGCAAATCGCCACACGGAACGCGTTCATGCGGAAAAATCCGAATGGCGACTGCCCTCGGCCGCTAGCAGTCAGGGGCAACCCTGAGTGGACATCCGGGCCGACCCGCAGCGAAATATCCGCTTCGCCTCCACCTGCGGACGGACGAGTCGGGCGACGACGGCACCGAAGATGGAAACTGCCAGCCGGACCAGGTGCCCGGCCGAACGACTTTCCTTTGAAGGAGAATTCGAGTGACCGCGACGATAGACCAGAATACGCAGGCGGCGGCGCGTGCCAGTGACGTATGGAAGGTATACGGCAGCGGCGAAGCACAGGTCATCGCACTCCGCGGCGTCACCGCCGAATTCGAACAAAGCCGCTACACCGCCATCATGGGACCCAGCGGATCCGGCAAATCAACCCTCATGCACTGCCTCGCCGGACTCGACTCCGTCACCCGCGGCACCATCCACATCGGCAACACCACCGTCACCGGACTCAACGACAACGGACTCACCAAACTCCGCCGCGACAAAGTCGGCTTCATCTTCCAACAATTCAACCTCCTCCCCACCCTCACCGCAGAAGAAAACATCCTCCTCCCCCTCTCCATCGCCGGACGCAAACCAGACCCCGACTGGTACCAGACAGTCATCAAAACCGTCGGCCTCGCCGACCGCCTCCACCACCGACCCAACCAACTCTCCGGCGGCCAACAACAACGCGTCGCCTGCGCCCGCGCCCTCGTCGCCCGACCCGACGTCATCTTCGCCGACGAACCCACCGGCAACCTCGACTCCCGCGCCGGCGCCGAAGTCCTCACCTTCCTCCGCGACAGCGTCCGCAACCACCACCAAACCATCGTCATGGTCACCCACGACCCCGTCGCCGCCAGCTACGCCGACCGCGTCATCTTCCTCGCCGACGGCGCCATCGTCTCGGAGCTGTTCGAGCCGACTCCGGAGACCGTGCTGGACACCATGAAGCGGATCGACGTGCTCGCCGAGGCGGAGAACTGATGCTGCGCGCAACCCTGAAGAGCCTGCTGGCCCGGAAGGTACGGCTGGTCCTCTCCGGACTGGCGGTGGTGCTGGGCGTCATGTTCGTCGCCGGCTCGTTCGTCCTGACCGACACCCTCGGACGTTCCTTCGACTCGGTGTTCAGCGACGCGTACGCCACCACGGACGTGAACGTGGCGGCCAAGCCGAAGGTGGCGTTGAGCGAGTTCGAGGGCGAGCAGATCGCCGCACCGCTGCCCGCCGCCGCACTGGAGACCGTACGGAAGGTGCCCGGCGTCGCCGACGCGACCGGCGTAGTCGCCACCGACGGGGCGCGCCTGATCGGCAGCAACGGCAAGGTGGTCACCTCCTTCGGCCCGCCACAACTGGGCGAGAACTGGACCGGCGAGAACGAGCTGCTGAAGCTGCGTGAGGGGCGCGCGCCGACCGCCGACACCGAGATCGTGATCAACGCCGGGCTGGCCAAGGCGGCCAAGGTCAAGGTCGGCGACCGGGTCGCAGTCCTGGTCGACCTGGCTCCGAAGCAGGAGTTCACCCTGGTCGGCGTCTTCGGCTACAGCGGTGACCGGGACAGCCTCGGCGGTGTCAACGAGGTGGCGTTCACCAACCCGGTCGCCCAGCAGCTCATGCTCGGTGCCCGGGACGTCTACACCAACATCAGCGTTCGCGCCCAGGACGGCGTTTCCCAGGCCGCCCTGCGTGACCGGGTCGCCGCCGCGGTCGGTGACGGGTACGAGGTGAAGACCGGTGAACAGCTCTCCGCCGACTCGGCGGCCGGGTTGAAGGAGGGACTCGCCTTCTTCAACCAGATCCTGCTCGGCTTCGCCGGGGTGGCGCTGCTGGTCGGCACGTTCCTGATTCTCAACACCTTCTCGATCATCGTGGCCCAGCGCACCCGCGAGCTGGCGCTGATGCGGGCGATCGGCGCCAGCGGCCGGCAGGTGGTCCGTTCGGTTCTGGTCGAGGCGGTGGCGATCGGCCTGGTCGCCTCGGCCCTCGGCCTGGGCGCCGGGATCGGGGTCGGCGCGCTGCTGGCGTACGTCTTCGGGCAGTTCGGCGGCGGCCTGGAACTGGCCGGCGTGGGCGTACCACCGGTGGCGGTGATCAGCTCCTTCGCGGTCGGCATCCTGATCACGGTGATCGCCGCGTTGATCCCCGCACTACGCGCGTCCCGGATCCCGCCGATCGCGGCGATGCAGGACGTGGCCACCCCGGACCGTCCGCTCACCCGCCTCACCGTGTCCGGCGCGGTCGTCTCCGTGCTCGGCGCCGGCCTGCTGGCCCTGGGGTTGACCGGCGCGGCCGGCGACAACGTGCTCGGCACCATCCTCGGTGGGGTGCTGCTCGCGTTCATCGGCGTGGCACTGCTGACCCCGATGATCAGTCGTCCGGTGGTGTCGCTGCTCGGCCGGATCTTCTCCTGGTCCGTACCGGGCAAGCTCGGTCGGCTCAACTCGGGACGTAATCCGCGACGGACCGCGATCACCGCGGCTGCCCTGATGATCGGCATCGCGCTGGTCACCGGAGTGACCATCATCCTGGACTCGGCCAAGTCGAGCATCGCCGGCCTGGCCGAGGAGACCATCAGCGCCGACCTGGTGATCTCCGGGGCGCAGTCCGGGCCCAGGCCGCCGACCTTCGACCCGACGGTGCTGGAGCGGGCGACCGAACTGCCCGGCGTCAAGGCCGTCGCCGGCTTCTGGGGCGACCTGGCCGTGGTCAACGGTGTACGGGAGTGGGTCAACGCGACGAACGACGTACCGGCGATGGTCGACATATACGGGGTGAAACCGACCGCCGGCAGCATCGACGGACTCGGCCCGGACCAGGTCCTGGTTGACGCGAGCACGGCCCGTGACATGGGTCTGAGTGTGGGCTCGACGGTCCCGGTGCAGTTGTCGCGGGGTGAGGCGCACACCTATACGGTGCGTGGCATCTACAGCGAATCGGAGCTGTACAGCGGATTCCTGCTGCCGCAGGCGGCGACGAAGGACTTCGCCATCCCCCGGCCGTCGCAGGGTTACCTGCAACTCGACCCGGGCACCTCGGTCGGCCAGGTACTCCCGCAGGTCGAGGCGCTGCTCGCGGACAGCCCGGAGGTGTCGGTCGCCGACCGGGCGACCTTCATCGAACAGCAGACCGGGCAGTTCGACATGCTGCTCACCATGATCCAGATCCTGTTGGCGCTGGCGATCCTGATCGCCGTACTCGGGATCGTGAACACGCTGGCGCTGTCGGTGCTGGAGCGGACCCGTGAACTGGGGCTGCTCCGGGCGATCGGACTCAACCGGGCACGGACCATGTGGATGGTGACCGTCGAGGCCGTAGTGATCTCGGTCTTCGGGGCGTTGCTCGGCATGGCGGTCGGCGCCGGTCTCGGCGCCGCCGTGGTCCGGGCGCTGCGGGACGAGGGCATCACCGACCTGGTGCTGCCCTGGGCCCAGCTGGGCGTCCTGATCGGCCTTGCCGCGGTGGTCGGCGTGGTCGCGGCGGTGCTGCCGGCGATCCGGGCCGCCCGGATCAACGTCCTGGGCGCGATCGCGCACGAATAGCCGCTCCGGGGGGACGGGGGTGTAAGGGCGGCGTCGTACGCGACGCCGCCCTTACGGTGCGGCGTGACCGCCTCGTCCAAGGAGCTCGGTCGGTCGCCGCGACCGGTCATCGTCGCCATGGCGGCGTGGGGCAACGCCCGTCTCGTACCGGAGCAACGCAGCATGATCCTCGTCGACGCCTTCACCGCCGGGCCGGCCGCCAGCCCCGCCATGCGCGCCCGCTACACCAACCCCGACCAGGGCCGCGCACAGCGGGCGGGTGCCCTCTCGGGGGCCACGGCTCAGGCAGGTGGCGTCGGCAGATCCAGTCCGGCCACCAGGCGGGCGAGCAACGCCAGGTCCGCGCCGGTCAGGCTCTCCAACAGGTGTACGCCCTCCGCCGGGTCGAGCGGAACCTCGCTCGGCACCGCGAGTACGGCAGCACCTGCGGCCACCGCGCTCGCCACCCCTGTGGGTGAATCCTCGATCGCCACGCACCGCTCGATCGGTGCGCCGAGCAACCGTGCCGCCGTCAGGTACGGCTCCGGATCGGGTTTGGGGGCCGTCACCTCGTCGCCGCAGACGACCACGTCGAAACTGTCCCGGCCGAGCGTCTCCAGCGCGATCTCGACGAGTTGCCGGCCGGTGGAGGTGACCAGGGCGGTCGGGATGCCGGCGGCCCGGACCAGTTGCAGCAGGCCGAGCGCGCCCGGACGCCAGGGCAACCCGTCGACGAACAACTCGGCCACCCGCTTCTCCAGCCAGGCCGCGCCGTAGGCCGCGTCCCGCCACTCCTGGCCGAGGTCGGCGTGCATGATCGCCATGGAGGTGGCCATGCTGGAGCCGACCATGGCGCGCCGGGCCGGCGCCGAGAGGGTCCCGCCGTAGTGCGCGGCCAACTCGTGCAGGGCGATCTCCCAGATCCGCTCGCTGTCGACGAGCGTGCCGTCCATGTCGAAGAGCACGGCGGCGGGGTGCGAGCCAGTCAGGACGTCCTCCCGGGTAGGAGCGGCAAGTCCCCTGATCATCGCAAGCGCGGTTCGGACCCGTACGCCTACTCCGGGTGAACTGTGGCCGATTCCTCAGCTGGGCGATGCCGGGCAGACGGCTCAGGTGAGGTCGCAGGCGGCGAAGGAGCGGTCGTAGCCGCGGAAGAACGAGTCGATCCGCTGCTCGGCGGTGCCGTGGGAGCCCTCGGCGAACCATGGCTGGTCCGGGTCGTCCCCGACGGCCACCAGACCGGCCCGGAATTCGTCGAGGTCGCCGTCCTGCAGGTCGAGCTGCCTGCTCTGCACCGAGTCACCGAGGTACGCCCCGGCCATGCAGTCGGCCTGCAACTCGGCCTGGATGGTGAACTGGTGCCGGATGCCGAGACGCGCCTGGATCGCGTGCGCGTACTCGTGGCCGAGCAGGAAGAAGATGAACGCGTCGCCGATCTGCCGGAAGGCGCCGACCGCCCAGTTCACGTCGTAGGCGATGAAGTCGCCCGCAGGGCAGTAGACCGCGTTGTTGCGTGGGATCTCCTGTTGGCCGCAGGCGATCTCACCGGACCGGGAGTAGGTGAGCACCCGCCCGACCGCCTCGAACCGCTGACCGGACTCGGTGAAGCGCTCCTGCCAGTACTGCTCGGCGAGGCGGACCGCGCCGGCGATGTCGCGCTCGAACTCCTCGACGCTCATGGTCCCGTCCACCGCCTCACCGGAGGTGCCGGACGGGGCGGCCGAACCAGTCGCGGATGGCTCGCCTGGCTCCGCGCCCGGCGTACCCATGCAGCCGAGTGTCACCGCGAGGGCGACGACCAGGCCGACCACCGCCGCCCCTGGCCTGGACCGGTACGTGGTCTCTACCGTCATCGCGGCCTCCTCGGCGATCGTGCCGCCCGGCAAAACGGCGGTACGTCAATGATTGCCGCTCGAAGGGCCGGTCGCCACGGTCCACGAACGACGGCCACCGGGGGCCTCGGACGGCGGTCGTCCCGCCCGGCCGGGCGTCCTGGTGGGGCGCCCGGCCGGGATCGGTCACTCACCTGGTGGCGACGACCGGGGTCGAGGGTGCCACCGGGGCCGGTGTCACAACGTCCGCCGCTGACCGGGACGCCCGACGCACGGTCGGTACGAGCAGCGCCGCCGCGACGGCCGCCACCGACAGGCCGGCGAGCATCGCGAAGCCGTGGGTGTAACCCGCCTCCCGGGGCAGACCACTGGCCTGGAGGTTGGCGGTGACGATGCTGCTCATCAGGGCGGCCCCGATCGCCCCGCCGATGGTGCGGATGTTGGCGTTCATCCCGACCGCGGCACCGGTGTGGTGGGCCGGCACACTCTTCACGATCAGGTTCGTCATGGCCGAGTAGGCCAGACCGATGCCCAGGCCGAAGACGGCGGCGGCGGCGCCGAGCTGCCAGCGCGCGTCGTGTGCCACGACGAGCCCGGCACAGGCCAACACACTGAAGGCCGCACCGGTGATGAGCTGCGCCTTCGCGCTGAACACCGGTTCGATCCGGCCACTGAGCAGGCCCGCGGCGAACATGGTGACCAGCATCGGCAGCATCAGCAGACCGGCTTCGGTGACGCTCGCGCCGAAGCCGTACCCGGCCGCGCTGGGGGTCTGGGTGAACTGCGGGAGGAAACCGTAGAGGGCGAACATCGCCCCGCCGAAGAGCAGCGCGACCAGGTTGGTGGCCCAGACCGCGGGCAGCCGCATCATCCGCATGTCGATGAGCGGGTTCGCCGAGCGGATCTCGGTGGTGACCCAGCCGGCGAAGATCACGACGGCCGCGACCAGCAGGCCGATCACCTTGGTCGACTGCCAGCCCCACTTCGGCGCCTCGCTGACCGCGAGGAGCAGCGCGACGAGCCACCCGGACATCAGTACGGTGGCGAGCCAGCTGATCCGGCCCCGGTTACGTACCGGCGACTCGGGGACGAACCGGTGTGCCGCGAGCGCGGTGAGTCCGACGATCAGCAGCGGGATCCAGAACAGCCACCGGTAGCCGAGCAGGCCCACGATCGGTCCGGCGAGTACGACGCCGAGGCCGCCGCCGACCGCGATGATGGCCGACATCGTGCCGATCGCGGAGGACATCCGGGACGGTGGGAACTCGTCCCGGATGATGCCGAACGAGAGTGGGAACACCGCGCCACCGATGCCCTGGATGAGCCGGGCGATGATCAGCACGCCGATGTTGGGTGCGATCGCGGCCAGCAGGCAGCCGACCGCGAGTCCCACCAGGGTGAGGACCAGTACCCGTTCCTTGCCGATCATGTCGCCGACCCGGCCGAGGATCGGCGTGAAGATCGCCGCGGAGAGCAGGTAGGCGGTCAACACCCAGGTCACCGTGCTCTGGGAGGTGTGCAGGTCGTGCTGGATCGTGGAGAGCACGGGGCTGATCAACGACTGCATCATCGCGAAAAAGCCGGCGCCGGCGCCGAGCACGGCGAAGGTCACCTGTGGGGACGTACGTCTGGTGGTCGATGCCACGAGGACTTCCTTAAGGGGGACTAGCTGGAATGGTTGCCAGTGGCCCGCCCGGCAACTGGTCGTCCGGCCAGTGGTCAGCGAGCGAACTGCCTGCTCCGTCCCGTTCCGACGGGAGGTAGCATATGCGGAGGGCTCCCTCCGAACAGCAAGAGGAGGGGCGCCTCCAGAACGCTATCGGAGGGGTGCCTCCGGTTGCAACCGAAGTGGGGAGAGCACGCTGTGACGAACGCCGCACCGGCATCCGGCACCCTCTCCCACCGGCCGAAACGCGCCGACGCGCGCCGGAACTACGAGAAGCTGGTCGCGGCGGCACGCACCGCCTTCGGCGAGGAAGGCGTGTCGGCCTCACTGGAAGACATCGCCCGCCGGGCCGAGGTCGGCATCGGCACCCTCTACCGACACTTCCCCACCCGCCGGGAACTCTTCGAGGCGGTCTACATCGACGAGGTCGAAGCGGTCTCCCGCTCCGCCGCCGATCTGTCGGGCGAGCCACCCTGGGAAGCGCTCGTCGGCTGGCTGCGCCGGCTGGTGGACTACATCGGCACGAAGCGGGCGTTGGCCGAGGAACTGATACACGACTCCGAGATCTTCCGGCGCTGCCGGGACGAGGTATACGCCGCCGGCCAGCCGCTGCTCGAACGCGCCCAGACCGCCGGCGTCGTACGGTCCGACACCAACATCGACGACGTGATGCGGCTGGTCAGCGGGATCACCCTGGTCAAGGTGACCGAACCCGCGCAACTGGAGCGCGTGCTCAACCTGGCGCTCGACGGCCTGCGGCCGCAGGCCCCGAGGAGCTGAGCTGACTCACTCCCCCGGCAGGTGGGTGACCGTGTTGTACTCCGCGAGCACCAGTCGTCCCGTTTCGCCCGTCCAGCGGGTGATCGAGGCGTTCGTCACGGGTCCCGCCCGTACGACCGTCTCCAACTCCGCCAGGGACAGGCCCTCGACCAGCTGACGCAGCATCAGCACCACCGAATCGTGGGCGACCAGCAACACCCGGGCCCCGGCGTGATCACGCCGTACGTCGTCGAGCAGCGGGCTGAGGCGGGCCGCCACATCCAGCAGCGACTCCCCGCCGGGTGGACGGTAGTGGAACTCCCCCGTCGAGTTGCGACGGGCCACCTCGGCCGGAAAGCGGGCGGCGATCGCGGCCCGGGTGAGCAGTTCCAGTTCGCCCGTCACGCGGTCACGCAACCGCTCGTCGACCGAGGACTCCGGCAGGTCCGGGCCGCCCTGCGCGCGCGCGGCCTGCACCGCCAGCCGCCAACTCTGCCGGGCTCGCCGGTACGGCGAACAGATCACCACCTGGGGCCGCCGGTCCGTGGGGAGCGCACCGAAGTGCCGTCCGAGCGCGACCGCCTGCGCCTCGCCGAGCGGTGAGAGCGCGATGTCGGCGTCCCGACCGGTGACACCACTGTCGGTGCTCCCCGCCGCATCGGCGATCGCGAACGCCGCATTCGCGGTGCTCTGCCCGTGCCGGATCACCGTCAGCTCGGCGACCTCGGTGGCCGCTGATCCGGGTGGTGCGGCCACGGCTGTTTCTCCCGTCTCGTACGGTCAGGCGCGAGCGGCCCTTACCGGCTCAACGGTTCCGGCGGCGGCGGGACATCGCCCACCACACCCCGGCCAGTGTCGCGACGAACAGCGGCAGAAGACAGACGACCGACAGGACCACCACGTGCCACGGTTTGATCGCACCCATCCGAGGCACCCTACAGAGATCCGCCGCCGTACGGTTACCCGTTTCCGCCCGAGGACGCCGCACTCGGCGTCGCACCCGGTGTCGGTGTCGGCGGTCCGCTGATCCGGACCGCCTCGTCCGAGAAGTTGCCCTGCTCGCTGTAGGAGATCAGGCGATCCCCCGAACAGCGATAGGTCGTCGGTTCGAGGAAGGGAATCAGCGGACCAGGTGACGCCGCGCAGGATGCCGACCCTCGGTTCCATCTTGCTGTAGTCGATGGAGCTGGTGCCGTTGGCCCGGTAGGTCGCCACCACGCCGGCACCGCCGACGTACTGCACCTGAACACGGAGACCATCGCCACGGTGGTGGACGTACCGAAGCCGATGCCCAGTCGGGCTGGTCCAGCCTCGTCAACGGCGGGCACGCGTACAAGGTATCGAACCGGTCCCCACTTGATTGCCCCGTCGTCGGCCACCCAACGCCGCCCGGAATACGGTCGGCAGATGGTTGTTTGCCGGCCGGAGCGAGCGGTGTGCCCGGTAACCACCGCCGGGGGTCGGTGGCAACCGGCGCCGACGGCCGGACGCCGGCCCGGAGCGCTACGCTCCGGGCCGGCGAAAGCCGTACACCGGACCAGATTGGGTGGCAGTGACCCGTGCCCGAACCACGCTTTGAGCTGGACATCTCGGAGGTGTTCGCGGTCACGGGTCGCCCAGTGATCGTCAACGGGTCGACCAGTCAGGGGCTACTGCGCAATGGGGAACGCGTGGATGTGGTCCGGAACGGTCAGGTCGTCGCCACCGCCCAGGCGCTCATCGAGATCCACGCCCGCCCCGGGACGACCTCGCTGGTTCTGCTCGGCCTGGACGCGGCCCACATACGTCCCGGTGACGTGGTGCGCGCCCAACCCGGTCATGGATGAACGGGTTGTGGGGCCGCCCGACCTCAGCCCGGGTCGTGGCGAGCTGGGCCACCGCGAACCTGACCAGGAGGAGCCGCACCCACAACGCTGACGTCCTCACGCCGGACGGTGTTCCCTCACGGCTTGCGTCCGACAGCGCAATACTGGTCGATGACGCCCGGCGGGGTGGACGGGTCCGGTTTCCACTCGTTGACCGAAACCACACCGGGCTCGACCAACTCGAGCCCCTCGAACAGGTCAGCGATCCGTTCGGGGCTGCGGAGGTGATAACGCGGGTTCGCGGAGAGGTTCCAGATCCGCACCGCCTCCTTGACCGCCTCGCTGGTGTCGCTGCCGTCGTACATCGCGAGGTAGCTACCCGACGGCAGTGCGCCCATGATCCTGCCGATGATCGACTTGGCTTCGTCGTCACCCTCGATGTGCCCGAGAATGCCCATCAGGAACACCGCCACCGGTTTGGTCAGATCGAGCGTCCGGGCCGCCTCGCGCACGATGGTCTCGGTGTCGCGGAGATCGGCGTCGATGTAGTCGGTGACACCCTGCGGACTGCTGGTGAGCAGGGCTCGCGCGTGAGTCAGGACAAGGGGATCGTTGTCGACGTAGACGATGCGGGCGTCCGGCGCCACCGACTGGGCAACCTGATGCGTGTTGTCCGCGGTAGGCAGGCCGGTCCCGATGTCGAGGAACTGGCGCACGCCGGCCTCGCCGGCCAGATAGCGTGCCGCGCGGGCCAGATACGCCCGGGACAGGCGCGCGTTCTCCGCGAGCTGCGGAAGGCCCTGGATGATCTGATCACCGACCGCGCGGTCAGCGGCGAAGTGATCCTTACCGCCCAACAGGTAGTTCCAGATGCGAGCCGTCTGCGGAACGTTCGTGTCCAGCTTGGAGACTCCCTGCCGGACGCCAGCGACGGCCGAGCTCTCTGTCATGTGCGCATCCTTCGATCGAGCGGAACGACGCTGACTTGATCGCCGCCAGCATAGCCACAGGCGCTCAGTACGGTAAGCGCGGTGAGCGTCGCTCGATCCCGCCAGGAAAATCCCTGGTGGCGCTCCCGAGGCACGGAGAATCTCCCTTATCGCGGCCGGTTCGCCGAGCTGTTGCTGGCCGATCAACGGCACCAGCGGTAACACCCTTCTCGTGTTCATCGGTCATCATGAATGTATTGGTACCGCTGACCGAGCATGGGGAGCGAGGGGACTCATCGTGCCTGTTCGTCCGTCCCGCACAGCCCGATCATGGGCGCACCGACCACTCGTCACCGTCCTGACAGCCATCCTGGTCACGACCGTCGCCAGCCCCGCGTACGCGGCCGAGGAGGACACCGAGGCGCCGACCGCGCCCGGCGCGATCACGATCGTCGACATCGACACCACCTGGGTCGAGTTCACCTGGACCGCCTCGACCGACAACGTCGGCGTGGCGCGGTACGACGTCAACGCCAGGTTCGAGGACTTCGGTCGGAGCTACACCACCGCCACCAACAGCATCCGGATCGAGGCACTGGGGCCGTCGCGCACCTACACCTGGCAGGTCATCGCGCGAGACGCGGCCGGTAACGGAGCCTCGTCGCCGACCCTGCGGCTGACCATGCCGCCCGGAGACGACCAGCCGCCGGGCGCCCCGGGAAACCCGATCGCGTACGACCTCTCCGACACCTCGCTCTGGCTGCGATGGGAGCACTCGGTGGAGAACGTCGTGCTGGATCGGTACGAGGTCTTCCGGGTCAACACCGACGGCAGCCGCACCCGGGTCAGCGAGATCTACCAGTACCCGCCTGGCCGCAACAGCACCCGGATCAGCGGGCTGAGCCCGAACACGACGTACACCTTCGTGGTACAGGCCCGAGACGAGGTCGGCTTCGACTCGCCGTTCTCCGAACCGGTCACCGTGACCACCCGGTCTGCCGCTCCGGCCTGTGCCGCCCGCGTCGAGGTGCACCAGTGGGGCAACGGCTCAGTGGCTCACCTGGTGGTCGAGAACACCAGCACGACCACGATCGACGGCTGGACGATGAGCTGGAACATCGCCCCCAACCAACAGTTCCACGGGCTGTGGGGGGCCGAAGTGCTGTTCCGCGACCCGCTCCGGCGCGCGATCTGGGTGGACAACGCCAGCTACAACAGGACGATCGCGCCGGGTGGCAGCGTCCGGGTCGGGTACGTCGCCACGGACTCCGTCGCGCCATGGCAAATCGCCCTGAGCGGCGCGATCTGCACCGTCACACCAACATAGAACGGGCCCGCCGGAAAGAACTCGTCGTTCGGGCGTACAGCAGAAGCTCGGGTGGTCACACCCGAAATCGCGTACGCCCGAACGAATTCCGTCGCCGGCCCGAATAGTGGGCCGGAGATTCAAGCGCTGGCGGTGGACCACCACCGACACGATGTCCTCTGCCGCGCCCTCGGCCCAACGGTCGGACGGCTTCCCTGGACACGTCCGGGCGTCACCAGCGGCGGTGCCGTACCTCCGCCTGAGGCAAGCCCTGGTCCGATCGCGACACCACCGGGCCAGTAGGCGGTCTGCTGGCGCAGGTCAGCACGGGGACCTCGACTACTTGGCGTTGAACTGTTACGGGCGGCCGACCTAGCCGACAAGGGGTACCTATCCTGGCGCTGACCTGCTGGAACGTTCGGCGTTGATGGTCATCGTTGGGCACTGTCGGTCTACCTCCGACGGCCTGGCTACGGCCTGGCCCGGGTACTCACCGACCCCTCGTTTGTAAGATCTGAGCGCCTCGTCTCCCGGCGTCCGTCCCCGCGCCGACCTCGGTCTAGCGTCTGTCGGTGGCTCGTGTCGGCCAGCTTCGTCCAGCGCCGTTGCTGTCACGGTTGCTGTCGGCAGCCACCTGACCCCTATACGGCGGTGGTGAACGTTTGGTAGAGGTCAGGCCGGTGATCTCGCCAATGGTGATCGTCGTTGGCAGACTGCCGTAATGATCACGCCGCTGCCCCAAGGGCCGAGAAGTTACCGTGGGCGCCTACTGGCGGTGGCGGCGGGCTGGCTGGCGTTGGTCAGCTCGTACTACGTCGTCTTGCCATTCTTCGGGGTGCTGTCGGTAGTTACCTCGTCGGCGATCGCCATCTGCTGGTTGTGGGTAACCATCGTGCCCACTATCGCCGCTGTGAGACTGGGTCTGAGGAGGGTGTGGCTGGCAACGGCGGCCTTCAGCGCGCTGGCCGTGCTCGCCGGTGGAGGCTTCGGGACCGTGGGGTCGCCCCAGTTCACCCCGGAGGCCCATTTCCGGCAACACCGCCACGAACTTGTGCAACTGGCTTCCGATTACCGCGCGGGGCGGATCAACGGCGACGCCGACCTGCCCTGGCGGCTGCGGTTTCTGACTATCGATGGCCAGGCTCACCAGCGGTGCGGGTTCACCGACCGGCAGACCGGGCAGAAGACGTGCGCGCTGTATCTGGCGATGTGGGAGAACTTCCGTGGCGAGAGCGGCGCCGGAATCGCCTACTACGGGGCAGCGCCGCCACCTGAGCCGTACTCGGCTATCGCCACCGCTGCCGGTGACGACGGTGTGCCTGTTCGCGAGCTCGGTGAGGGCTGGTGGGTGGTAGCTTAGCCACGCGACAGGGCGAGTTGATCTCAGTCTCACTGTCAGCTTGGGAATCGGGTTGATCTACACCCTGAGTAGCCGTGCCAGCCGGTAGGTAGCCACGGAGCGTCCGGGGTGAGGCTGTCGACATGCCACTGTTGGCCGGTGTTGACCACTGGATCGGGCACGCATCGGGCACGTCCCAGAGCCCATACTGTTCGAATGTCGTCGCTCATATGCCCCGAGTGCGGCAACCCGATCGACCCCGACGGACCCGCAGTAAGCCAGGACTGCAGACCGGGCAGCGGTTCCGAGTGGAGCCCGGCTCGGTGGGTGCCGTACGTGTACGACCTTCGGACCAACCCACTCCGGCTCGTCCACGCAGAATGCTTCGGGCGTAGCACCGGCATCAGTGCCCTGGTCGAGGCGATGCATCGCCAGGACGAGATCTGCTACCGCGATCGCGCGAGGCTCCGGGATCTCGAACGGCGGCAGCGAGAAGAGACTTAAGCCTCCCGATGCTCCTCCGACCGTCAGCCATCAGCCGAGCTAGCCGTCCCGTCTGCCCTCGACCCCCGCCCTCCTGAGGAGCAGGCCGCCCACGGTCCGCTACGTCAAGCGGACCTTGACGCCACCGGAGTGACCGGCGACGAGTCGGGGGCGGGGTTGGCGGCGCGCCTCTTGCAAGGGCAGGCCATTGGCCTGCCCACGACTCCTGCCCGAGGGCCGCAGAGGCTCCAAGGTCAAGGGCGGCCCGCAGGGCCGTCGCCTGCGACGCGTAGCGCCCTTGAGCTTGGAGGGCGGCCCGGCACACTCGCGCCGCCAACCCCGACCCCGACGGCCGCAACCTGCCGCGCGGACCAGGCGTGCCCTTCCCTGCGCCGCGCCCCTCGGACGCGGCCCGGCCGGCTGCCGGCCCACCGACCTCAACCACCCTCGCCGCTACCGTCTGCGGCGGCCCCCGGGCTACCCGCTGTTCCGCGCCAGCCGCCGGGCGTTCTCCGTGGCCGGAACGGAGCGGCAACGGAGTGCAGGCTGCGCGCCTTGGCGGCGGCGCGTGCGGCCCGTTGCGGGCCGCCTTGAAGACGTACAGAAAGTTCTCACAGCATCGCTGGCAGCCGGCCGGCTGTCGTGCAGCGCTGGTGTGGGAGCGGTCAGTCCGCAGGGGAGCAATCCCGGTAAGAAGGAAGACGCCGTCACGCGTGCGTACCGCAGGTGCGTCCTCCCGGTGCGCGTCGAGCACGCGAACCGCCTAGGCGGGGTCCATGCCCTCGGCAACCATCTCGGGCGTCCACCACTCAACGTGGTTGGTCTCGCTCGACGTCGCAACCGCCCCGCCCGCGACCTGTGCGGAACTTGGGGACTACTAGGAGCACAGCACCCGCCGCGCCATCAACGACGCGTTCGGCAACGACCACGGCGCCAGTGACGGCCTGGATACGGCCTGATCATGCTTTGCGGGGCGGTGAACGGCCTTCCGGTGCAGGTCAGGGCGTGTGTGTCGACTACTTGGCGTTGAAGTAGTTGGCGTCGGGGTGGTGGACGACGATGGCGTCGGTGGCCTGCTCCGGTTCAAGCTGGAACTCCTCGGAGAGGCGTACGCCGATCCGGTCGGCTTCGAGCAGGTCGACTATCTTCGCCCGGTCCTCCAGGTCGGGGCAGGCGGTGTAGCCGAGCGCGTACCGGCAGCCCCGGTAGTCGTTGTGCAGCAGGCCGGCCAGATCCGTCGGGTCGGAGCTGCCGACCGTACCGCCGGCGGGCAGGACCAGCTCGCTGCGGACGCGACGGTGCCAGTATTCGGCGAGCGCCTCGGTGAGCTGTACGGAGAGGCCGTGCACCTCGAGGTAGTCCCGGTACTCGTTACGGGCGAACATCTTCGCGGTGTACTCGCTGATCGGCTGGCCGACGGTGACCAGTTGCAGCGCCACCACGTCCAGCTCCTGGCCCTTGGGCTTGAAGAAGTCAGCCAGGCAGAGCCGCCGCTCCTGCCGCTGCCTCGGGAAAGTGAACCGGGCCCGTTCGGTGTGGCCGTTCTCGTCCAGCACCACCAGGTCGTTGCCCTCGGAGTACGCCGGGAAGTAGCCGTACACCACGGCCGCCTCGAGGACCTTGTCGGCGATCAGCCGGTCCAGCCAGTAGCGCAGCCTCGGCCGTCCCTCGGTCTCGACCAGTTCCTCGTACGACGGTCCGTTGCCGCCCCGGGCACCACGCAGTCCCCACTGGCCGACGAAGGTGGCCCGCTCGTCGAGCAGCGCCGAGTAGTCGGCCAGCGGCACCCCCTTGATCACACGGGTGCCGAAGAACGGCGGCTTCGGCACCTCGACATCGGTGGCGACGTCGGAGCGAACCGAGGCGTCGAAGATGTCCGGCAGCGAGTCGGTGACCATCGCCCGCTGCCGCTCGCGGCGTGCCCTCCGGGCCGCCAGGGCCGCTTCCCGCTCCGGGTCCACCACGGCCGCGCCGCCACGCTTGGCCACCATCACCCGATCCATCAGGGACAGGCCCTCGAACGCGTCGCGGGCATAGTGAACCTGCCCCTCGTACGTCGAACGAAGGTCGTCCTCGACGTAGGCCCGGGTCAGCGCGGCCCCGCCGAGCAGCACCGGCCACCGCTGCGCGACCCCGCGCGCCGCCATCTCCTGGAGGTTCTCCTTCATGATGACGGTGCTCTTGACCAGCAGGCCGGACATGCCGATGGCGTCGGCCTTGTGTTGCTCGGCGGCGTCGAGGATCGCCGTGATCGGCTGTTTGATGCCGATGTTGACGACGTCGTAGCCGTTGTTGGACAGGATGATGTCGACCAGGTTCTTGCCGATGTCGTGCACGTCGCCCTTGACCGTGGCGAGCACGATCCGGCCCTTACCGCCGTCGTCGGCCTTCTCCATGTGCGGTTCCAGGTAGGCCACCGCGGTCTTCATCACCTCGGCCGACTGGAGCACGAACGGCAACTGCATCTGGCCGGAGCCGAAGAGTTCGCCGACGACCTTCATCCCGTCGAGCAGGGTGTCGTTGATGATCTCGAGGGCGGGGCGCTCGGTCAGCGCCTCGTCCAGGTCGGCCTCGAGGCCCTTGCGTTCACCGTCGACGATCCGGCGCTTGAGCCGCTCACCGAGCGGCAGCCCGGCAAGTTCCTCGGCCCGGGTGGCGCGGGCCGAGGCGGCGTCGACACCTTCGAAGATCTCGATGAAGCGCTGCACGGGGTCGTACGCCGGCTGGTCCTCGGTGGCCGGTCGGCGCCGGTCGTAGACCAGGTCGAGCGCGACCCGGCGCTGCTCCTCAGGGATCTTCGCCATCGGCAGGATCTTGCTGGCGTGAACGATGGCGCTGGTCAGGCCGGCCTGCACGCACTCGTGCAGGAAAACCGAGTTGAGCACCTGACGGGCAGCCGGGTTGAGTCCGAAGGAAACGTTCGAGACGCCCAGGGTGAAGTTGACCCCGGGGTAGCGGGCGGCGATCTCCCGGATCGCGTTGATGGTCTCGATACCGTCGCGGCGGGTCTCCTCCTGCCCGGTGGCGATCGGGAAGGTGAGCGCGTCGACCATGATGTCGCCGACGTTCAGTCCCCAGCGGCCGGTGAGGTCGTCGATCAGCCGGGACGCGACCCGCACCTTCCACTCGGCGGTCCGGGCCTGGCCCTCCTCGTCGATGGTGAGCGCGACCACCGCGGCACCGTGTTCCTTGACGATCGGCATGATCCGGGCGTATCGCGACTCGGGGCCGTCGCCGTCCTCGAAGTTCACCGAGTTCACCACGCACCGGCCACCGAGCATCTCCAGCCCGGCCTCGATCACCTGCGGCTCGGTCGAGTCGAGCATGATCGGCAAAGTGGAGGCGGTGGCGAAGCGGCTGGCGAGCTGACGCATGTCCTCCGCGCCGTCGCGGCCCACGTAGTCGACGCAGAGGTCGAGCAGGTGCGACCCGTCGCGGGCCTGGCTGCGGGCGATCTCCACGCAGGCCTGCCAGTCACCGGCGAGCATCGCCTCGCGGAACGCCTTCGAGCCGTTGGCGTTGGTCCGCTCCCCCACCATCAGCACGCTGGCGTCCTGGGCGAACGGCACGTGGTGGTAGATCGAGGCGACGCCGGCCTCCGGGCTCGGCTCCCGCGACACCGGAGCGGCGTCGCCGAGCCGTTCGGCGACCTTGCGGATGTGCTCGGGGGTGGTGCCGCAGCAGCCGCCGACGAGGGCGACGCCGTACTCGGCGACGAACCGCTCCAGCGCCTGCGCCAACTCGTCCGGGGTCAGCGGGTAGTACGCACCATCGGCGGTGAGCTGCGGCAGCCCGGCGTTCGGCATCACCGACAACGGCACCCGGGCGTGCTGGGAGAGGTAGCGCAGGTGCTCGCTCATCTCCGCCGGCCCGGTGGCGCAGTTGAGCCCGATCAGGTCGATGCCGAGCGGTTCGAGCGCGGTCAGAGCGGCACCGATCTCGCTGCCGAGCAGCATGGTCCCGGTGGTCTCGACCGTGACGTGGCAGATCAACGGCACCGTACGGCCCGCCTCGGCCATCGCCCGCCGGGCGCCGACCACAGCGGACTTGACCTGGAGCAGGTCCTGACAGGTCTCGATGATCAACGCGTCGACCCCGCCGGTCAGCAGCCCGGTGGCGTTCTCCAGGTACGCCTGCCGCAACGCGTCGTACCGGCTGTGGCCGAGGGTCGGAAGCTTGGTGCCGGGGCCGATCGAGCCGAGCACGAACCGCGGCTTCTCCGGCGTCGCCCACTGGTCCGCGGACTCCCGGGCGATCCTTGCCCCCGCCTGCGCCAACTCCAGAATCCGGTGCTGGATGTCGTACTCACCGAGGTTGCCGAGGTTGGTGCCGAAGGTGTTGGTCTCGACACAGTCGGCACCGGCCGCGAAGTAGGCGTCGTGCACCGACCGGACCACCTCGGGCCGGCTGACGTTCAGGACCTCGTTGCACCCCTCGTAGCCCTCGAAGTCGTCCAGGCTCAGGTCGGCGGCCTGCAGCATCGTCCCCATCGCCCCGTCGGCGACGAGGATCCGGGTGGCGAGGGCTTCGAGCAGCGACTGAGGCACCCATCCAGGCTAATGCGCGGCGGGCCGAACGACGGTTGCACAGCCCACACTCCCGGATAGTGTGATCCGCGTCGCGTTCGTACCGTCCGTACCGCCGTGTCCGACCTGGTGTGATCCGGCCCGGCGGACCCGGTCCAGCCCGAGGCGGGTCGGACCGCAGGTCGCGACGGGCGGCTGAGCGCGGGACGTCGGCGCGGCCGGCGGGCCCGATCTCGAGCAGAGACGTAGGCTGACGGACGTGAGGGACATCAGGGACAGCGCCACCGGGCACGGCGCGGAGACGACCGGACTCAGCATCAACCGGTTCAGCGTGATCGGGCTCGACACCGCGCGGTGCGGTGACGGTGACGGCGAGGTGCGGGCGTGACGGAGTTCGACGGCCTGCCCACGCTGCGTTCGCCGGTGGCCATCGCGGCATTCGAGGGCTGGAACGACGCCGCTGACGCCTCGACCGCGGCGGTGGAGCACCTGGAGCAGGTCTGGCAGGCCCGCGAGGTCGCTGAACTGGACCCGGAGGACTTCTACGACTTCCAGGTGAGCCGGCCGACGATCACGATGGCCGACGGCGAGACCCGCCGGGTCGAGTGGCCGACCACCAAGTTCATGGTGGCCAGCCCCGAGGGGACCGACCGCGACGTGGTGCTGATCCGGGGGATCGAGCCGAGCATGCGCTGGCGGACCTTCTGCGAGCAGGTGCTGGAGCTCTGCCACAGCCTGGAGGTCAACCGGATCGTGCTGCTCGGCGCGCTGCTCGCCGACGTCCCGTACACCCGGCCGCTGCCGATCAGCGGCAGCGCGTCGGACAAGGACGCGGCGGAGCGCTACCAGCTCACCCCGACCCGGTACGACGGACCAACCGGCATCGTCGGTGTGCTGCACGACGCCTGCAGCCGGGCCGAGGTGGACGCGGTCTCGTTCTGGGTGCACGTGCCGCACTACGCGAACAACCCGCCCTGCCCCAAGGCCACCCTGGCGCTGCTGCACCGGGTCGAGGAAGTGCTCGACCTGCCGGTGCCCATGGCCGACCTGGCGGAGGAGGCGGCCGAGTGGGAACAGCGGGTACGCGCCGCGGCCGAGCAGGACACCGAACTCGGCGACTACGTCCGGGAGTTGGAGGAGCGGGTCGGCGACGCGGGCATCCAACCGCTGACCGGTGACGAGATCGCGCAGGAGTTCGAGAAGTACCTGCGTCGGCGGGGCGGTTCGGCAGGTCCGACCGCCGGCTCCTGGTGACCGTACCGCACCGGCACATGTCGGATAACTGACAGATTCACGTACCCGCTCCATCCAGGTGATCGCATGTCTGGATGATCACCCCTACCCCGCTTATGGGGCTCGTGACCGGTTTCTGGAGCTTCAAGACCTTCGCGGCGGCGGTCGAACTCGGCCTGTTCACCCGGATCGCCGGTGGACAGGTGCTCACGGTGCAGACCGCGACCACCGAGTTCGGCCTCGCCGAGCGCCCCGCCGACCTGCTCCTGGCCGCCTGCGCGTCACTCGGGCTGCTGGAGCGGACCGACGAGGGTTACCGCAACTCCGCGCTCGCCGAGGAGTTCCTCGTGGCCGGGAAGCCGTACTACTTCGGCGGGCAGGTGCGCTACTGCGACGAGCGCACCTACCTGCCCTGGCACCGGATCGGTGAGGCACTGCGTACGGACAAGCCACTCACCTGGGACCCGCAGGCCAAGGAGACCGTCTTCGGCGACGACGACCCGGAGATGCTCGCCCTGTTCTGGGAGGCGATGTACTCAACCTCGATCTTCACCGCCCGCGCCCTGGCTGACGCGTACGACCTCAGCGGGCAGCGCCGGCTGCTCGACGTCGGCGGCGGTGCCGGCGCCTTCTCGATCGAACTCTGCCGGCGTAACCCGGGCCTACGGGCGACCGTGCTCGACCTGCCGCACGTCTGTGCCCAGGCCGACGCGAAGATCGCCGCAGCCGAACTGACCGGCACGGTGGAGACCATCAGCGGCAACTTCCTCGCCGACCCCACCCTGCCCGACGGACACGACACCGTCCTGCTGAGCATGATCCTGCACGACTGGGACGAACCGACGAACGAACTGATCCTGGGCAAGTGCTTTGCCGCCCTCTCCCCCGGCGGCACGATCATCATCTCCGAGCTACTGCTCGACGACGACCGTTCCGGCCCACCAGAGGCCGCCCTGATGGGAATGAACATGCTGGTCGAAACCGAGGGCGGCCGGAACTACTCAGGCGCCGAGTACCGCCGGTGGCTGCACCGGGCCGGCTTCACCGACATCCGCACGGTGGCCTTCACCGCCCCCGGCGCCAACGGCGCGGTCCTCGCCCGTAAACCCCCATCGTCCTGAGGATTGGGAGTAAGGAAGGGCCCCTTGTTATCGCTTTCGGTATAGGAAGGGGCCCTTCCTAACGCTCGTGCCCGCCGCCCGCCGCCGGCGCATGGACGGGGGGGGGAACGCGTACATCTTTCGCGGAGGGCTCTCGGCGTGTCGTGGCGAGCCGGGCCACTCCCCGTACGGCATCCTAGGAACCTAGTTGTTCTGCTCACCGCGTGGCGTCACCGGCTGGCGTCGCCGCACGGGGGCAGGGACCACGAAACGGAGGACGGTAGGTGCAGATCAACCCGGGGGCCGCCGAGTTCCCGCACCGGCAGATCGCCGAGCAGTTACGCGCCCGGATCCGCCAGGGCGACTGGGCGGCCGGCGAACGACTCCCCTCGATCCCGGGCATCGCGGAGATGTTCGGCGTGGCCAAGCAGACCGTGCAACGGGCGATCGACCAGCTCCGGGTCGAGGGCGTACTGATCACCAAGCCCGGCTCCGGCACCTACGTACGCGGCACCCGTCGACGGCTCAACCGACTCTCCCGGGGACGCTACGGCGGCCACCGGGGCTACCACGCCGACCTCGCCGCCCGGTACCGCCAGCACCTGATCCAGGTCGGCCGGGCACCGGCGCCGCCGGAGGTGGCCGACGCCTTCGGGGTGAGCGACGGGACCGAACTGGTGGTACGGCGGCATCTGGTCCGTACCGAAGAGGTACCGGTCGAGGTGGGTGCCTCCTGGTTCCGGGTCGCCGACGCCGCCGGCACCAGCCTGGAACGGATGGAGGCGTTCGGCCGCCCGCTCTACCAGGAGGCGGAGGAGGCGATCGGCCGCGGTTACCGGTCCGCGACCGACACGATCAGTGCCCGCCAGCCCAGCCGGGAGGAGGCCGAGATCCTCCAGATCCGTCCGGACACCCCGGTGCTGCACCTGCTGCACGTCGCGTACGACGACCGGCACAAGCCGATCGAGGTGGCCCAGGCGACCTGGCCGGGACCGATGACCACGCTCACCGAGGAGTACCGCATCCCCGGCCCGACACCGGAGGCCGATCCCGACCCGGGCCTGGTCCTCGGCTGACCCCGATCAGCTCCAGGCCGCCACGAGCCGTGCGGCGCCCGCAGGGTTAGGAAGGGCCCCTTGTTATACAGAAAGCGATAACAAGGGGCCCTTCCTTACACCTAGAGGCGGATGCCGAGGAGGGCGTCGACGGTGTCGGCGAAGAGTGCCGGGGCGGCCGGGTCGGTGTTGTCACCGGCCAGCGTGGCGTCGGCCCAGGCGTCCAGCACGGCCAGCGCCCCCGGGGTGTCGAGGTCGTCGGCGAGCCGGGTCCGCACGTCGGCGAGCAGTTCGCCCCCGGACGGACCGGCGGCGTACGCGGCGGCCTCACGCCACCGGGCCAGCCGCTGCTGCGCGGTCTTGAGCACCTCGTCGGTCCAGGTCCGGTCCGAGCGGTAGTGATCGGCGACCAGCCCCAGCCGCAGCGCCATCGGGTCCACGTGGTCGGCACGGAGGCGGGAGACGAAGACCAGGTTCCCCTTGGACTTCGACATCTTCTCGCCGTCCAGGCCGATCATGCCGGCGTGTACGTAGTGCTGGGCGAAGGGCGCCTGGCCGGTCAACCGCTCGGCGTGCGCGGCGGAGCACTCGTGGTGCGGGAAGAGCAGGTCGTTGCCGCCGCCCTGGACGTCGATGGTCTGTCCGAGCAGGTCCAGCGCGATCGAGGCGCACTCGATGTGCCAGCCGGGCCGGCCCGGTCCGAGGGAGTCGCCGTCCCAGGCCGGCTCGCCCTCACGGGCCCCGCGCCAGAGCAGCGGGTCGAGCGGGTCGCGCTTGCCGGGGCGGCCCGGGTCCCCGCCGCGTTCGGCGGAGAGGGTGAGCATCTGCTCCCGGGAGAGGTTCGACTCGTAGCCGAACCGGGGCGTGGCGGAGATGTCGAAGTAGATGTCGCCGGTGCCGTCGTCCAACCGGTACGCGGCCCCCTCCTCGACCAGGGTGCGGACCTTGCCGACGATCGCCGGGATGGACTCGACCGCGCCGACGTAGTGCGCCGGCGGGATCATCCGCAGCGCCTCCATGTCCTCGCGGAACAACGCCGTCTCCCGCATCGCGAGCACGACCCAGTCCTCGCCGTCGCGCGCGGCCCGTTCCAGCAGCGGATCGTCGATGTCGGTGACGTTCTGGACGTAACGCACCTCGTGGCCGTTGTCCCGCCACATCCGCTGCACCAGATCAAAAGTGATCATGGTGGCGGCATGCCCCAGATGGGTCGCGTCATAGGGGGTGATGCCGCACACGTACATCGTCGCCGCGCCTGTGGGGCGGCTCGGGTGAACGGCGCCGCGCGCCGAGTCGTACAACGCCAACGGCTGACCGGTTCCCGGCAGCCGTGGCACCTGATGCCCCGTCCATGCGTCCATGACGGCCAGCCTAACCAGCCCGCCGCCCGTCGTCGGGACAGCCTGAGGTGATCGATACGACAGTGGTCGGGTACGGGTGGTGCGCCGAGGTCAGATCGGCGGCCAGGGAATGGCCGGCCAGTCCTCGGACGGAACCGGGAAGCGGCCGGTTTCCAGTAGGAGATTGACCCGGGCCGCCACCTCGGCGACCTCGCTGATGGTCAGGTGCTCGGACAGTTCCTCACCGAGGGGGCCGACCAGGTTGGCGGCGAGTTCGCTGAGCACCTCGATCGCGTCCGGCGGCAGGTCCCGGCGGGCCCAGCCCCAGAGCACCGTACGCAGCTTGCCCTCGACGTGGAAACAGACGCCGTGGTCCACGCCGTAGATCCGGTCGTCCGGCCCGGTCAGCACGTGGCCGCCCTTGCGGTCAGCGTTGTTGATCACGGCGTCGAAGACCACCATCCGGGCCAACCGGGGGTCGTCGGCGTGCGCGAGCGCGTACGGCAGCCCGTCGTCGTCCTGGGCGGCGGCGACCCGGAACCAGCGTGGCGGCAGGCTGTCCGCCGGCACGAAACCGACCAGGGGTTCGCCGTCCTCCGGTTCGTCGATCCAGAGCTGGCAGGCGCCGGGGCCGAACGGCCCGTCGCGCAGCACCGTGGGCGGGACCACGTCCCAGCCGGTCGCCCGGGAGACCAGGTAGGCACTCACCTCGCGACCGGCCAGTGTCCCGTCCGGGAAGTCCCAGAGCGGGCGTTCGCCCCGGATCGGCTTGTAGACGCAGCGCGCGGTCACCCCGTCCAGGGTCAGGAAGCCGCGAAGGGTGGTGTTGGAGGCATCGGTCAGCCGGCCTTCCAACTCGAACTCGCCACCCCGCAGCAGCCGGAGCGCGTCGTTCTCGTCGAGCACGGGCTGCACGTCGGACGCGGTCACCGCGACCGACCGGAACGGGTGGGGGCCAGCGGGGAACCGAGCACCGCCCCGGCGACCGTCGTCCGCGGCCGGCCACTCCGGGCCGGCGTCGGACCGGTCACCGGACGCACGATCACGACCATCAGCGGTGGTAGCCGTTGTGTCGGGGGCAGAGGTGACCAGCGGGGTCGAGGGGTTGGCCACAGAGCGGGCACGGCGGCCGTCCGGCGGCCACCACCCGGCGGGCGCGCTCGATGAACTCCCGCGCCGCCTGCGGGGTCAGCCGCACCCGTAGCCGGTCGAGGTCGTCGTCGGGCTCTTCGTCCTCGTCGTCGGTCTCGTCGACCTCGTCCGGCTCGCCGAGTTCCACCTCGGCCTCGGTCTCACCGGCGGCGATCGCCTCGATGACCACGGTGGCGGTGTCGACGTCGAAGGCCAGGCCCAGGGTGCCGACGCGGAACTCCTCGTCGACCGGGTTGTCGAGCGGGTCGTTGTCGGAACTGGTGAGCACCGCGTCGGGCAACTCGACCCCGAAGCGGCGCTGCGCCTCGGTCAGCAGTTCTTCCAACTTCTCGGCCAGCAACGACACCTGGACCTTTTCCAGTGCCACGCTGACCACCCGGCCGCCGCCTCGCGCCTGGAGGAAGAACGTGCGCTCTCCCGGCGCGCCCACGGTCCCAGCGACGAACCGCTCCGGCGGCTCGAAGGCGTGCACCTGATGGGTCATACCCACGACCCTATCCGGCCCGATCCGGCGCCGCGCAGCGCACCGACCCGAATCGCCGGCCACCCCGGGCGCGCTCCGGGGCCCGAGGGCTCCGCCCCTGGTAGAGGCCGCTGCGGGTTCACCGCTCCAGCCCCGATTCACCGCTGCCCGCGCCGCCGCCGACGGCCGCGTCGGAGTCCGCCGGGCGGGGCCGTCGGCGGCGAGGACGCCGGGGCGGAACCAGGTTGCCCAGGTCGCCCGCGGTGTCGTTGAGGCGGAGCACGAACGGCCGGGTCGGGGTGTAGCGGATCGCGGTCACCGACGCCGGGTCCGCGACAATGCGCTGAAAAAGATCAAGGTGTACGCCGAGCGCGTCCGCGACGATGGCCTTGATCACATCGCCGTGGCTGCACGCCAGCCAGATCGCCTCCGGCCCGTGCTCGGCGCTGATCCGGGCGTCCCACCGGCGTACGGCTGAGACCGCCCGGGTCGCCATCGCCGCCATCGCCTCCCCGCCGGGGAAAACCACCGAGCTGGGGTGCTGCTGAACCACTGGCCACAGTGGATCCTTGGCCAGCTTCTTGAGCGGCTGCCCCTCCCACTCGCCGTACCCGCACTCGGTGAGGTCTTCCTCGATGGTGGGCGGGACCTCCGGCAGGGCGAGTTCGAGCGTCTGCCGGCAGCGGATGAGCGGGCTGCTGACGACGGCCGCGAGCGGGAGCGTACGGAGCCGGGCGCCGGCACCGACCGCCTGCGCCCGCCCGGTCTCGTCCAACTCAACCGGCTGGCGACCGGCGAGGCCACCACTGGCGTTCGCGGTGGTCCGACCGTGGCGTAGGAGTAGGAGGGTTGTCACGAGCCCTACCCTACGGGGGTGCCCACCGGCCGGGGTCAGGTGGCGCTGATGGTGCCGGTGATCAAGAGGGCCAGGACCAGGCTGCCCAGGGCCACCCGGTAGAGCACGAAGGCGTACAGGGTGTGGTGCGCGACATACCGCAGCAGCCAGGCGATGGAGACGTACCCGACGGCGAAGGCGATCAGCGTGGCGACCACCATCTGGGCTGGGGTCGGAATGGAGCCGTCCCCGCTGTTGTCGAAGACGTCCGGGATGCTGAACAACCCGGACATCACCACCGCCGGGATGGCGAGCAGGAACGAATAGCGGGCCGCCGCCTCGCGGGTCAGGTTGAGGAAGAGCCCGGCGGTGAGCGTGCCACCGGACCGGGACACCCCGGGGACCAGCGCGGCGGCCTGGGCGAAACCCATCACCACACCGTCACGCAGGGTGAAGTCCTTGATCGTACGGGTCTGCCGGCCCCAGTACTCGGCGAAGGCGAGCACGAAGGCGAAGATGATCAGCACTGCGGCGACCAGCCACAGGTTCCGCGCGGCGGTCCGGATCTGGTCGGCGAACACCAGCCCGAACACGCCGATCGGGATCGAGCCGACGATGACGTACCAGCCCATCCGGTAGTCCAGCTCGCCCCGAACCGAGCTGTCCCAGATCCCGACCACCCAGGTCCGGGTGATCCGCCAGATGTCCTTCGCGAAGTAGAGCAGCACCGCGGCCTCGGTGCCGAGCTGGGTGACCGCGGTGAACGAGGCCCCGGCGTCCTGGTCGAAGAAGATCGCCGAAGTGATCCGCAGGTGTGCCGACGAACTCACCGGCAGGAACTCGGTGAGTCCCTGCACGATGCCGAGCACGATCGCCTCGATCCAGCTCATCCGATCACCGCCGCCCGCGGCGCCGCGCGGTCACTCGCCCACCCCGGAGAGTTCGAGGGCCTCGGCACCGGCCCGCAGGGCCCGCACCCCGCTCTCGACGTCCGCGACGAAGAGCGTCAGCGACAGGGTGGTCACGCCGGCGGCGGCGTACTCGCGCATCCGGTCGGCGATCCGCTCCTTCGAACCGAGCAACGAGGTGCGGTCGATGAACTCCAACGGCACCGCCGCGGCCGCGTCCCGCTGCCGCTTGGCCAGGTAGAGCTCCTGCACCTCGCGGGCGGCGTCGCCGTACCCCATCCGGGTGGCGAGCTGGTTGTAGAAGTTCTGTTCCCGGCTGCCCATCCCGCCGACGTAGAGAGCGGCGTACCAGCGGACCAGGTCGGCCGCCGCGCTGACGTCGTCGCCGAGGACCAGCGGCACGCTCGGCACCACGTCGAAGCCGGCCAGTTCCTTGTCGGCCTTGGCCCGCCCGGCGGCGACCGCGCTCAACTGCTCGGCCGCGAACTCGGGCGCGAAGAAGATCGCCAACCAGCCGTCGGCGATCTCACCGGCGAGTTCCAGGTTCTTCGGGCCGACCGCGGCGAGATAGATCGGGATCTGGTCGCGGTGCGGGTGGAAGCCGAGCCGCAGCGCCTTGCCCGGCCCGTCGGGCAGCGGCAACCGGTAGTGGGCGCCGTCGTACTCGACCTGCTTACGGCCGAGCGCCAGCTTGACGATGTCGACGTACTCCCGGGTCCGGGCCAACGGCTTGGCGAACCGCACCCCGTGCCAGCCCTCGGAGACCTGCGGGCCGGAGACGCCGAGGCCGAGCCGGAACCGGCCACCGGAGAGGGTGTCGATGGTCGCCGCGGTCATCGCGGTCGCCGCCGGCGTACGCGCCGGGATCTGCATCACCGCCGCTCCCAGGTCGATCCGCTGCGTCTGCCCCGCCATCCAGGCGAGCATGCTCGGCGAGTCCGAGCCGTACGCCTCGGCCGCCCAGACCACGGAGTAGCCGAGCCGGTCCGCCTCCTGAGCCAGGAGCAGATGATCGGCCGGCGTGCTCCACGCCGTCTGGTATCCGAGGCTGAGCCCGAGTCGCACTGGTTCCTCCCCCATCCGCGGGTCAAGTCGCATCAGGGTACGCAACGATCGTCGTCGGTGCGGGCACGGCGGCGCCAACGCGCCGTCGGGAACAGCGTACGGGTGTCGGAAGGCCGTCAGCGGAGCCTCTGTGCAGGTCCGAATTGCGCGGCACGACACACAACAGCGGGAGCGAGGATATCGGTGGGGCGATGTTCTGAATAAGGTTCACCCATGCAACAGCGACCGCTCGGCCGAAGCGGGCTGGCGGTTTCGCGGCTCGCGCTCGGCACCATGACCTGGGGTCGGGACACCGACGCCGATGACGCGGCCGCGCAACTGAAGAGCTTTCTCGATGCCGGCGGGAATCTGGTCGACACCGCGGACGTGTATTCCGACGGCGACGCGGAGTCGGTCATCGGCGCGCTGATCGGCACCCTGGTACCGCGCGACGACCTCCTGATCGCCACCAAGGCGGGGCTGCGGCCGGGTTCGGGGCGCCGTCGGGACGGCTCCCGGGGCCACCTGCTGCGTACGTTGGACGCCTCGTTGCGACGGTTGGGTACCGACCACGTCGACCTGTGGCAGGTACACGGGTACGACCCGGACACTCCCCTCGAGGAGACGCTCGCCGCCCTGGACCACGCGGTGAACAGTGGCCGGGTCCGCTACGTCGGGGTGTCGAACTTCTCCGGCTGGCAGACCGCACGGGCCGCGACCTGGCAGGCGGCGTTCCCCGGCCGGGCCCCGGTGGTCGCCGCCCAGATGGAGTACTCGCTGCTGGAACGGGGCATCGAGCGGGAGGTGCTGCCCGCCTGTGCCGACCTCGGCCTGGGACTGCTGCCCTGGTCCCCGCTCGGACGCGGGGTGCTGACCGGCAAGTACCGACACGGCCGACCGGCCGACTCGCGGGCGGCTTCGCCGCATTTCGAGCGCTTCGTCGCCAGCTACCTGGAGCCCCGGTGCTCCAGCATCGTCGAGGCGGTCGCCACCGCCGCGGGCGGCCTGGGCGTCTCCCCCCTCGAGGTCGCCCTGGCCTGGGTACGTGACCGTCCCGGCGTGGTCGCCCCGATCCTGGGCGCCCGTACGGTCGGCCAACTGCTCGGCGCCCTCCAGGTCGAACGGATGACCCTGCCGGCGGAGATCGCCCGAGCCCTGGACGACGTGTCGGCGGTACCGGTCGGTTATCCGGAGCGGGACGGCTGACCGGGAGGTGTAGCCGATCTCAAGGACTGGTGTCGCCCACGGACCCGTGGGCAGGATAGGGGCATGGACTACGAATACGCACCGCTGCGATTGCCACCGAACGTCGATCGGGTGACCGCTGCGGCACAGCTGGCGATCCAGGCCGAATTCTCCGGCTGGGAGTTGGCCCGGGTGCGACTGTTCCGGGACGGGACGCGGCAGGTGGTGCTGCGTCGCCGCCTGGCCCAGACGTCGCAACCGGGCCTCTCCTACTGATTCGGGACGATCCGCCGGTTAGCGGACCGACGGCACCTCGTCCTCGTCGGCCGAGTCGGCCGGCAGGAACGGGTGCTCGTCGAGCCGGCCCACGAGCTGGTCCTCGGGGTCGGGCTGGAACGGCCCGGCGCTGTCGTCGTCGTCGAACGACTCCAGGTCGAGCGGCACCGCCACCTCGCTGACGATCACCAGACCGTCCAGCGGCTCCAACTCCGGGATGTCCAGCGCGCCGAGCGAGCCGTCACCGTTCTGCAGCAGCTCCAGGACCGCCTCGCCGACCCCCTCGACCGGCTCGGACTCCTCGTCCTCGGCGGCGGCGGAACGGCGGGCGGCCTCGGCCACCCGGATCAGCGCGGCCACGCTCGGCACCCGGTAGTCCCGGCGCTGGCGGACCGAGAGCACCCGGGGATGCGGGTCGGTCGGCTCGGTGCCGTCCACCCCGCCCAGCCCGACGCCGAACCGCTCGTCGGCCTCGTTCGGGTCGATTGCCTCCACATCCCAGGGAGTAACCTCGCCGAACGCGTCGAGCAGCCGCTCGTCGTACTCGAACGAGGCGTTGTTGAGCGCGACGTACGCCTTCCAGACGTCGTCGTCGTCGATCCGGCCCTCGGCGGCCTTGACCGCGGCGAGGTGGGCCCGGGCGGTCTCGATGACCCGCTCCAGGGCGGCGTCCAGCTCGGCGTGCTGGTCGGTCATGGTGTGGCTTTCCCTTCGAGGTGGCATAACGCGGGCGACAGGGTGCACCCGCGGCACGTGGGGTACGAGCTGGTCCGAGGCGGCTCAGGAGCCGCGCAGGAACCGGTCGAGCACCCGCACGCCGAACTGTAGTCCGTCCACCGGAACCCGCTCGTCAATGCCATGGAACAACGCGCTGAAGTTCAGGTCGGCCGGCAGACGCAGCGGAGCGAACCCGAAGCAACGGATTCCCAGTCGCTGGAACGCCTTGGCGTCCGTGCCCCCCGAGAGCATGTACGGCACCGGCCGGGCACCCGGGTCCTCGGCCCGCAGCGCGGACGCCATCGCATCGACCAGATCGCCGTCGAAGCTGGTCTCCACGGCCGGCTGGCGGTGCACGTACTCGATCTCGATGTCCGGACCGATCACCTGGCGCAGCTGCTCCAGCAGCAGCTCGGACTGGCCCGGCAGGCTCCGGCAGTCGATCGTCGCCGTCGCCCGGCCGGGGATCACGTTGTCCTTGTAGCCGGCATCGAGCCGGGTCGGGTTGGCGGTGTTGCGGATGGTCGCGCCGACGATGCTCGCGATCGGGCCCAGCTTGGCGATCGTCGCCTCCGGGTTCTCCGGGTCGAACTCGATTCCGAGCAGATCGGAGACCTGCTCCAGGAAGGTCCGTACGGTCGGGGTCAGCACCACCGGGAACCGGTGCCGGCCGACCCGCGCCACCGCCTCGGCCAGCGCGGTCACCGCGTTGTCGTCGTGGATCATCGAGCCGTGGCCGGGCCGCCCCTTGGCGTGCAGACGCAGCCAGTCCAGCCCCTTCTCCGCCGTCTCGATCAGGTAGAGCCGCAGGTCGTCGCTGACCGAGTAGGAGAAACCACCGACCTCGCCGATCGCCTCGGTGCAGCCGTCGAAGAGCTCCCGGTGCTGGTCGACCAGGAAATGCGCGCCGTAGTCGCCGCCGGCCTCCTCGTCGGCGGTGAAGGCGAGCACGATGTCACGGGGTGGACGTACCCCGGTGCGCTGCCACTGACGGACCACCGCCAGCACCATGGCGTCGAAGTCCTTCATGTCGATCGCGCCCCGGCCCCATAGGTAACCGTCGCGCAGCTCACCGCCGAACGGGTGCACCGACCACTCGCTCGCGTCGGCCGGAACCACGTCGAGGTGGCCGTGCACCAGCAGCGCACCCCGGCTCGGGTCGGTGCCCGGGATCCGGGCCACCAGGTTGGTCCGCCCCGGCGCCGACTCACGCAGCTCCACGGCGACGCCGACCTCGGCGAGCTGCCCGGCCACGTACTCGGCGGCGACCCGCTCGCCGGCACTGGTGGCGTTGTCCCCGGTGTTGCTGGTGTCGATGCGCAGCAGGTCACGACAGATGTCGACGACCTCGTCGGTGGCGCTGGGATGGCTGGGAGCGGCATGGCTGGTCATCGGTTCTTCATACCAGAGCCGACTAGGTGCCCGGTCAGCTCGACCCACCCCGACCGGGCCGCCGCGCCACTCGCGGTGGGCCCCGACGACCGGGGAGATAGACCGCCGGGTTTGGCCGGACCCGGGTACGGGTATCGCCGCTGGCGTTCCCCCATCCGCCGTCTTGACTATCCGTCGACCAGATAACAGCCGTCGAACGGGTACCAGCTTGCAGGAGGACCGACGTGAGCCTGCCCCTTCCCCCGCTGCCGCCGACCACGGGCGTCGACGACGACGACTACCGGCCCGGCGGGCTCAGCATCGTCGACCTGCTCACCGAGGAACACGCCCGGATCGGCACCCTCTGCCGGGAGCTGGCCGATCCGGGCCTCGTCGCCGACCAGCGGCACCGGTTGGCCGAGGTTCTCGTCGCGACCGTCACCCGGCACCTCTCCGGGGAGGAGCAGTACCTCTACCCGAGCCTGCGCAGCGCCCTGCCCGACGGGACGGCCGTGGCCGACCGGGAGATCGCCGCGGACGCGGCCCTGCTGCACGCGTTGCGCGAACTCTCCGCGGCGACGGCCGGCGACCCGGAGTACGACCGGACGGTCGCCCAGGTCGCCGAGCAGGTGACCCGGCACACCCGGGCGGCGACGGGCGAGATCTTCCCCGCCCTGCGCGCGGTGGCGAGCGAGGCCGACCTGATCCGGCTCGGCAACCGGGTGCAGATCGCCGAGGAGGCGGCGCCGACGCGACCGCACCCGGACACCCCGGCCACCCCGCCGTGGAACCGGATCGTCGAACCGGCGGTGGGCGTGGTCGACAAGGTCCGCGATGCGGTGACCGGGCGCCAGACGTACCTTGATGATCTGCCCGACGGCACGCGCCCCTGACCCGGATGCCGCCGGGTCCGGCGGCGGAGGACGGTAAGCGGTGCGGGACGCGATCGTGGTGCGTGGAGGCTGGGACGGACACGTTCCGGTGCAGGCGACGGAGCTGTTCATCCCCTTCCTGCGGGACCGGGGCTTCGCCGTCGAGGTCCACTCCGACCTCGACGTCTACACCGACGCCGCCCGACTCGCCGCCGCCGACCTGGTCGTGCAGTGCTGGTCGATCGGCACCATCACCGACGCCCAGGCCGACGGTCTGGCCGAGGCGGTCCGCGCCGGCACCGGTTTCGCCGGCTGGCACGGCGGGATCGTGGGCGCCTTCCACCACACCACCTACCACCAGCTCACCGGCGGCGTCTTCGTGCACCATCCGCCCGGCTTCGTCCATCATGAACTGACCGTCGCGCCGGACCGGGCCGACCATCCGGTGGTCGCCGGAATCGGCCCGGTCCGGCTGCACACCGAGAAGTACTGGGTGCTGACGGATCCGCTCAACGACGTACTCGCCACGGTCACCTTCGACACCGAGCCCGCCGACGGTGCCGGGGCGGCCTCGGGGACGCCGTGGCGGCGGGCGGTCACGTTCCCCGCCGTGTGGACCCGGAACTGGGGCGCGGGACGGGTTTTTGTCTCGACGGTCGGCCACAAACTGGACGACTTCGACGTCCCCGAGGTCCGCGCCATCACCGAGCGTGGGCTGCTCTGGGCAGCCCGTTAGTCCTGGGTGTCCGTTCGGTTACTTTTTACTTTTCGTTTGGGGGATCTTTCACCGGCCGAAGGTCTTCCCGTAGATCCCGTCATAGTCCTACCGTCACGCTATGAACCTGGAGCTGCGACACCTGAAGGTGGTCTGCGCCATCGCGGAGACTGGCAGCGTGACCAAGGCCGCCTCGGCCCTGGGACTGGCCCAACCGGCCCTCACCGCGCAGCTCCAGCGCATCGAGCGCACCCTCGGTGGGCCACTGTTCGAACGGGACCGTCGCGGCGCCCGCCCGACCGCCCTCGGCGAACTGGTACTCGCCCGGGCCCGGGTGCTGCTGCCCGCGATGAAGGGGCTTCAGGACGAGGCCGCCCGGCTAGCCGGCACCGGTACGACCCTGAGCCGTTACCGGTTCGGCGGAGTGAACAGCCCACTCATCGGCCGCCTCGTGCACCGGCTCGCCGCCGACCAGCCGCACGCCCAGATCAGCACGTACGCGTCCTGGTACGTCGACGAGCTGGCCCAGATGGTGCTCGGCGGGCGGCTCGACTACGCGCTGGCCGGGGTCTGCGGTGACGCCACCCCGTCGGCCGAGTTCGGGCTGACCTGGCGGGCGATCGCCATCGACGCGATTTTCGTCGTCCTGCCCGAGGCGCACCCGCTCGCCGCCGTCGACGAGGTCAGCCTGGCGATGCTCAGGGACGAGCAGTGGGCGGTCGCGCCCGGCGACGGCTGCTTCGGCGACTGCTTCGCGGCGGCCTGCGCGCGGGCCGGGTTCACCCCCCGCAAGATGTACGAGACCGACGTCCGGGGCTGTCTGGACCTGGTGGACGCGGGCGAGGCGGTGGCGCTGGCGCAGGCCACCTTCCGACCGTTCTCCGGTCTGGTGACCCGACCGTTGGCCGACGCGCCGCTGCGCTGGCGGTTGCTGCTCGGCTGGCACCCGGACGCCCCGGCGGCCCGGATCGCCGACCGGGTTCTCGGGCACGCGGTGGCGGCGTACACCGACTCGCTCCACCGCAACCCCGACTACCTCGCCTGGCTCGCACGCAACCCGGCCTTCGGACCGCAGCAGATGGCCGCCGCCTGACCCCTGTCGCCGGGGGCCGCACCGCCCGTGGCCCGCGGCCCGTGGCCCGTCACGGTATGAGCTAGGTGAGATATACCTGCGTCGATTAAGTCGCCGTTAGGTTAGGCCTGCCCCGCTCGATCCAGGCCCAACTGGTGGCGTGACGGCCGCCGGCACCGGGACTGATCCCCGGTCAGCGGTGCACCCGGACCATCCGCACCGCCGGCTATCCGGGCCCGACACCCCCGGTCGCCGTGGTCGGGCGAGGCAACCCCGTTTCCGCTCGCTCACCGCGTACCGCCCGGCTCGACGGCGGCCCTGTCCCGACCGGATCCGGCACACCCCCAAGGAGACGAACGGATGAAGCGAAGACTCGCCGCAGCGGCAGCGGTCATCCTGCTGCCCGCCGGTGTTGTCCCGGTCGTGGCCCTACCCGCGACCGCGGCCCCCGGTAACGGATCCAGGAGCGCGGTCGGCGCCGCCGCGAGCCCCGAGATGCTCGCCGCCATGCAGCGCGACCTCGGTCTGACGGCCAGCGAGGCGAAGGCACGGATCGCCCGCGACGACAAGGCCAGCCGGACCGACGCCGACCTGCGCAAGGCACTCGGCCGAGGCTACGCCGGCGGCTGGGTGAGCGCCGAGAGCGGCGACCTGGTGGTCGCGGTCACCGACACGGCCCTGACCACCCGGGTCACCGCGGCCGGCGCCGTGGCCAAGGTGGTCGCCCGCAGCGCGGCCGAACTCGACGCGGTCAAGAGCGGCCTCGACCGCGCCTCGGCGAAGGTGACCTCGGCGACGGTCGCCGGTTGGTACGTCGACGTCGCCAGCAACACCGTGGTGGTGCTGGCGAAGGGAGACACCGCCGGAGCGGGCAGCTTCGTCAAGGCCAGCGGGGTGGACAGCTCGGCGGTACGGCTGGTCCCCACCACCGAGTCGCCGGTCCCGTACTACGACGTACGCGGCGGCGACGCCTACTACATGGGCGGCGGCCGGTGCTCGGTCGGCTTCTCGGTGACCGGCGGCTTCGTCACCGCTGGCCACTGCGGCACCACCGGCACCGCCACCCAGGGCTTCAACCAGGTCAGCCAGGGCACCTTCCGGGGATCCTCGTTCCCGGGCAACGACTACGCCTGGGTGCAGACCAACTCGAACTGGACCCCGCAGCCGTGGGTGAACAACTACGCCGGCGGGAACACGACCGTGGCCGGCTCCACCGAGTCGGCCGTCGGCGCGTCGATCTGCCGCTCCGGGTCGACCACCGGCTGGCGGTGCGGCACCGTACAGGCGAAGAACTCGTCGGTGACCTACCCGCAGGGCACGGTCTCGGGCCTGACCCGTACCAACGCCTGCGCCGAGCCGGGCGACTCGGGCGGCTCCTGGCTCTCCGGCCAGCAGGCCCAGGGCGTCACCTCTGGCGGCTCCGGCAACTGCTCCTCCGGCGGGACGACCTACTTCCAGCCGGTGAACGAGATCCTCTCGGTCTACGGCCTCACGCTGCGTACGGGCAGCGGTGGCGGCGACCCGCCGCCGACCGGCTGCACCGGCTACGAGGCCACCTACAGCGGTTCGGTGACCAGCGCCAACAGCCAGTTCCAGCCGAACGGCAGCTACTACCAGTCGACTGTTTCCGGCACCCACCGCGGCTGCCTGGACGGTCCGTCCGGGGTGGACTTCGACCTCTACCTGCAGAAGTGGAACGGCAGCGCCTGGGTCGACGTGGCCGCGGGTGAGAGCGCCAGCGCGGACGAGACGATCACGTACAACGGCACCGCCGGTTACTACCGCTACGACGTCTACGCGTACAGCGGCTCGGGCAGCTACTCACTCGCCATCACCAACCCGTAACGGCACATCGCCCGGTTCAGGGCGGGTCGCAGGTACGCACCCCGCGACCCGCCCTGAACCTCGACCTCGACCTCCGGTTCAGGTCCACGGTGACGACGGCTGTGGCCCACCCCCGTGGCCAACGATCGCTCCTACCGGTCCGACCAGGTGCGAACCGCCCGGAACCGGGTACCGGTAGAGACATGACCGACCTGATCCCCGGTGGGGACGCCCGCGAGAACGCCCGCCGGATCGCCGCCGCCCACACCGCGGCCTCCCGCGACGTGGAGGCGTTCCTGCGTCGGGCGCCCGAGGTGCCGACCCCGGCCGACGTGGCCGAGTACGCCGCCCTGCTGGCCCGCGAGGAGGCGTTCCGGACCGAGCGGCAGGACGCCGCCGAGGGCGCCGGCTTCGACGCCCCAGACATCGGCGGCGCCTGACCCCCGCCACCCGGCCCACACGTTCCAACCCGAACAGGGTCCGGCCCGGACCCTGTTCGGGTTCCGCCCGAACCTGACCCGGTCTAGTGGTCGAGCATCGGGTCGTGCCCCAGGTCGAGCAGGGACCGGCGCCAGCCCTCGTCGGAGAGGCCGCCGTCGGGACGGGCCTCGAGAAGTTCCTCGATCCCGTCCACCGTCTCCCGCATCACGTCGATGTCGCCCGGGGTCAGGTCGACCTTGCGCTTGCGCTTCACGGCGAGGATCTGCCGGCCCGGCTCGGGCAGGTTGAGATCCGGCCCCGGCCCGAACGCCTCCTCCCCCGACCCCTGGGTCATCAACCAGGTACGCAACTGTTCCGAGGTGACGTTGACCCGGTCGTGGAAGACCTGCCACAACTGCTCGACCTCGGGCTCGACTCGCTGCTCGCGGGCCATCACGGCTCCTTCCGGGAAGTCGGCGGCGTACCCGCCGGTTCGTCCTCGCCCCGGTCCGGCCCCTCCTGGTCGGACCCCGTACGGTCCGGCCGGTCCCGCTCGTCCCGTAGCTGTGTCCGGTCCGGGTTGGCGGTCGGCGGATGCAGGACGGCGTCCGTTTTCGGGCTCTTCTCCCGGATCTCCTCAGGTTGACTCAACGTCCGACTCCCCTCGCCATCCCCGTGGCCCGTTCCAGGGCCATTTCCGCTCCCGGTACCGGCCCGGCTGGCCCCGTACTCCGGTGCCGCCAGCGGTCCCGGTGTCGACCGGCGTCGGTCCTCACTCGGCGCTCGCCGACGCCGGGGTCGGGTTGCGGCCGCTACCCCGGCCGCTGTCCGACACGTCGAAGGTGAGCGCACCGTCAGCGGCGTCGATCGTGATCCGCTGACCGGGCGCGAGCGAGCCGTCCAGCAACATCCGCGACAGCCGGTTGTCGATCTCGCGCTGAATGGTCCGGCGCAGCGGCCGGGCGCCGAACTCCGGTTGGTAGCCGTGCTCGGCGATCCAGTCGACGCCGGGGGTGGTGAAGTCGACGACGATGTCCTGGGCGTGCAGCCGCTGCCTGGTTTCCTCGAGCAGCAGCTCGGTGATCTGCCGCAGTTGCTCGCTCTCCAACCGCCGGAAGATGATCACCTCGTCGATCCGGTTGAGGAACTCGGGTCGGAAGTGCTCCTGGAGCCGGCGCATCAGCCGCTCCCGCAGCTCGGCGCTCTCCTCCTCGGCCCCGTCCCCGCCGAAGCCGACACTGCGCTGGGTGCCGGTGATCAGTTCCGAACCGAGGTTGCTCGTCATGATCAGTACGGTGTTACGGAAGTTGACCGTACGGCCCTGGCTGTCGGTGAGCCGGCCGTCGTCGAGGACCTGGAGCAGGATGTTGAACACGTCCGGGTGCGCCTTCTCGATCTCGTCGAGCAGCACCACCGCGTACGGTCGGCGGCGTACCGCCTCGGTGAGCTGGCCCGCCTCCTCGTAGCCGACGTATCCGGGCGGGGCGCCGACCAGCCGGCTGACCGTGTGCCGCTCCTGGAACTCGCTCATGTCGAGGCGGATCATCCGGTCGGACTCGCCGAACAACGCCTCGGCCAGGGCCCGTGCCAGCTCGGTCTTGCCCACCCCGGTCGGGCCGAGGAAGAGGAAGCTGCCCATCGGGCGGTCCGGATCCGCCAGCCCGGTACGGGACCGCCGTACCGCCTCGGCCACCGCGTTGACCGCGTCGTCCTGGCCGACGATCCGCTCGTGCAGGTGTCCCTCCAGCCGCAGCAGCCGGTCGCGTTCCTCCTCGGTGAGCTGGCTGACCGGGATGCCGGTGGCCCGGGAGACCACCTCGGCGATCTCCTGTGGCCGTACCTCGGGAACCTGGTTGCGACCGTTGTCGCCACGGGACGCCTCGATCTGCTCCTGTACGTTCTGGAGCCGGTCGCGCAACTGGGACGCCCGCTCGTACTGCTCGTCGGCGACCGCCTGTTCCTTGTCCCGGCGCAGGTCCTCCAGTTCCCGCTCGAGGTCGCGTACGTCGCTGTCCGGGGTCCGGGTACGCAGCCGTACCCGTGCTCCGGCCTGGTCGAGCAGGTCGATCGCCTTGTCCGGCAGGAAGCGGTCGGTCAGGTACCGGTCGGAGAGTTCGGCGGCGGCGACCAGGGCCTCGTCGGTGAACCGCACCTGGTGGTGTGCCTCGTAGCGGTCACGCAGGCCGCGCAGGATCGCCACCGTGTCGTCGACCGACGGCTCCGGTACCAGCACCGGCTGGAACCGCCGGGCCAGTGCCGCGTCCTTCTCGATGTACCGCCGGTACTCGTTCAACGTGGTCGCGCCGACCACCCGTAGCTCGCCTCGGGCCAGCGCGGGCTTGAGCATGTTGCTGGCGTCCATGCCGCCCTCGCTGCCCGCGCCGCCGGCCCCGACCAGGGTGTGCAGTTCGTCGAGGAAGACGATGAGCTCTTCGCCGTGGGCCCGGATCTCGTCGATGACCTTCTTCAACCGCTCCTCGAAGTCGCCCCGGTAGCGGGTGCCGGCGACCAGACCGGCCAGGTCCAACTGCACCACCCGCTTGCCGAGCAGGGTCCTTGGTACGTCCCCGTCGGCGATCCGCTCGGCCAACCCTTCGACGATCGCGGTCTTGCCGACGCCGGCCTCACCGATCAGCACCGGGTTGTTCTTGGTGCGGCGGGAGAGGATCTCGACCGCCTGTTCGATCTCGTCGGCCCGACCGATGACCGGGTCGATCTCGTCGGCGCGGGCCAGGTCGGTGAGGTCCTGGGCGTACTGGTCCAGGGTCGGGGTGCCCCGGTCCGGCTTGGGCGTCGGGGCGCCGGACCGTTCCGAGTTGGCGTTCTGCAACGCCTGCGGCTGGATCCGACCGGCGGCGAGCATCCGCCCGGCCGGTGACTCCGGGTTGAGCGGCAGGGCCATCAGGATGTGCTCCGGCCCGATGTAGGAGGCGCCCATGGCCCGGGAGAGCTGGTGGGCGTCGAGCAGCGCCCGCTTCGCGGCCGGGGTCAGCGAGAGGTTCGGCGGAACCTGCCCGTGCGGCGCGGGCTCGGCCTGGCGCTGCTGGCCGCCGAGCGCGCCGGCCAGCGCGTCCGGGTCGGCCCCGGCCCGGCGGACCAGCTCACGCAGCGGCTCGCGCTGCAACGCGGCCCAGAGCAGGTGGTCGGTGTCGAGGTCGCTGCTGGAGGCGGAGGCGGCCCGGCGGGCGGCGTCGGCGAGCAGTTCCCGGGCGTCGGCGGTCATCAGCCGGGTGATGTCCACCCGGTGGGCGGGCCGGCGCCCCTCGCCGCGCCCGAAGTATCGGGCCAGGAACTCGTCCCAGGGGTCAACGCCGGAGTCACCGGGTGGCTGCGTCATCTCTGGTCCCCCTCAACGGGCGCGACACGGTCGGCGTGGCCTACCCGGCGGCCGGCCCGACAAACGTGCGGTGGTGGCAGGCTGGGCACATGAACGCCGAGCTGCTACTGGTGGTGGACGCCGCCAACGTGATGGGTTCCCGCCCGGACGGCTGGTGGCGGGACCGGGCCGGTGCCGCGGCCCGGTTGCGGGACACCTTGGCCGAGCTCACCGAGACCGGGCTGCCGGACCTGCCGACGCCACTCGAGGTGGTGCTCGTGGTCGAGGGGGCGGCCCGGGACGTACCCGGCAGCGACCGGGTCCGGGTGGTGCCGGCGCCGGGTTCCGGCGACGACCGGATCGTGGACCTGGTCCGGGAGGAGGCACCGGGGCGGCGCTGCGTCGTGGTCACGGCCGACCGCGAACTGCGCTCCCGGGTGACCGCGCTGGGCGCGGAGGTACGTGGACCGCGCTGGCTCCGCCCCGAAAACTGACGGACAGACTGTCGGAGATCCGACTGAATGCTGCCCACCATCCCGGCCCGCCTGGTCCGACCTCGTACTTCGTAAAAACCCGCAAGCCGCGCCGGAACGGACAGCCGGGTGTGAACCGCCCACCCGGATATGTTGACCCCAGAAGGGCATTACCTTCTAATGAAAACCCTCTCCGCCCGCCCCCAGGAGGTTCGCCGTGGCGAGCGTCGCCGAGCTGAAAGCAGCCATCGATGCCGCCCTCCAGCAGATCACCGAGGGCCAGACCGCTGTGCAGGCGGCCAGCGAGAAGCTGACCGAGGCACAGCAGACGCTGGCCGGCGCGTTGGAGGGTAGTGGGCACGAGACCGTCAGTGCCGCACAGGCGTCGCTGACCCAGGCGTCGCAGGAGTTGGAGGAATGTCTCTCCGCCACCCTCGCCGCGGTGGAGCAGGCACAGCTCTACGTCTCGACGCTCTGAGCCGCCCATGTCCATCGTGGAGGAACTGGGCGCGCTGGTACGGGCCGCCGCCGACGAACTGCCGGTGGCCCAGGTGACGGAGGCGCTGGACCGGCTCCGACAGGCCGCCGACCGGCTGCGTTGGGTCCGGCAGGAGTCGTCCGACCCGATGGGCGTACCCGAACTGTCGGCCGCCACCGAACACGCCGAGACCGCCGGTCACGTGCTACGGGTGGCACAGGACCAGTTCGCCGCGTACCTGGCCGCGATCGGGCTGGCCGGCGACGGGCCGCCGGCCGCCGGGCAACCCGCACGGCGGGAACCGACCGACGATCCGCCGACCGCCGGACCGGGCCCCGTACCCGAGCCACGCGGCGAAGCCGGGCCGGTCCACCGCTGGTGGTCGGTACGGGTGACCGAGCTGACCGGCCAACGCGACGCCCCCGGCGCGAAACCCGACCGCGAGATCACCGACGCCGAGGAGTTGCTGCGCCGGGTGGCCGAGCGGGTACGCGCCGACGACCGCGGCCAACTGCACGCCCAACTGCGGGACGTACCGGCCGACGTGGGACTCGGCATGGCCGCGGTGGCGCCGCCGATGCTCCGCGACCTGGCCGCCGAACTGCTCGGACACCCGCCCCGGGCGCAGGACCTGCCCCGGCTGCGGGGCGAGCTCACCGGCAGGGCCCGCGACCTGCTGCCGGGCCTTCCGGCCGAGGTGCTCGAGACGGCGCTGAGCCGGGTCTGCCGGATGCCGCCCCCGAGGAATCCCACCGCGCCGCCACATCCGGCCGATCCGGCGGTCGCCGCCGGGGTACTCACCGGACTGCTGCTCCACCGGCTCGGCCGAGACGCCAAGTCGGTAGCCGCCCAGACCCTGCGGGAGTCCGATGGCTGACGTCCGGACCCAGCTCGTCACCCGGGTCCGCGGCATGCTGTCGCATGCACTCGGCGTGACCCGGGGCAGGTTGACACAGGCGCGCACCGAACTCGACAGCTCCCGGGACCGGCTGGCCCGGACCCGTCGGGCCGCCGCGCGGGTACCGCAACGCGTCGGCGCCGAACGCGACCGCCGGCTCACCGAGATCGCCGACGAGTACGACGCCGAACTGATCCTGCTGGCCCGACGTACCGCCGAGGCGGCGACCGAGGCGGCACCCGGCGCGGCCAGCACGGCGTGGTCGTCGTGGCGGCCGAGCCCGGCGGCCCGCCACGAACCCGCCGGTGCGCTGCGGATCGGCGCGGTCCGCCTGCCCGAAGCCGAACCGGTGCCGGCACTGGTGCCGCTGCTGGACCGGGGCCACGTACACCTCGCCGGCACCGACCGGGCGGGCTGCGACGCGGTCGTCGCCGCCCTGCTGCTGCGGGCGGTGGGCCGCGCCGAACCCGGCGCCGTCCGGCTGATCGGGTACGACCCGGAGCATCTCGGCGGCGGGCTGGCCGGCTTCGCCCCCCTCTCCACCGCCGGGCTGCTCACCTTCGTCGGTCCGGGCGGACTGGCCCGCCTCCTCGACGATCTCGTCGACCAGATCCGCCGGATCAACGAGACGGTGCTCGCCGGCGAGTACGGCTCGCTGCGGGAACTGGCCGCCGCGACCGGGCGCCGACCCGAACCGTGGCGGGTGGCGGTGCTGCTCGGCGGGGACGAACTCTCCCGGCACGAGCGCGGTCAGCTCGACCGGGTGGTCCGCACCGGCGCCGCCTGCGGCGTACACTTGGTGGTCCGGGGCATAGAACTGCCGGACGAGCCGACGGTGGAACGGGTGCAGGTCGGCGACGGCCTGACCCGGTTGCGGACCGCACCCGGGCTGCCCGTACGACTCGACCCGCCACCCCCGGCAAGCCTGGTCACCGACACCTGCCGGGAGATCGCCGCCGCGGTCACCGCCGGTCCCGCCCCGTCCCCCTTCACCGACCTGCTGCCGCCGGTCGACCAGATGTGGAAGGAAAGCTCGGCCACCGGGCTGATCGCGCCGATCGGCGACGGCCCGCAGGGGCGACCGGTGCTGCTCACCCTCGGCGACTACCCACCGCACGCGTTGATCGGTGGCCCGTCCGGCACCGGCAAGACCAACCTGATCTTCGCCTGGATCGGGGCGCTGGCCGCCCGCTACTCCCCCGCCGAGCTGGAGTTCTATCTGCTCGACTTCAAGGAGGGGGTGTCCTTCGCCCGGTTCGCCCAGGGGCGGCGGGACCCGAGCTGGCTGCCGCACATGCGCCTGGTCGGCATCAACGTCAACACCGACCGCGAGTTCGGCCTGGCCCTGCTGCGCTTCCTCGCCGAGGAACTGCGCCGCCGCGCCGACGCCGCGAAGCGGCACGAGGTGACCAAGCTCGCCGAGCTGCGCTCGGTCGACCCGGACGGGCACTGGCCCCGGATCGTGGCGGTGGTCGACGAGTTCCAGATGCTGCTCGCCGGCCGGGACGCGGTCGCCCGCGAGGCGGCCGACCTGCTGGAGGACCTGGCCCGGCGCGGCCGGTCCCAGGGTATCCACCTGGTCCTCGCCTCCCAGGACGTACGCGGCATCGAAGCACTCTGGGGGCGGCCCGCACTGGTCGCCCAGTTCACCCTCCGGATCGCGTTGCCGAAGGCGCTGCGCATCCTCGCCGAACGCAACGACGCCGCCCAGGCCCTGCCCCGGCACCACGCGGTGGTCAACGCCGAGTCCGGCATGGTCGAGGGGAACCAGGTCGCCCAGATCCCGTCCGCCAGCGACTGGGGCACCTGGAGCGAGTTGCAGAACCAGCTCTGGCGGATGCGCCCGCAGGACGCCGCACCGGCCCGGTTGTTCGACGGCGACGCGGTGCCCCGACTCGCCGACGCCCCGGACTTCGCCGCGCTGCGGCCGGTCGACGAGTCGGCCGAAGGTCGTACGGCGGGCAGCCCCCGAGGGCCGGTCGCCCTGCTCGGCGAGATCATCGACGTACAGGCCCGCTCGGCGGGGATGCGGCTGCCCCGGGCGCCCGGCCGGAACCTGGCCGTGCTCGGCACCCGGGTGGACGAGGCCTGCGCGGTACTCGACGCGGCGGCCCGCTCGCTGCACCGACAGCACCCACCGGGCACCGCCCGGTTCTCGATCGCCTGCCTCGACCCGGACGCCGACCCGGCCGCCCGATCGCTGTACGACGCGCTCGGCGACGACGCGGCCTGGTACGACGAGGAAACGGTGCCGGAGCTGATGAGTGAGACGGCTTCCGCGTTGGGCCTGGGCACCATGCCGGGTGAACCCCACTACCTGCTGCTGTACGCGGTCGACGCGGCGGCCGGCCGGCTGGCCGCACGCGCCGGTGGACGTACCGGGCTGGAACACCTGCGGCAGATCCTGCACGACGGGCCGGAGCGGCGAACCCACGTACTCGCCTGGTGGCGGGGAGTCGCCCGGATGCGGGCGGACCTTGGCGGCCCGGCGTCGCGGACCGACCAAATCGGCGCCTGGGTGGCCCTCGACGTGCAGGGCGCGGAGCTGGGCTCGGCGCTCTATCCCGGTACGGGCGGCCCGGACTGGTACCCCCGGCCGTGGCGGGGACTCTTCTTCGACCGGGCGGTGCACCGTACCGGCCAGACGATCATTCCGTACGGGCCGGCCCGATGAGCGAGACGTACGCCCAGCTCATCCGCCGGCTCGCCGACGTGACCGCCCGGATGGAGGCCGAGCGGGCCGAGGCCGAGAGCTGGTACGCCAGCCAGTGCGCGGGCGCGGAACGCGCGGTACGCGACGCCGAGCAGGCGGTACGTCGGGCCGAGGCGGAACTCGCCTCGGCCGGCCAGGAGGCCGAGCTGACCGAGGCCGAGGTGCTCCACCTGTGGCAGACCCTGCGGGACCGCCTGGGCGCGGGCGCCCGCCGGATCGGCGACCCCCCGGTGCCGACGCCGGGGCCGCCGACCGACCCGGGTCTGCTGCTCGAGGGGGTCCGGGACCTGCTGGACCGGACCCGGCACCCGGGCGAGCTGCCCGCCTCCAGCCACCCACTGCTGGCGGTCTTCGGTGTGCTCGGCGCCGCGCTCGCGTACGCCCTGGGGTTCGCCGCCCGCGCGGCCGGGGTCCGGTACGGCGGCGACCTGGCCGTGGGCATGCCGGTACTGAGCCTGGTGGTGACGCTGCTCGGCCCGCTGGTCGGCCTGGCCCCGGCGAAACTGCTGGCCGACCGTCGGCATGCCGGCCTGGACCCGAGGGCGGTGACCGTGGTGGTCGTCGCCGGGGCGCTGACCACCGGCACGCTCTTCGCCCTGTTCCGCTGAACCCGTTCGCCGGAGCCCCACCCCCGACGTACCGGACCGGCTCACCCCGGTACGGCCACCGCCTCGCGCAGCAGCCGTCGGGCGAGCACGATCCGGTCGGCGTCGTCGTCGAGACCGGGCAGGTCGCCGACCCGGGAGACACCGCCGTCGAGAAAGGCGCGTAGGGCGAGCGCGCACTGTCCGGGGAAGGTGATGGTGCGGTCGAACAGGCGCAACGCGATCCGGTCCGGCTCACCGTCGCCGGCCGGCGTGACCTGCCAGCGCAGTCCCTCGCGGGGGGTGAGCCGGGAGTCGGCGTCGAGTGCCGCGATCGCGTCCGCCTGGGCGAGCGGCCGGATCGGCGCCGGACGTGTGGCCGGCCAGAGCCGCTCCCGCAGCTTCGCCGCCACCGCCGCCGGGTCCGCCTGGCCGAGCCAGTCCTGAAGCGCCTCGACGGTCTCGGTCAGCTCCTTCGAGATCTGGTCGGGTTCGGCGAGGTCGAGCCCGAACGGGAGCGAGGTACGCAGCCGCTGGTCCTCGGCGGCGAGCCCGAGCAGGGCCTCCACCAGGGCGTAGCGGGTCAACGCGCGGACACCGACGGTCAGGTGCAGCGAGCTGCCCTGCTGCGCCTGCGCGCTGTGCAGCCACCCCCGGGGCAGGTAGAGCGCGTCACCGGGCCCCAGGGTCACGTCGAGCGCCGGTGGGCCGGCGGCGGTGGCGGAGACCTCGTCGGCCCGACCGCCCCAGGTCTGGCGCTCCAGCGGGTCGGGGAGCACCGGCTCGTGGATCCGCCAGTGCTTGCGCCCGTCCACCTGGAGCACGAACACGTCGTGGGTGTCGTAGTGGGTGGCGAAGCCCTGGTTGCCGGCGGGGGTCAGGTACGCGTTGACCTGCAACGGTTGGCTGAGCGCGGCGCCGAGTTCGCGGGTGAAGTCGATCAGCGGGGGCCAGTTGCGGTGCAGGCCCTGGAGGACGAGGGTGGCGCCGTCGGCGTACAGGTCGAGGACCTTCTCGTCGAGCACCTGGTCGCCGATCTCGGCGCCGGCCCCGCCACCACCGGTGAAACGAGCCGCCGGCAGCACCTGTCCCTCCTTCGCGACCCGGAGGAACGGCGTACGCAGGCCGCGCCGGCTGAGCAGGTCGTCGGCGTCGGCCGGGCTGAACAGGTCGGTGAAACCGTCCGGGTTGCCGAGTTCCGCGGCCCGGGACAGCAGCGGTGTACGGCCCCAGTGAGCGGCCACGAAGTTGCTCGGGGCAAGGGCCACACAACGGGCGAGCGCCGGGCGGCGGTGGCCGCCCGGCGCGTCGTCGGTCATCTCCGTGCCCCGGCTACCGGGCCGCGCTGTCCGCGCCGCCGTCGCGCTGTCCGGGGCTGGCCCCACCGTCGGCCGGGCCCTCGGCGCTGCCGTCGGCGCCGCCGTCGTGCTGGCCGGGCGTCGCCCCGCCGTCGGCCGGACCCTCGGCGGACCCGTCGGCGCCGCCATCGTGCTGCCCCGCCGTCGCCCCGCCGTCGGCCGGACCCTCGGCGGCTCCGTCGGCACCCCCGTCACGGCCCGTGGGGTTGGCCCCACCGTCGGCCGGGCCCTCGCCGGCGCCACCGCCGCTCGTCCGCATGTCGTCGTCGTCGAGTCTCATCGGGCCCCCTCGGGTCTGTCGCCCCACCATCCACGCGGCGGGCGCCGTGCACCCGGTGGTACCCGGTGCGCGATCGTCCTTAACCCGCCGACGCAGTCCACTCCACAAACAGCCTAAATCGGTATCTTCGACGTGGGAGTGGTTAGGCGAATCCGCCCCTGGTCAGCGCTGGACCAGGGGCGCCGAGCTGTCGCGTACGACCAGGTCGGTGGAGAGCTCGACCCTCGGGGTGTCGACCGCCTCACCCCGGGCCAACCGGAGCACGGTACGGGCGGCGAGCAGGCCCATCTCCGCCAACGGCTGGCGCACGGTGGTCAACGGTGGCGAGGACCAGCGCGCCTCGGGCAGGTCGTCGAAGCCGACCACGCTCACGTCGTCGGGCACCCGCAGGCCACGCCGACGGACCGCCTCGTACGCGCCGAAGGCCATCTGGTCGCTGGAGGCGAAGATCGCCGTGGGCGGGTCGGCGAGGTTGAGCAGTGCCGTGCCGCTGGAGTAACCGGACTCGTGGTAGAAGTCGCCGGGGGCGATCAGCTGGTGGTCGACGGGAAGGCCGGCGGCCTCAAGCGCTGCCCGGTAACCGTCGAGCCGGGCCCGACTGCAGAGCAACCGGGGTGGACCGGCGATGAAGCCGATCCGACGATGGTTGAGCGAGAGCAGGTGTTCGGTCGCCCGCAGCCCACCCGCCCAGTTCGTCGCGCCGATGGTGGGAATGTCCAGGGTGGGTACCCCGGCCGGGTCGACCAGCACCATCGGTACGTTCAACCGGCGCAGCTCGGCGTGGACCGGCGGGGCGAGGTCGCTGCTCACCAGGATCACCCCGTCGGTGGCCCGGGTGCGCAGGTTCTGCAGCCACTGCCGGGTGGAGGTCGAGCGGCGGTGGATGGCCGAGACGACGGTTCCGACACCGGCCGCGTGGGCGACGTCCTCCACGCCCCGGATGATCTCCACCGCCCAGGGGCTGTCGAGGTCGTTGAAGACCAGGTCGATCAGGCTCGCGCCGGCCCGTGGGCGGGTCGCCCGACGCCGGTAGCCGTGCCGGCGCAGCAGTTCCTCGACCCGCTCCCGGGTCTGCGGCGCAACATCGTTGCGACCGTTGAGCACCCGGGACACGGTCGGCACCGAGACGCCGGCTTCCTGGGCGATCGCGGTGATGGTGATCCTGCGTCCTTCGTCGACCGTCACGGGGCAGCTCCTTCGTCGAGGCTCCAGCCTACGACCGAAACACTTTCGCGGTTACGCCGCACCGTGACCGAGCGGAAGACACTCAACGCGGCCGCATCGCGGGTCCGCCCCGCCGATCGGATGTGGCGTTTCCCCAACAATTTACGGAACTGTTCCGGAAAACGCGTCACCCGAGACTAACCGATCGGGCGCGCCGGCGGCACTGAGAGCCGGCTCAGGCACCGATCTCCTCGACCACGCTGGTCCCCTCGCCGGGGCGGGACTCCCACTGCCAGGTCTCGTCCAGTCGCAGCCGGCCGTCCGGCAGCACGCTCACCTCGGTCACGCAGCGGCCGGAGGACGTCTCCCCGTCGATGTTGAGCTGCACGTACCGGATGCTGAGCAGGTCGGCGCGGCGGGTGCCGACGAGGTAGCCGCGACGCACCGCGCCACCGGCGTACGTCGCCCACACCTCACCGTCGCGCTCCCGGTACTCGAAGACGGTCTCCGCGCTCACCTCGCCACCGACGTTGTCGATGGCGGCGAACCGGCGGGCGTCGAGCGAGGGTGCGGTCATCCGCGCGACGCTATCAGCGGGCGGGGCGGACCTGGGGTCAACGTGGCTCGAAGACCCGACCCCGAGGCGTGCACGGCAACCGGGCACCTCACCTCAGATGGCCATGATCCTGGCGGCGTGCGCGTGCCCACCCAAATCAGTGAGTGGTCGCCTCGGTTGGGCGACAGCCCCGATTCACCCATTCGGCACCCAACCGTCCGTACGCCACGAGCGCGCGAACGGGTCGTTCCGCAAATCTCACTCTTGGTAGTTTCCGAGCCGCTCTTCATCAGCGAATCATGGCTTGACCTCGAAAAGTTCATCTTCGACCACCCCGCGCTTCATTACAGCGAGTGAACCTCGCGGCGGGGCGAAGTCGTCCATCCACTTTCGCGAACTACCGAGAGAGGCAGGTCCGTGGACCTTCCTGGTTTCCGGGTGTCCCGCCGCCGCCGCGGCGAGATGACCATCGCAGAGCAGCACGAGTACTGGCAGGACGTCAAGAGGAACCTCTCCCGCCGCCGCTTCCTCGCGGCCGGTGCCGTCGGTGCCGCCGCCGTCGCGGTGGGCCCGACCCTGCTCACCAAGGCCGCGTACGCCGAGGCTCCGGGGTCGTCGGTGACCCCCTTCGGGCGGCACCTGTCGTACGGCAACGACCCGACGACGCAGATGCGGGTGGGCTGGCAGGTCCCGGCCGCGGTCGACAAGCCGGTGCTGCGTCTCGGCACCTCCGCCGACGACCTCAGCCAGGTCGTGCAGGGCGAACTGCGCTCACTGCACAGCGACTACGGCACCGGTACGCCCCTGGACCAGTTCTACGGACACGCCGCGCTCGACGGTCTGCGGCCCGACACCACCTACTACTACGCCATCGGTCACGACGGGCTGGAGGCGGCCGGCGGACCGGTACAGAGCTTCACCACCGCGCCGGCCGGCAGCGGCGCGGCCCTGCGGCCGTTCACCTTCACCGCCATGGGCGACATGGGCGCGAGCGCCCAGGCGCTGCTGGACAACGCCCAGATCATCGCCCAGAAGCCGGCCTTCCACCTGGTCGCCGGTGACATCACGTACGCCGACTCCAGCGGCAAGGGCGAACTCGGCGACACCTTCAACCCGTCGGTCTGGGACAAGTACTTCGGCCAGATCGAGCCGGTCGCCCAGTCGGTGCCGTGGATGTTCGCCACCGGCAACCACGACATCGAGTCCTGGTACTCCCCCAACGGGTACGGCGGCCACGTCCAGCGCCTGGACCTGCCGACCAACGGGCCGTCCAACTGCCCGAGCGTGTACGCCTTCACGTACGGCAACGTCGCGGTGCTGTCGTTGGACACCAACGACGTCAGCAACGAGGGACCGGCGAACCGTGGCTACTCCGGGGGCGCCCAGCTCAGTTGGCTGGAAAAGACCCTGGCCGACCTGCGGGCCAACCCGAAGATCGACTTCATCGTGGTCTTCTTCCACCACTGCGCCTACGCGGTCACCACGAACCACGGCTCCGAGGGCGGCGTACGCGCCCAGTGGATCCCGCTGTTCGACAAGTACAACGTCGACCTGGTGATCAACGGCCACAACCACATGTACGAGCGGGCCGACCCGATGCGCGGCGGCGCCAAGACCCGTACCGCCGCCGTCGGCGACACGGTCAACCCGGTGACCGACGGCACCACCTACATCGTCGCCGGTGGCGGCGGCGCCGGCCTCTACAGCCTGCCGGCCAACGGCCCGGAGAGCTACGCCGGCAACGTGCACGACTCCGACGGGGTCTCCACCTTCTACCGCAACACCTCGGGCACCAAGGTGAACGAGACGGTCGACTGGTCGCGGATCCGCTACCGGGGTCACAACCTGCTCGCCGTCGACGTGAAGCCCGCCGCCCCCGGCCAGACCACCACGCTCACGCTCCGGGCGGTCTCGATCGAGGGCGCGGCGACCGGCACCGAGATCGACCGGCTGACCATCACCCGGACCGCCGCCACGGTCGACACCCCCGCCTTCGGGATGCCCGCCGTGCTCACCGGAGCCGCCCTGGCCGCCGGCGCGGGCTACGTCGCGTGGAAGCGGCACCGCAGCGGCCTGGAGGTTCCGGCCTCCTGATGGACCACCACCCCACCCGCCCGTCCGGGGACCCGCTCCCCGGGCGGGCCCTCCGGGCGGTGCTGTTCGCCGGCACCCGCCCCGAGATCGTCAAGCTCGCTCCGGTCGCCCAGGCCCTGCACACCACGGGGGCGCAGGTCCAGGTGATCGCGACCGGTCAGCACCACGACCACCGGATGGCCGGCTCGTTCTTCGCCGACCTCGGTGTCGAACCCACCGCACACTGGACGCTGCACGGCGACGAGGCGGCCCGGGTCGGCGGTCTGCTCGGGCACGCGCTCGGCTACTTCGCCACCGACCGGCCGGACGTCGCCGTGGTGCAGGGCGACACCTGGACCGTGCCGCTGGTCGCCATGGCGGCCCGCCGGTACGGCGTACCGGTCGCACACGTCGAGGCGGGGCTGCGGTCGTACAACCCGCTCTCACCGGAGGAGTGCAACCGAACGGTCGCGGCCGACCTCGCCACCGTGCACCTGGCGCCGACCGAGGGGGCCCGGGAACACCTGCTCCGCGAGGGCGTCGCCGGGTCGAGCGTGCACGTCGTCGGCAACACCGTCTGCGACGTACTGCGCGGCTCCGGTGTGACCGCCGTACCACCGGCGGAGCGGGCCGGCATCCTGGTCACCGCGCACCGCTCCGGCACCGTCGACTCACCCGAGCGGCTCGCCACCCTGGTCGACATCGTCCGCGCGCTCGCCGAACGGCACACCCCGGTGACCTTCCCGCTGCACCCGCGCACCGCCGACCGGCTGGCCGCCGCCGGCCTCACCGACCGGCTCACGCACCCCGGCATCGCCCTGCTCGACCCCCAACCGCACCGCCGGATGCTGGAGCTGATCGCCGGTTCCGCGCTGGTCGCCACCGACTCCGGTGGCCTGCAGGAGGAGGCGGGCTGGTTCGGCGTACCGGCGCTGGTGCTGCGGGAGAGCACCCCCCGACCGGAGGGGGTCGCGCTCGGTCAGGCGGTCCTGGTCGGCCTCGACCCGAACCGGGCGCTGGCCGCCGCCACCGAACTGCTCACCCCGGCGGCCCAGCGGCGGATCGCGGCCATGCCCTGCCCGTACGGCGACGGCCACACCGCCGACCGGATCGCCGCCCTCCTGACCGACCTGCACCACACCGGCCGGCTACGCCTGCGCGAGCCCGGCCCCGACACCTCGACGCACGACATCTCCAAGGAGGTCGACCGATGAGAATCCTGGCGATCGGCGCGCACCCGGACGACATCGAACTGGGCTGCGGGGCGACCCTGCTGCGGGCCCGCCAGCTCGGTGCCTCGGTCACCATGCTCGTCCTCACCGACGGGCGACTCGGCCCCGGCGACCCCGACCTGCGGGCTCGGGAGCAGCGTCAGGCCGCCGAGTATCTCGGCGCCGAACTCATCGGCGGCGGGTTCCGGGACGGCGAACTCGACCACGGGCCGGCACTGGTCAACCGGATCGAGGAGGCACTGGCCGCGGTCCGGCCCGACCTGGTCTTCACGCACGCGCCCGCCGACTCGCACCAGGACCACCGGGCGACCGCCTCGGCCTCGATCGCCGCCGCCCGGACCCTCACCACCGTGCTGCACTACGAGAGCCCGTCGACGCTGGACTTCCAGCCGGTCGTCTTCGGAGACGTCACCGGCCTGGTCCCGGAGAAGCTGCGGCTGCTGCGCCACCACCTCTCCCAGGTGATCGGCGGACGCCGGATCGACCTGGAGGCGCTCGCCGCACAGGCCCGGTTCCGTGGCTTCCAGGGGCGGGTCACCGAGGCCGAGGCGTTCACCACCACCCGTACCCTGCTCAGCCTCTCCGGGCCGGGACGACCGCTGGAGATGTCGGACGCACTCGGCCTGGCTGCGGAGAACTGAGGTGGACCGTCCCCCGCTGGGTGTGCTCGTCGACCTGGACGACACCCTCTACCCGCAGGCCGAGTTCCTGGCCCAGACCTGGGACCGGGTCGCCGCCGCCGGGGCCTCGCTCGGACTCGACCGGGACGCGCTGCGGTCCGCGCTGGGCAGGGAAAGTGCCCGGGGCAGCGACCGGGGCAGCCTGATCGACTCCGCGCTCGCCGCGATCGGCGCCGCACCCGCCCTCGCCCCGGCGCTGGTCGGTGCCTTCCGCAACTTCCGGCCGACGACGCTCACCCCGTACCCGGGTGTCGCGGAGCGGTTGAGCCGGCTGGCCCGCTCCGTACCGCTGGTGGTGGTGACCGACGGCAACCCGGAGCAGCAGCGGGCGAAGCTCGCCGCCACCGGACTGGGCGGGGCGTTGACCGGGGTGGTCTGCACCGACGAGGAGCGGGGACGGGCCGGCCGCAAGCCGCATCCGTCCGGGTTCCGGCGAGGGCTGTCGCTGCTCGGCTGCCGGACCGAGGACGCCGTGATGGTCGGCGACCGGCCGGAGAAGGACATCGCCGGGGCGGTCGCGCTCGGTATCCGCGCGCTCCGGGTCCGCCAGGGCGAATATCGGGACCGGCCCGACCCGGCCGAGGTCTGGCGGTCGGTGCAGACCACGGCCGACGCGTTGGACGTGCTGCTCGACCTCTGCGAGGGGACACGCCGGTGAGTCGGCCGAGCGCGCACCGGCACCCGCGCACCGCCCGGCGGGCGAGCGCGAGCGTCCCCCGGACCGCCCTGCGGGTGGCGGCGGCGCTGACCGTGGTCGCGGCGGTGGCACTCCGTCCGGCCTGGGCGTACCAGGCGGTCGCGCTGGCGCTGACCGCCGTGTTCGCCACCTACCTGATCCGGCACCTGGTCTTCCTGACCGCCGCCCTGCGTCCGATCCCGGCCGAGGCCGACGACACGACGGACCGGCCGTTGAGCGTCACCGTGCTGGTCCCCTGCCACAACGAGGCCAGGGTGATCGACGGGTTGACCGCCGCGCTGGCCGCCCTCGACTACCCGGCACACCTGATCGAGGTGGTCTTCGTCGACGACCGATCCGCCGACGGCACCGGTGACCTGCTGGAACGTGCCGTGGTCGGGCACCGGGGGTGGCGGGTGCTGCGGCGCGCGGCCGACGCGGTCGGCGGCAAGTCCGCCGCGCTCAACGACGCGCTCCGGCTGGCGCGGGGCGAAGTCGTGGTGGTCTTCGACGCCGACCACCAGCCGGCTCCCGACTGCCTACGTGAACTACTGCGCCCGTTCGCCGACCCGCGGGTCGCCGCGGTGCAGGGCCGGTGCGTGGTGCGCAATCCCCGGGACAGTCTGGTCGCGCGCCTGGTGGCGGTGGACTATCTCTGCGGTTACCTGGTGAACATGGCCGGCCGCGACCGGGTCCACGGCCTGCCCGCGTACGGGGGCGCGAACTGTGCCGTACGCACCGACGTGCTGCGGGAACTCGGCGGCTGGAACGTCGAGTCGGTCACCGAGGACACCGACCTGTCGCTGCGGATCTGGTTGCGTGGATACCGGATCGGCTACGCCGAACACGCGGTGGACACCGAACTCGCGGTGACCGGCCTGGGGGCGTACTACCGGCAGCGGTACCGCTGGGCCCGAGGCCACCAGCAGGTCTGCCGCGACTACCGCCGGCCGCTGTGGCGCAGCCCGCGACTGCGGTTGCGCGAGAAGATCGAGGCGACCCTCTTCCTCTACGTCTTCCACGTACCGGTGCTCTGCGTGCTCGCCCTGCTGCTGGCCGGCATCACCACGGCCGTGCCCGGTCTGCTGCCGTCGGCCGGTCCACTCTGGGCCATCGCGCCGTTGATGGCGGCCGGACCGGTGCTCGAGGTGGGGGGCGGGCTGTTGCGGGCCGGTGCCCGCCGCCGGGACCTGCTGCCGTTGCTGCTCTTCCCGGCGCTTTTCGTGATCTCGATGCTGCTCTGCACCCGGGCCATGCTCGACGCCTGGGCGGGGTCCCGCTACGCCTGGGTGAAGACCGAGCGAACCGCCCTGGACCCGAACGCGGCGGTGCACACCGAGCGTGCCGCCCGGGATCCGCGCGCCGTGGTGACCCCCGCGTGACCGGCGGGCTGAGCCGGGCCGGGCTGGCCGACGACGGGACGGGCGGCCGGCACCGGGCGATCGGGCCGGCCCGGGGTGGCCGCGCCGGCTATCCACTGGTACGGGTGCTGACGGTGCTGGCGGTCACCGTCGGTCTCGGCTGGTGGGCGGCGGCCCCGGTGAGCCACTGGGAGGCGGCGGCCACCGCCTGGCTCGCCCAGCACACCGGGCTGGAAATGACCCGGGAACTTCCCGGCACCAACCTGGTCCACGGCTTCTACGGCTACCAGCCGTACTTCATCCGGATCACGCCCTCCTGCTCGGCGTTGACGGTGAGCGCCGCCGCCGCCGGGGTGTCGCTGCTCATCCTCGGCGGCAGCCGGCGCCAGCGGATCGGTGGCGCGGTCCTCGCGGTGCTGCTGCTGTCGCTGGGCAACCTGACCCGGCTGGTCGCGGTCCTCTGGGTCGGCCGGGGCGCCGGCATCAACACCATGATCACTTTTCACGACTGGGTCGGCACGGTCTTCTCCTACCTGCTGCTGATCGCCGTACTGCTCCTGCTGATCGCGGTACGGCTGCCACGCGGTGCCGCGCTCTCCGGTGGCAGGAGGCGGCGGCCGGCCCGACGGCGGACCTCCGGCGATCAGCGGCGACAACCCGCCCGAGAGAAACAGGAAGACCACCGTGACCGACCCCGCTGACACCACCCGAACCACCCTGGTCCGTCCCGGCCCGCAGTCGCCCCGGCCGCGACCGTCGGATCCCCGGCTGGCCGGGCGCCGGGTGCTGGTGACCGGCTGCGGTGGCCCCGCCGGAGTCGCCGTACTGCGCGAGCTGACCACCCTGGATGTGACCCCGGTGGCCGCCGACTGTGACCCGTACGCCGCTGGCCTGCACCTGGGCCACCAGAGTTACCTGCTGCCCACGGCCGACTCCCCCGACTACCCGGACCGGTTACTGGCGGCGGCGACCGCCACCGGCAGCGACGCGGTGATCGTGACCGTCGCGGAGGAACTGCTGCGGGTGGCGGGCAACGAGGCGGAGTTCGCCGAACGCGGGATCGCGGCGTGGTTCCCGGCCCACCGGACGGTCGCCGACTGCCTCGACAAGTGGGCGTTCGCGGCGCGAATCGACGCCGCCGGGGTGGCCGCGCCCGGCACCGCCCTGGACGGCCCCGGTGACCTGCCCGGACCGTGGATCGTCAAGCCACGGGTCGGGCGCGGGTCCCGGGACGTCTATCCGGTGGACGACCCGGCGGACTTTCCGACCCTGCTGCGCCGGGTGCCGGCCCCGCTGGTGCAGACCCGGCTGCCGGGCAGGGAGTTCACCGTCGACTGCCTGATCGGACGCGACGGCGCGGTCCTCGGTGCGGTGCCGCGCTGGCGCGCGCAGACCCGGGCCGGCATCTCGACCCGGGGCACGACCTTCGCCGACAGCCGGATCGACCTGCTGGTCAAGGAACTGGCCGGCGCGCTCGACCTGACCGCTGTCTGCAACGTGCAGGGTTTTCTGGACGACGAGGGCCCGGCACGGGTGGTCGAGGTGAACCCGCGCTTCTCCGGCGGACTGCCGCTGTCGCTCGCCGCGGGTGCCGACCTGGTCGGGCAGTTCCTACTGGGTACGCTCGGGCTGCCGATCGACCCGACCGCGCTGGTGGCCACCGAGGGGGTGACCACCGTGCGCTGGTTCGCGGAGAGCACGGTGGAGCAGCGCGTCGACCGTTGAGCGGGGGCGCCGGGGCCGCCCCGGGCGCGTCCCGCTGGCATGTCGCGCCCTGCGGAATGCCCCGACCGGAGCCGGCTCAGCCGCCGGCCACCGAGGGAATCACCTGTACCTCGGCGCCGCTGGGCACAGGGGTGTCCAGACCCTCGCCCCGGCGACAGTCCTCGCCATCGACGTAGACGTTGACGTAACGGCGTAGTTCACCCCGCTCGTCGCGGATCCTCCGGTCCAGCCGGGGCCACCGGCCGGCGACCTCGTCCAGCACCGCCCGCAGAGTGCCGCAGGCGGTGACGTCGAGGCGGCTGGCACCCGCCGCGTCGACCCGCAGCGCCGCCGGTACGAGGAGTGTGACCACCGCTCACACCTCCGCGGCACGCAGGCAGAGCACGTCCGGCAGGTGCGCCGCCACCAGGGACCACGAGTCGCCCTCGTCCCGACTGGCGTAGACCTCGCCGGCACGGGTGCCGAAGTAGACGCCGGCGGTCTCGGCGTCGTCGACGCACATCGCGTCCCGCAGCACCGCCGCGTAGTACGGGTCGGTGGGCAGGCCGACGGCGAGCGGCTCCCAGGTGGTGCCGGCGTCAACCGACCGGAACGGCCGGCACCGGCGCTCGACCGGGAACCGTTCGCCGTCGGCGACCAGGGGAAAGTTGTAGATCACGCCGGAACGGTGCGGATGGGCCACCATCGCGAACCCGAAGTCGCTCGGCAGCCCGTCGGCGATGGAGTTCCAGGTGACGCCCGCGTCGTCGCTGCGGTAGACCCCGTGGTGGTTCTGTGCGTAGAGCCGGTCCGGGTCGCCCGCGTCCCGGGCCACCTTGTGCACGCACTGGCCGAACTCGGGCCACTCGTCGGGCAGGAAATAGGCCCGGATCCCGGTGTTACCGGTGGTCCAGGTGGCGCCGGCGTCGTCGGAGCGGTAGACGCCACCGGTCGACATCGCGACCAGGACCCTGGCCGGGTCGGCGGGGTGTGGCAGCACGGTGTGCGCCGCCTGGCCACCGAACCCCTCGCCCCATTCCTTGCGGTGCGGGTGGTCCCAGAGCGCCCTGACCATCTCGTAGCTGACGCCGCCGTCGACGGAACGGAACAGCGCGGTCGGCTCGGTGCCGGCGTAGACCACGTCCGGCTCGGCCGCCGAGCCGGGTGCGAGCTGCCAGACCCGTCCCAGGCTGGTCTCGGTGTCAGCCGGAAAGGCGAGCGGCGGCTGGTCCGGCTCCCGCCAGGAGCCACCGAGATCGTCACTGGTCGCCACGCTCGGCCCGAAGTGCGAGCTGCTCACCCCGGCGAGCAGTCGCGGGGCGGAGCGCCGCTTGTCGATCGCGGCGGAATAGACGCCGGTCATCGAGAAATGCGGTCCGCTCACCTCCCAGGTGAGCCGGTCATCGCTACTGGTGGCGAGGAACAGGCCCTTCGTCGTGCCGATCATCAAGAGGGTTTTCGCAGGCGGTGTTGTCACGGTTGGTCCTCCCATCCGGCGCACCGGCGCACGCCACGGGTCAGTATGGCCCCGGCCACCGACAAAAATTGCACCGTGATTACCACCAATGCCGGCGGACCGCCGTACGGCGAGAACCATTCACTTTCGCTTTTCGTATCCGATGAAGATCGACATCGGCGATCGGCTCCTCTTATTCCGTCATCGCCACTTCCTGCGCCAGCGGAATCGGCGGCCGACCGCCAGCGGGGCCGGCGGCGGCGCTGACACGCCCCGTTCGAGGGTCCATCATGGAGTGGAGGCGCGGTGTACCGTCGCCGCATGACGGTGCTGCAGGAGTTAGTCGCCGCCCTTTCCAGCGGCCGGATCCAGGTTGTCGACCTCACCGCTCCGCTCTCGGACCAGACCCCGATCCTGGGCCTGCCCGAGCAGTTCGGCCAGACCTGGCCGTTCCAGCTCAGCGAGATCAGCCGGTACGACGACCGTGGTCCGGCCTGGTACTGGAACAACTTCTCCACCGGCGAGCACACCGGCACCCACTTCGACGCCCCGGTGCACTGGGTGACCGGTCAACAGGGCGCGGACGTGTCGCAGGTCCCGGTGCGGCAGTTGATCGCCCCGGCGGTGGTGATCGACCACACCGCCGACGCCGCCGCCGACCCTGACTTCCTGCTCGAGGTCGAGCACGTCAAGGCGTGGGAGGCGGAACACGGTGCGCTGCCCACCGGCGGCTGGCTGCTCTACCGCACCGGCTGGGACGCGTACGGCGACCACCCGGAGCGGTACGCCAACGCCGGGCGTACCCCGGGCATCTCGGTCGAGTGCGCCCGGTGGCTGGCCGAGGAGTCGCCGATCCAGGGCGTCGGGGTCGAGACCGTCGGCACCGACGCGGGCGCGGCGCACTCGTTCGACCCGCCGTTCCCGTGCCACTCGTACCTGCTCGGTCAGGAGAAGTACGGCCTGACCCAGCTCCGCAACCTGGCGCAGTTGCCCGCGACCGGCGCGGTGGTGATCGCCGGACCGCTGCCGATCGTTTCCGGGTCCGGCAGCCCGTGCCGGGTCCTCGCGCTGGTCGAACGGTAGGACCGGGCCACCGATGCGGGTAGCCGAGGTGGTCGGGCGGGCCCTGTACGAACACGGCGCACGGCACGTCTTCGGAGTGGTCGGCAGCGGCAACTTCCATGTCACGAACGCACTCCTGGCGGCCGGCGCCCGGTTCGTGGCGGCGGCACACGAGGGCGGCGCGGCGAGCATGGCGGACGGGTTCGCCCGCACCTCCGGGACGGTGGGCCTGCTCTCGGTGCACCAGGGTCCGGGCGTCACCAACGCGCTGACCGGCCTCACCGAGGCCGCGAAGAGCCGTACCCCGATGGTGGTCCTGGCCCCGGAGGCGACCGCGCCCCGGTCCAATTTCTTCATCGACCTGCCGGCACTCGCCACCTCGGTCGGGGCCGACTTCCGCCGGGTACACGCCACGCACGCGGCCGAGGACACGGGCGCGGCGTACCGGGCCGCCGCCCGGGGCGCGACGGTGGTGCTGGGCCTCCCGTTGGAGGTCCAGCACGCCGTGACCGAACCGTGGTCCGGCCCGGTCCTTCCGGTCGAGCCGGCGCCGGCCACCGTCGCGCGGGTCGAGCCCCTGCTGGCCGCGCTCCAGGCCGCACGTCGACCGGTCTTCATCGCGGGTCGGGGCGCGCGGGCGGCACGGGAACCACTGACCCGGCTCGCCGACGCGTGCGGCGCGCTGCTCGCGGTCTCGGCCGCGGCAAAGGGACTGTTCGCCGGGGACCCGTGGAACATCGACGTGGCCGGCGGCTTCGCCACCCCGCTCGCCGCCGAGCTGATCGGCACGGCGGACCTGGTCGTCGCGTGGGGCAGCACCCTGAACATGTGGACCACCCGGCACGGCGAGCTGATCCCACCGTCCGCCGTCGTCGTCCAGGTCGACCACGACCCGGCCGCGTTCGGGGTGAACCGCCCGGTCGACCTGACGGTGGCCGGCGAGGTGACGGCGGTCGCCGAGGCGGTGCTCGGTCGGCTGGACGCCGGCTCCACGGGGCCCGTGGACACCTGGCGTACACCGGAGCTGGCGCAACGGATTCGCGAGCACGGTCGGTGGCGGACGGTCCCGTACCGGGACGAGGGTGGGCCGGAGCGGGCCGGCACCCCGGCGACGATCGACCCGAGGACACTCTCGGCCGCCCTGGACGACCTGCTGCCGCCCGACCGGACGGTGGTGGTCGACTCCGGAAACTTCATGGGCTACCCGTCGATGTGGCTCGACGTGCCGGACGTGGCCGGATTCTGCTTCACCCAGGCGTTCCAGTCGATCGGGCTCGGCCTGGCCAGTGCGCTCGGCGCGGCGGTCGCCCGGCCGGACCGGCTCACCGTCGCCGCGGTCGGCGACGGTGGCTTCGTCATGTCCGCGGCCGAGCTGGTCACCGCCGTCCGGCTGGCGCTGCCCCTGCTTGTGGTGATCTACGACGACGCGGCGTACGGCGCCGAGGTGCACCACTTCGGCCCGGACGGGCACCCGTTGGAGACGGTCACCTTCCCCGACACCGATCTGGCCGCGATCGCCCGTGGTTACGGTTGCGACGGGTTGACCGTCCGGACCGTCGACGATCTCGGGCCGGTACGCCGCTGGCTCGCTGGTCCCCGTACCCGGCCGCTGGTGGTTGACGCCAAGGTCTGCGCCGCGCTTGGCTCATGGTGGCTGGAGGAGGCGTTCCGTGGTCACTGAGTGATTGCCACGTACGGCGACACGGCGCGGCGTGAGCGGAATCAGGGCGGGAACCCGAACGGGGCGCGGCGAGTCCAACCCGGTATGAGACGGGCTCTGGCGGCGATGTCGATCGGTGGGCTGCTGGCCCTGGGCGGCTGTGCCCCGACCGGTTCCGCGCACACGCTGCCCGCTGGCGGAACGGCCGGCTGGCACGGGATCACCGGTGCGCCGCTCTCGCCCCGCACCGGCGCGCTGGGGCTCTGGACCGGACGCGAGGTGCTGCTGGTCGGCGGGAGCGACGAGCCGGTGTGTCCGCCGAACGCCGACTGCGGGTTGGACCCGACCCCGCTCGGCGACGGTGCCGCCCTCGACCCGAAGACCGGTCAGTGGCGGCGCATCGTCGACTCGCCGTATCCGTTCGCCATCGCCTCCGGCGTGGTGATCGGCGGGACGGCGTACGTGCTGCCGGGCGGGTGGGGGTCGCAGGATCATCCGGGGCTGCTCACGTACGACATCGGGACCGACCGCTGGGGGCGGCTGGCGGTCCCGTTCGCCCCGGAGCGTTACGGGATCGCCGCCGCCGGCGACCGGCTGGTGGCGTACCTCGGCACCGACGAGGCCGGGACCGGCGACGACTTCGTTCTCGATGCGCGGACCTCGACCTGGCAGCCGCTGCCCGACGACCCGCTCGGCGCCTCCTTCGACCGCGCGGTGGCCTGGACCGGCACCGAACTGGTGCTGTTCGGCCGGGAACTGTCCGCCGACGCGAACGGTAGGAAACCGGCGGGCGCACGGGCCGCGGCCCTCGACCCGGCCGGCGGTGACTGGCGCCGACTACCCGACTCGCGAATCCTCTCGACCGGGCCGTGGCTGCTGGTCGACGGCAGGCTGGTCAATCCGACGCTGGGCGGCGCGGACGGTGGTCGGGTCGACAACTGGGGCACCACGTTCACCTACGGTGGTGTTCTCGACCCGGGGACCGGTCGCTGGTCGGCGTTGCCGGACACGTCGGGCGCGGGACAACTCAGCGCCGGTGCCCGGGGGGCTTCGACCGCCGTCTACGTGGATGTGACCGGCTCGGTGCTGGAGACCACGACCGGCCGCTGGATCCGGGTCCCGAAGGTTCCCGGCGGGGAGGTCTCCGGCCGTACGCTGGTCGCCGCCGGCGCCGACATGCTGCTCTTCGGCGGTGGACGACGTGACGGCGCGGGGCACTCCGGTGCGCTGATCGACCAGGTGTGGATCTGGTCGGGGCGGAGCTGAGCCGGATCAGCGGTACATGTGTACGCGGACCGTGGTGGCGCCCGGTCGGGTGTGTACGCGTACGAGGTCGCAGAGTTCGTTGACCAGGAGCAGCCCACGTCCACCGAGCTGGTCCGCGGGCGCGGGAATCCGCCCGGCGAGCGGTTCGGAGATGTGCCCGGTGTCGGCGAGCTGGCAGATCAACTGTTTGTCGGTGGTCCAGACCGAGAAGGTGCCGCCGGCCCCGGTGTGCTCGACGGTGTTCGCGGCGAGTTCGTTGACCGCGAGCGTCAGGTCGGCGACCCGGTCGGGGGCGAGACCGGCGGCGAGGGCCTGGGCGGTCACCAGTCGGCGGAGCGCCCAGAGCGCGTGGAGATCGACCGTGAGGGTCTCCGCGTGCGGGGGCGAGGGTGGCAGGGGCAGGTTGAAGCCGTCCGCGACGGTGATCGGGTCCGCGTAGTGGGGGCTGTCCCAGGCATCGGCGGCGGTCCGCAGGACCGGGTGGGTGCGGTAGGCGTCGTCGAGCCAGTTCCGGTCGAGGCGCCCGGTGTCGTACGGGCAGAGGATGGTGGCGCAACGCCCGGCGAAGGCCGCGTTGATCAGGGCCTCGTGCTGGGCGCAGGCGGGGTACTCGGCGGCGGTCCGGCCGGCCCAGACCGGTTCACCGATGATCCGTACCCGGCGGTCCGGGTGCGCGTCGGCGAAGGCGAGCAGCACCCGGGGGATGATCCGGCCAGGGTTGCGGCCGGCCACGGCCATGTCGTGCAACTGCACCCGGGCGGCGTCGGCGCCGAGCGCGTCACGGATGAGTTCGAGGTTGCCCTCGGGTACCGCGACCATGACCGGTTCCCCCGCCGCCAGGCCGGCCCGGACGAAGGGGATCGTGCCGGCGAGATATTCGTGCCGGTTCGCGTAGAACAGGGCTGGATGGACGAACTCGTGGAGGTCGCGGGAGTGGTACATCGCCCGGCCGCCTCCCTCTCCGCCTGTTTCCGATCATCACCCGCTGGCCGCCCACCGACCCGACCGGACACCCGCGGGTCACGTACCCGCCCACCACCATAGCCGTCCGTCGCTTCGAGGCGTTCCTGGCTGCGGCCGGAAACACCACCCACTCGGCCAGCACCGACATCCGGAACCGTCAACAACGATCACACCGCGTCACCGACGAGTCAGGGTGGCTCGGATGCCCGGCGGAACCCCGCCCCGGTGCGGCAACCGGGACTGGATTCGATCAGCCAGACACCCGGTCAGGGCGTCGCGTACGCGTGCAGCGGGCCGGGGGCCGGGCGGGACTCCAGGGTCGACGGGTCGACGCTCCACGCGCCGGCCAGCCGCATCACGTCGTGCTCGGAGACCAGGATGTCGGGATCGCCGGCGAGCCCGGGAGGCAGCCCGATCGCCTGTTCGACGTCGTCGGGGTCCCCGCGCCACTCGGTGACCTCACCGATCTCGCCGAGGAAGCCGAACGCGCGGACCGCGACGCCGTCGACGGCGCGAGCCCAGCGGTGCAGTTCGGAGACCCGGTAGGTGGCGAAGAGCTGCACCTCGGTGCCGAGGGTGGCGGAGAGCTCGACCACGTCCACCACGGTGTTCGGGCGGAGCAGCCACCGGCCGGTGGCGAGCAGCCAGTGAGCGTCACGGGCTCCGGGCAGCGGTGGGGTGAGCACCAGCCGGTCGTCGGTCAGGTAGGCCAGGTCGATCCCGTCGCGCCAGGAAACCGTGCCCAGGTCCCGTAGCGCCAGTGCCTCGGTGAGGGCCTCGGCGTCGGCGTCGCGGACGGCCAGCCACGACTGTTTGTGGCCGAATCCGACCATGGTCTCCCCCTGCATGCCCCGCACGTTACCGACCTTCGTCACGGCGAGCCGCGACTTACCGCCGGGAGCGCCGGATCCGGCCGGTCCGACCCCGCGCTCACGGGTGCGCCGGCGGCCACACCCCGGCCGGAACACGTCGGTCAGCCTCGATGAGTAAGGATGATTGGTTAGTTCCGTTCCTGATCATGCGATTCGTCCCCAGGAGGACTGGACATGGAAAAGCCGAACATCGGCCCGATCGAGGGGGCACCCCCCGCCGACCTGGTCATCGAGGACATCACCGAGGGCAGCGGTCCCGAGGTCGGCCGCGGCCAGTGGGCAAGCGTGCACTACGTGGGCGTCTCCCACTCCACGGGCAAGGAGTTCGACTCCTCCTGGGGCCGGGGTGAGCCGTTCGGGTTCCAGGTTGGCGGCGGACGGGTCATCGCCGGCTGGGACCAGGGTGTGGCCGGTATGAAGGTCGGCGGGCGGCGCAAGCTCGTCATCCCGCCGCACCTCGGCTACGGCAACCAGGGCGCCGGCGGCGCGATCAAGCCGGGCGAGACGCTGGTGTTCGTGGTCGACCTGGTCGACATCAAGTAACGAGCACGTTCGTACCGCCACCACGCACCACCGCCCCGTCGGAGAGCAGGCCGCCGGCGGGGCCATCGCGACAGCGGGCGGTGGGGCCCAACACCACGTGGGGCCCCACCGCTCGAGTCGACCACCGTGTCCGTGGACGGTGACGTCGGCCTTGTCCGCGGGTTAGGGTGCGACGTGTCGTCGTACCGGATCGGCGGGAGTCTGGCCGACACCTCGCGTGCGGTCTCCCTCGGCCTGGTGGCCGGGGTGTACCTGGTGGCCACCGCCGCCGGTGCCCTGACCTGGTGGCTCCTCGCCCCGCACCAGGAGCCGCTGACCGCCGCATTCTGCGCCGACCTGGTCGGCACGGCGGTGGTCTTCGCCGGCTCCGTTCTGGTACGCAACGCCAGCCTCTACGACCCGTACTGGAGCGTCGCGCCGCCGCTGCTGATCGCCGGTTGGCTGCTCGTCGCCGAACAGGGGATGACCGCGCGGCAGGGGTTGGTGCTGGCCCTGGTCACGGCGTGGGCGGTGCGGCTGACCGGCAACTGGGTGATCGGCTGGCCCGGCCTGCGGCACGAGGACTGGCGCTACGTGATGATGCGCGAGCGGACCACCGGCCGACTGCCCTGGTGGCTGGTCAACCTCACCGGGGTGCAGCTCGTACCGACGCTCGTGGTCTTCGCCGGCCTGCTCCCCGGCTGGCCGGCGATCTCCGGGAACCGCCCGTTCGGTTGGCTCGACGTGCTCGCCGCCGTACTCACCGCCGCCGCGATAGTGCTGGAGGCGCTCTCCGACCGACAACTGCGCCGCTTCGCCGCCGAACCGGGCAACCGGGGGCGGGTCGCCGACCGTGGCCTCTGGCGGTACGTCCGCCACCCGAACTACCTCGGCGAGATCGCCTTCTGGTGGGGACTCTGGCTGTTCGGGGTCGCCGCCGTCCCGTCGGCGTGGTGGACGGTGATCGGTGATCGGGCCGCTGGTCGTGCTGGCGCTCTTCATCGGGGTGAGTGTGCCGATGATGGACCGGCGGTCGCTGGACCGCCGGCCCGGTTATCGGGAACACATGCGGACGGTGCCCGCGCTGCTGCCGCGGCTCAGGCGCCGACCGGCACCCGCTCCTTGATGAAGTTCATCAACTCACGGTTGATGTCGTCGGCGTGGGTCCACGGGATGCCGTGCGGAGCGTCCTTGAGCACCACCAGCTTGCTGCCGTTGACGGCCTGGTTCAGCCGCTTGCCGGTGTTGGGGAAGGGCAGCACCCGGTCGGCGTCCCCCTGGATGATCAGCAGCGGTACGTCGATCTTCGGCAGGTCGTTGCGGAAGTCGGTCAACCAGGCCGGGATGCACGCCAGGGTGGCGTACGGGGAGGCACTGATCGCCATGTTCCAGTTCGCCCGAACCGCATCCTCGCTGACCAGCTTGCCGAGGTTGACGTCGAGGTTGAAGAAGTTCTGCAGGAACTGGGTGAACCAGACATACCGATCCTTGCGGGCCTGGTCCATGAAGCCGTCGAAGAGGCTCTGTTCGACGCCGTCGGGGTTGTCCGCGGTCTTGAGCAGGAACGGCGGGATGGGTGAGATGACCACCGCCCGGTTCACCCGCGCGGAACCGTACGCACCGAGGTAGCGGGTCACCTCGCCGGTTCCCATGGAGTGCCCGACCAGGGTGACGTTACGCAGATCGAGCGTGGTCATGATCTGGTCCAGGTCGGCGGCGAAGGTGTCGTAGTCGTAGCCGGCGGTGGGCTGGCTGGACTTGCCGAACCCCCGGCGGTCGTACGTGATCGCCCGGAAGCCCGAGTCGACCAGCATCTGGACCTGCTTCTCCCAGGTGGTGCCTCCGAACGGGTACCCGGGGATGAGCAGGACCGGCTGGCCCGAGCCGTGGTCCTCGTAGTAGAGATCGATGGATGCGGAATTCTCCGCCCCGACGCTGATGTAAGGCATCTCGACACTCCTCTTGCGCGGAATCGTCCGTGGCGGGGGTCGGTCGAGCGATGCCGCGTTGGAGGGGTGCGGCAGCCTGAAGCTAACACGGCCCGAACTGCCGGGCAGGCGGATCGGCAGGCCGGGTCGGAGCCTCGGCGGGCACTCCGCAACTTTTCGGATCCACGCCGGTACTTCAGGGTTCAGCCAGCCGCACCAACAGTCGCCCCATGCTCGGCGGGGTCCTCTCGGGGCGAAGATGGCCGGCCGATTTCTGGGCTGAGCCCCCTCTCGACGGGAAGCCGAGTTTCCGGAAACATATCGGAAGCAACGGCACCAGCCTGCGGCGCGTAACCGTCGCGTACGGGGCTTCGGGGTGCCGGTACAAGCGACAGGAGGCTGCCCATGAGCAGCGATCCCCGGACCAGCGACGGCCATCGCACCCTGACGGCGGCCCCCCTGGCACCCTGGCAGGATCCGTCCCGACCGAGCGACGCACGGGTCGCCGACCTGCTCGGCCGGCTGTCGCTGGAGGAGAAGGTCGCCCAGCTCTACGGGGTCTGGGTGGGCGCCGACGTGAGCGACGAGGACATGGCGCCGCACCAGCACGACATGGTGGACGAGATCCCGGACTGGCGGGAGCTGATCCAGGTCGGACTCGGACAGCTCACCCGACCGTTCGGGACAGCACCGATCGACCCGGCGCTCGGCGCCCGGGCACTGGCCCGGATGCAGGCCGAGATCGTCGCGGCGAACCGGTTCGGTATTCCGGCCATCGCCCACGAGGAGTGCCTCTCCGGCTTCATGACCTGGGGTGCCACCGTCTACCCGACGCCACTGGCCTGGGGCGCCACCTTCCACCCCGAGCTGGTGGAGCGGATGGCCACCCAGATCGGCACGGCGCTGCGCCTGGTCGGCGTGCACCAGGGGCTGGCCCCGGTGCTCGACGTGACCCGGGACCCCCGCTGGGGGCGGACCGAGGAGACGATCGGCGAGGATCCGTACCTGGTCGCCACCATCGGCACCGCGTACGTACGGGGGCTCCAGTCAGCCGGCGTCGTGGCGACGCTGAAACACTTCGCCGGCTACTCCGCCTCCCGCGCCGGCCGCAACTTCGCTCCGGTGGCGGTCGGCCCGCGCGAGTTCGCCGACGTCCTGCTACCGCCGTTCGAGATGGCCGTACGCGACGGCGGCGCCGGCTCCGTCATGCACTCGTACGCGGAGGTCGACGGGGTACCGGCGGCGGCTGACGAACGGCTCCTGACCGATCTGCTCCGGGACCGGTGGGGATTCACCGGCACCGTGGTGGCGGACTACTTCGGAGTGGCGTTCCTGCAACTGCTGCACCACGTGGCCGGGTCCGGCGTGGACGCGGCCCGGCTCGCGCTCAGCGCCGGTGTCGACGTGGAACTCCCCGCCGTGCGCTGTTTCGGGCCGGGACTGGTCAGCGCGGTCCGGGACGGGACCGTGCCGGAGGCGCTGATCGACCGGGCCGCGAGCCGCGTGCTGCGGCAGAAGGCGGCGCTCGGGCTCCTCGACCCGGACTGGCAGCCGCGACCGCCGGCCCTGACCGGAGCGGTCGACGACCCGGCCGCACTGGAGGGAACCGTCGACCTGGACCCGCCGGCAAATCGGGCACTGGCCCGGGAACTCGCCGAGGAGTCGGTGGTGCTGCTCGCCAACACCGGTGCCGCCCTGCCCCTGCCACCCCAGTCGAAAATCGCGCTGGTCGGACCACTCGCCGACGATGCCACCGGCATGCTCGGCTGCTACACGTTCCCGAGTCACGTCGGCGGTCAGCACCCCGGTGTACCGGCCGGCGTCGAGATCCCGACCCTGCTCGACGCGCTCCGCGCCGAACTGCCCCTGGCCGAGGTGACCCACACCCTCGGCTGCACCGTCGACGGCCCCGACCGGTCCGGCATCGCCTGCGCCGTGGCTGCCGCGACCGACGCCGACATCTGCGTGGCGGTGCTCGGCGACCGGGCCGCCCTCTTCGGCCACGGCACCTCCGGCGAGGGCTCCGACGCGGCCGACCTGTGCCTGCCCGGAGCGCAACGGGAGTTGCTGGACGCACTCCTGGACAGCGGCACCCCGGTCGTGCTGGTACTGCTCGCCGGCCGCCCGTACGCGCTCGGCGACTGGGCCGACCGGCTCGCCGCGACCGTACAGACGTTCTTTCCCGGCGAGGAGGGCGGGCCGGCGGTCGCGGGGGTCCTCTCCGGCCGGGTCTCCCCGTCCGGGAGGCTGCCGGTGAGTGTGCCCCGGCACGTCGGCGGCCAGCCGTCGAGTTACCTGGCACCGGCTCTCGGGCACCGCACCGAGGTCAGCAGCATCGACCCGACGGCGCGCTACCCGTTCGGGCACGGTCTCTCCTACACCCGCTTCGACTGGCGGGACGTACGCGTCGGCGGAGTCGAGGCGGTGCCGGGTCAGACGACCGAGATCGGCACCGATGGGACCGTCGACGTGTCGGTGACCGTACGCAACACCGGTGACCGGGCCGGGACCGAGGTGGTTCAGCTCTACCTGCACGACCCGGTGGCCCAGGTGACCCGGCCGGTGGTCCGGTTGACCGGTTACGCCAGGGTGCCACTCGACCCCGGCGAGTCCCGGCAGGTGACCTTCCGGGTGCACGCCGACCTGACCTCGTTCACCGGGCGCCACGGATTCCGGGTGGTGGAGCCGGGTGATGTGGAGCTGAGGCTCTCGGCCTCCAGCGTCGACCACCGCCATGTGGTTGCGGTGCGGCTGACCGGGGCGCTGCGCCAGGTCGACCACGAGCGGCGGATGGTCGCGGAGGTGACCGTCGGGTGACGGTCACCCGCTGGTCAGGGAACAGCCGGGGCAACCGGGGCGTGCTCAGGGAATGATCCGTTGCAGGTCCTTGGGCATGGTGGACCGTACGTCGTCCCACTCCCCCTGGCTGATGTGTCGGCGCAGGGCGTCCAGCACGGTCTGCACCACGCCCTCCGGGCCACCCTCGACCTCGTACGGGAAGCCCTGACCGACCTCGTAGAGGAAGTCGTCCCGGTTGAGCTTGATCGGTACGTCGCTCGGTTCCCAGCCCTCGAAGTAGACACCGCGCACCAGCATCGGCAGCTGGGCGGCGAACTGCACGCTCTCCTGCACCGGAAGCCGGTCCCGGAGCAACTGCAACACGGTACGCAGCGCGGCGTACGACTGGTTGCGGCGCTGTTTGGGCCACCCGTACGCCTGCTCGATCTCCTGGAGGATGAGATTGGTCTTCTCGATTGACGCCTCGAACGTCGCGTACGGATTGTTCGCCATCACTGTCTCCTCCGTCCGGTGATCCGGCCGACCTCCCCCGGGCCGGTCCTGCGCCCACACTGCCGGTGCTCCGGGTGAACCCGGTTCACCCGGAACAGGTGAACGCCCCGGGGAGGTGGCCGGCGCCGGCCTGAGCCGGGTCGACTCAGGCGGCGCGCCGTTCCCGGGACTGCTTGCAGGAGACGCAGGTGGTGGCGGAGGGGAAGATCTCCAGCCGTTCGACCGGGATCGGCGCCGAGCAGCCCTCGCACCAGCCGTAGGTGCCCTCGGCGAGTCGGGACAGGGCGTGTTCGTACTGCGCCCGACGGTCCAGAATGGTCCGTAGCAACGACTGTGCGGTGTCCCGCTCCGCGGTCTTGGTTCCGCTGTCGGCCTGGTCGTCGCCGGCGGTGTCACCAACCTCCACCAGCCGCAGCACCTGGCTCTGCAGCACGGCGTCGTCGTACTCTCCGGTCAGCTCGTCGAAGCGAGCCTCCAGGGAGAGCCGGATCAGGTCGATGTCCGCCTGGGAACGGGCCGTGCCGACCGCATCGTTGACAAGCATGCGCTGCCCCTGCCTTTCCGTGACGGCGGTGGACTCGCTGCCAGGACCCGGTTGGTCCGGCGCGGTCCACCGTGACCGGGCGCATACCCGTGACCAAGGGGAGCCAAACCAGCTATTTATCGGGCTTCCGAGGCAGGAATGTCCAGCCGGAAGCGGGAGATTCAGCCCCGTTCGTCCGCTTCCACCAGCGCGGGATGGCGCGGGTCGTCCATCCGGACGACCACGTCGGCGAAGGTGGCCGGAGCGACCTCCTCGGCGTACCGGGCGAAGGCCGGCAGGGTCCAGGCGTCCGCCGGGTCGGTGCGCCGGGAGAGCGCCCCCGAGGACAGGACAAGGTGGACGGTCAGATCGAACGGGAGCCCGCCCCCGAGCAGGAAGGAACCACTGACCAGGAGCACCGCGCCGGACGGCAGGTCGACGTACTCGGCCCGGCTGGCCCGGTCGGTGCGCGTGTTCCACAACGACGGCAGGACCCGACCGGCGTCGACCGCCGGGTCGAGCACCTCGCGGCGCAGACCCGCCTCGTCGAGCCAGTCGGTGTAGAACGCGTCCGGATTCTCCCGACCGAACTCGTAGCGCAGCGAGGCCGGTCGGAGGAAGTCGGTGGCCCGGATCGGCAGTGCTGGACGTCCGCGTACGCGCAGCGGGTCGACCAGGGCGTCGGCGAGCCGGTCCGGTGCCGCCACGGCGGCACCGTCGAGGGCCACCCGCAGCGGCTGCCCGACACGCTCGGCCGCCAGCCGGTCGGCCAACTCCTGGACCAGCGACTCGGGACTGATCGGGCGGATCTTCACCCGGTCCATACTGCCCGAACGGGTCAGCCGGTCTGGTCGATGGTGACGACTGCCTCGTCGGCGAGTCGGTAGCCGACGCCGTACACGGTGGTGACGAGCGGGACGTCCGCGCCGACCTTGCCGCGCAGCCGACGGACGTGCACGTCGACGGTACGGACGCCGGTGTGCTCGTAGCCCCAGACCGCGGCGAGCAGTTGCAGCCGGGTGAAGACCCGTCGTGGGTGTTCGACCAGGTGCAGGAGGAGGTCGAACTCCAGCCGGGTCAACGGCAGCGGTTGGTCGTCGAGGAGCACGGAACGGGAGGCGGCGAGGATCCGCAGTCCGGGCGTGGCCGACCCGTCAGCGGCCGGGTCGGTGCCGGCCCACTCGACACCGGTCGGTTCGGTGAGCGTCCGCCCAGCGGGGAGGTGGCCGAGCGCCGCATGGTCGGGCCAGGCCGGCGGGCGGAGCATGGTGGATTCGACCGGGCGACGGTCGACCGGCGCCGGCCCGTGGACGACCGTCGCCTGCCCCTGTTCCAGCAGCTCACGAGCGACGTCGAGGAGGCGCTGCGCCGACGGGGTCAGGGCCTCGTCACCATCGAGCGGAATGGAGAGTGTCACGGTCAGCGCGGGGGCGCCGCCAACGGGCGGGCGACGCTGGGCGCCGGGCGGCCGCCCAGGTCCCGCTGGCTGGGACGTGTGCCACGCGGCACGCGACGAGGCGGGACTGACCGACATGGTCCTCCTTGGCTGGTGGGGAGATCCCCTCGGCCCGAAGTGCGGGCACGCTCGATGTTTCCGGCCGCCAAGGCAAGGGTCAAGGGGCCACTACGTTGCATGAATGTGACAATTGACGCACAGATCGGAATTGGACGCTCGCTCTACGTACCAGATCTTGGGAAATCGTGAGAAGCAGTCCACGATGATCGAGTGCGAGGAGTGCTGACCGGCTTCACGGTCATCTGGACGGTCACGCTCGCGGGTTACCTGATCGGGCGTACCCGCCTGCTCGGGCCGGACGGCACGACGGTGCTGGCTCGACTCGCCTTCTTCGTCGCCGCGCCGGCACTGCTCTTCACCACCCTGGCACGGTCGTCGGTGTCCGAGGTGTTCACCCCCGCGCTGGCCGCGTTCGTGCTCAGTACGGTGCTGGTCGCGGCCGTCTACCTCACGCTCGCCCACTGGGTGTGGCGGCGACCGGCCGGCGAGGCGACCGTCGGCGCGCTCAGCGCCTCGTACGTCAACGCCGCCAACCTCGGCCTGCCGGTGGCGGCGTACGTCCTCGGAGACCCGTCCTTTGTGGCGCCGGTGCTGCTGTTCCAGGTGCTGCTCGCCTCACCGGTCGCGCTCGCCGTACTGGACGTGACCACCACTGGTCACCGCCCCTCGCCGCGACGGCTCGCCCTGCTACCGGCCCGCAACCCGATCATGCTCGGTTGCGCCGCCGGGCTGGCCGTCTCGATCGTGGGCCGACCGCTGCCGGAGGCGGTGATGCGCCCGTTCGAGCTGGTCGGCTCCGCCGCCGTACCGCTGGCACTGATCGCCCTCGGCATGTCGCTGTACGGCAGCCGGCCGCTCGCCGCCGGACCGGAGGCGGTCGAGCGCTACGTCGCGGTCGGGCTCAAGGTGCTGGTACAGCCGGCGCTGGCCTATCTGATCGGGCACCTGGCCCTCGGCCTCGACGGGCCGGCGCTGCTGGCCGCGGTGGTCACCTCGGCCCTGCCCACAGCGCAGAACGTCTTTGTCTTCGCCACCCGGTACCAGCGGGGCGAGGCGCTGGCCCGGGACACCGTCGTGCTCTCCACCCTGGCCGCCGCGGTCACGCTCGCCGCGATCGCGGCGTGGTTGGGCTGAGCGCCGCCGGCCGTACGTCCACACTCCGGGGCGGCCCTGGTCGCAACGGTCACGCGTCGCGGTCGACGCTGATCCGGGCCTCGTCGGCCAGCCGGTAACCCACCCCGTACACGGTGGTCACCACCGGCATCGTCTCCCCCAGCTTGGCGCGGAGCCGGCGTACGTGTACGTCGACGGTCCGGGCCACGGCGTGCTCATAACCCCAGACGCTGCTCAGGAGCTGGAGCCGGGTGAAGACCCGGCGCGGGTGCTCGGCCAGGAAGACGAGCAGGTCGTACTCCAGCCGGGTCAGCGGTATCGGTCGCCCGTCACGCAGCACCCGCCGGGAGCCGGCCAGCACGTGCAACGTCCCGTTCCTACCGGCACCGGGGGCGACCGCCGCGCTGGGCGGCCCGGCCGCCGGTTCCACCCCGATCGTCGGCGGCGGTCCGGACAGCCGTGCGGCGACCGCCTCCCGGTCACCATGCTCGACCAGTTCCCGGACCAGCTCCAGCAGGCGGGTCGCCTGCGGAGTGAGGGTGTCCCCGGCGTCCAGGGTGATGTCGACGGTGACGGTGAGGGTGGCCGAGGTGTCGCCGGTTGCCGATCGGCGGCGGGCGTGGCCCGACCGGAGCGGCGACGGGTACACGCGCGGGCTGATCGCGATGACCGACATGTGGAGAGCCTCCTAGCGATGGTGTTCCGTGCCATCCCGGGCGTGGTGACGCCCGGGTCAGGTGGACGTCCGTCCGGCGGTCGCCGGCACGTTGGTCAGATGGGCGTAGACATCGGTCGGCCCGAAGGCCGGTAGGCCGGCGAGTCGCCAGGCGGCGAAGCCGCCCACGATGTCGGTGGCGAGGTAGAGACCGAGATCCTGGAGTGCGGCCGCGGCGAGCGAGGAGGTGTAACCCTCCTGACAGAAGATCACCACGGGCAGGTCGTAGCGCTCGGCGACCGGCAGCCGGGCCGCGCTACGCGGGTCGAGTCGCCACTCCAGGACGTTGCGCTCGATCACCAGCGCGCCGGGGATCGAGCCGGTCGCGGCCCGCTGGGCGGCCGGCCGGATGTCGACCAGCAGCGCCCCTTCCCGGTACGCCAGATGCCCCGCCTCCGGGTCGAGCCGGCGCAGCCGCAGCCGGGCGGAGTCGAGGATCTCGTCGATCCCTCGGGACCCGGCCGGCGCCACGGTGTCCGGACAGCTCGTCGAGCTGTGCAACGGGTTGATCAGCTTCACCAGGCCACCCCCGCCTCGGCCACTTCGGCCACCCGCAGGTTGCCACCGTCGAGTTCGTAGCGGGTCATCCGGCGCAACGCGGGCAGGTAGACGTGGATGCTGACCGCGGGGACGTGGCCGGTGTTGCTGACCCGGTGGATGTGGCGTGAGCCGAACTGGCGGCCGGAGCCCGTACGCAGCACCGTGGGGCGGAGCTCACCGCCGACCACGATCTCCTCGGTGAGGGCACCCGACGCGACGGTGAAGGCACCGGAGGAGCCGCCGTGGTCGTGCAGGTCCGTCGACTGGCCAGGGAGCCAGGTCAGCAGCCAGACCTCGTGCTCTTCGTTGCCGGCCAGGCGGGCGTACCAGCGTTCGACCGGGTCGAACCGGGGCGCCACCGGCCAGGCGGCCGGGTCGACCGCGTACCGGCGGGCGATGGTGAGCGGGTCAGCGGAGTTGATGGTCATCGTCATTCCTCGTCGAAGTGACTGGTCCGTTGACCCAGAGCCTAGACAATAAAACCTATAGGTTTGATAGGTAATTGGCCCGCGTCCCAGGAGTTGGGACGAAAGTGCAGTCCTCCACTCCCGGGAGTCGGCCGGAATCAACCTGCCGTCCCCACCCGACCCGCGCTCGCCCCGGACCGCGCCGAGCGCCCCCTACTCGTGCTCGCCGAAGACCGCCACCGCTACCTGATAGGTGTCGAAGGCACGGGCAGCTCCGGCGTACGCCTCGAGATGGATGAACAAGTCGACGATCTGGTCCTTCGTGACCCCGACGTTCAGCGCGATCCTGAGCTGGCCACGCAGGGGTTCGTGGGTCCCCAGGGCGGCGGCGATGGCGACGGAGACCAACGCCCGACTGCGGTCGTCGAGCGCCGTCCGGGTCCAGGAATCGCCGAAGGTGTGGACCATCGCCAGGTCGCGGAAGTCCTGACCGGAGGGGGGTTCACCAGGGCCCAGCGGCAACACGAGCGGTTGGCCGAGAAGTCGCCCGGCACTGTCGGCCGCCCGCTGTCGTGACTGTTCGTCCTGCATCCCGGCCCCCTCCGTCGCTTCGATCGTCGCCCCGATCCCCGCCGGCCGTGGGCGTTTACCCGGACATCGACACGATGGTGGAACCACGGTTGTCCCCTCAAAATTCACCTGCTTCAATACCTTGGGGAGCACCGGGCCGTCACACCTCTCACCGCGCACCGTGACAGGAGACGACCATGCTCCGCAAACCCCTCGGTCAGGCCGCGCTCGCGGCCCTGGCTGTACTGCTCGGGCTCGTGATCACGACGCCCTCCCTGCGCGCCGCGTCCACGCCGGCCACCACGCTCGCCCCGGTCCGGGTCATGCCGCTCGGCGACTCGATCACCGGTTCACCGGGTTGCTGGCGGTCCATGCTCTGGAACCGACTGCAGAGCACCGGGTACACCAACATCGACTTCGTCGGCACGCTCGGCCCCCAGGGCTGCGGGCAGGCGTACGACGGGGACAATGAGGGCCACGGTGGCGCCCTGGTGACGAACGTGGCGAACCAGAACCAGCTGCCCGGCTGGCTCGCCGCCACCCGGCCGGACATCGTGCTGATGCACTTCGGCACCAACGATGTCTGGAGCAACGTGGCACCGGCCACCATCCTCGCCGCGTACGGGAAACTGGTCGACCAGATGCGGGTCAACAACCCGGCGATGAAGGTGCTGGTCGCGCAGATCATCCCGATGGCACCGAGCAGCTGCGCCGAATGCGGCCAACGGGTGGTCGCCCTGAACAACGCCATCGCTGGCTGGGTCGGCTCGAAGAACACCGCCCAGTCACCGGTCGTGCGGGTCGACCAGTGGACCGGATTCAGCACCGGCAGCGACACCTACGACGGGGTGCACCCGAACGCCTCGGGCGACCAGAAGATGGCCGATCGCTGGTACCCGGCGCTGACCGCCGCGCTCGGCGGGATCACGCCGACGACGAGCCCCACCGTCGATCCGACACCCACCCGGCCCCCGACGGTGAGCCCGACACCGACCCGTACGCCCACCACCGCACCGCCGACGACCGCCCCACCGATCGGTGGCTGCACCGCGACGTACCGGGTGATCGGGCAGTGGCAGGGCGGTTTCCAAGCCGAGGTCACGGTGCGCAACGGGAGCACCGGAACGTTCGCCGGCTGGGCCGCCTACTGGTCCTTCGGCGCCGGCCAGCGGGTCAGCCAGTCGTGGAACGCCACGGTCAGCCAGAGCGACACGAACGTCTCCGCGCGCAACGTCGCCTGGAACGGCAACCTGGCCCCGGGCGCGACCGCCACGTTCGGCTTCATCGCCAACGGGGACGGCGCGAACCCGGTGCCGACGGTCACCTGCACCGCCTGAACCGAAGGCGGGAGGCCGAGGGCGGCCAGCCTCCGCGAAGCCCGAACGACGGGCGGCCCGGACCACCAGGTCCGGGCCGCCCGCCCTCATACGTCAACCCGTGCAGGCCGAGCCGTTCAAGGCGTCGGGCCCGATCTCCGAGACGGAGACCGGGCCCGACGGTGCGACCAGACTTGAGTGCCAGGAGGGGCGCCCCCGACCACCGGAGATGGTGACGAGAGGCCCCTCCTCACCTCACCAGGACCAGTACTCCGGCTGGGTCTGCGGGTTGAACTCCTTGTAGGAGTGCAGCTTCGCAGTCCAGGTACGCCAGTCGTTCAGGTCCAGGACGTCCAGACCCTTCTGGATGTCGTTGGAGTAGATGTAGCCGTTGTAGTAGTACGCGGACCACGATCCACCCGTGACGGAACGGCTGTCCGAGACCGGGCCCCGCTCCCAGTAGGCGATCTCCTTGGGCTGGGCCGAGTTGGTGAAGTCCCAGACCGAGATGCCGCCCTGGTACCAGGCCTGCACCATGATGTCGCGGCCCAGGACCGGGATCAGCGAGCCGTTGTGCGACACGCAGTTCTCGAAGTCCGTGTTGGTCCGCGGAATCTTGAAGTAGCTACGGAAGACCAGCGTGCGGGCGTCGCCGCGACCGGTGATGTCGTAGACACCGTCGGCGCCACGGGTGGCGCCGATCGTCGGGTTGCAGGTCGGCGCGCCGCCGCCACCGAGCTCGTCGGTGAAGACGACCTTGGTGCCCTCGTTGTTGAAGGTGGCGGAGTGCCAGAACGAGAAGTTGGTGGTGTCACGCACGGAGCTGATCACCCGCGGCGCTTCCCGGTTCTTGATGTCGAACAGCACACCGTCGCCCATGCAGGCACCCGCGGCGAGGTCCTTCTCCGCGAAGACGGTGATGTCGTGGCAGCCGGTCGTGGACGAGCTGCCGTTGCCGCCCGGGTTACCGCCCTCCGGGAAGAGCACCGGCGTCGCCACCACGGCGGCGTCGGTCGGCTTCTTCACCGGGACCTTGACGATGGAGATGAGGTCGTGCGGCGGCTGGCAGTCCGGGAAGGAGGCGTTCGGGCTGTACGAGGAGACGTACAGGTAGACCGTCTTCTTGTCCTTGCTCGGGACCAGGGTGTGGGTGTGCGACCCGCACTTGGTCTCGACGGACTTGATGTAGCGGGGGTTCTTCTTGTCCTTGATGTCGAAGATCTTGATGCCCTCCCAGGAGGCGGGGTTGGCCGCCGTCTGGGACGTGCTGGCGCACGAGTCGTCGCTGCGGGACGAGTCGGTGGACAGGAACAACAGGTCACCGTGGACGGTGATGTCGTTCTGGGCGCCGGTGCAGAGGACCTGGGAGACGACCTTCGGCGCACGCGGGTTCTTGATGTCGAAGACGACAAACCCGTCGTAGTTACCGGCGAAGGCGTAGTTTCCCGAGAAGGCGAGGTCGCTGTTGAGGGCGGCCTCGGTGTTGAACGGTCCCACCTTCGGTACATTGGCGATCTGACGCAGGTTCGGACTGCTCGAGATCTCGTCGACACCGGGGATGGTGTCCACGGTGGTCGCTGCGGCGGCCGGTTCGGCCGCACTGCTGGGCGGAGCGGTGGCAACGCCGAGCACGAGCAGGGCGCTCGCGGCAAGTCCGACAATCCGGAGTTGCCGCGGCCCTGACGGTGAAAGGTTGAACATCTGGCGGCACCCTTCGAAAGGGGTTATCGATCCTGCAGACCTTACCTAACCCATCAATACATCGATGTGATAGATATCACATCAGGGAACTTGTGCGCCACCTGGCTATGATCCAACACGATCTTCGACGAGGAGCAGCCAGATGACCGGAACAAGCCGACGGCGGTACGTCCTCGTCGCACTCGTGGCGCTGCTGGTGGTCGGCGGTATCGTCGCCATCCGGCTCACCTCCGACGACTCTCCGTCCACTGGGCACACTGCCGCGACAGCCGACGCCAGCGGCAAGCCCGGCCCTTCCGCCGCGGGTGACGGGGCCGGCCAGGACGCACCGGTGATCATGCCCGGTCGCCCCGGTGAGTCCGCTTCGGTCGCCTCCCCCGGCACGCAGGTCGCACCGAACCAACCGCGTTACAACACAATGGACGCGGAGTACATCCGGATGATGATCCCCCACCACAGCCAGGCCCTGCAGATGACCGAACTGGTACCCGACCGGGCCAGCGATCCCCGACTCAAGGTGCTGGCCGGGCGGATCAAGGACACCCAGGGACCGGAGATCCTGCGCATGCGCGGCTGGCTCGAGTCCCACGGGCTCGACCCGGACGAGGACAAGCGGCGCGGCCACGACCACGGCACGATGGCCGGCATGCAGAGCCCCGAGGCGATCGCCCGGCTCACCGCCGCCCGGGGAGTCGAGTTCGACCGGCTCTTCATCGAAATGATGACCAACCACCACCAGGGCGCGATCGACATGTCGATCGCCCTGCTCAAGGTCGGCGTCGACATCATCGTCGAGGAGATCGCCACGGCGGTGGCCTCGGAACAGAACATCGAGATCCAGCGGATGCGCGGGCTGCTGCCGGCGTAGGCCCGACCGACCGGACGGGTCGGACACGCGGTCGACCGAGACGACCGGGGACGGCTCTTCTACGCTGGTCGGATGGCCGAGGAGCTGGACGAGGAAACCCTCGCGTTCGCACACCGGATGTTCGACCTGGCGCGCGACGGGCGGACCGCCGAACTGGTCGGGCAGGTGGCGGCGGGACTGCCGGTCGACCTGACCAACGACAAGGGCGACACGCTGTTGATCCTGGCCGCATACCACGCCCACCCGGACACCGTCGCCGCCCTGCTCAGCCACGGCGCCGACGCCGCCCGGACAAACGACCGGGGGCAGACCGCTCTGGCGGCGGCGGCCTTCCGACGCTCCACCGAGACAGTCAACGCCCTGCTCGCGGCGGGCGCCGACCCCCACCACGGAAGCCCCTCGGCGGTCGAGACCGCCCGCTTCTTCGAACTGGACGAGATGCTCGCGCTGCTCCAACGCGGCTGAAGCCGGGCGGCCTCGGGGCACACCACGGGTTTGCCCGGCACCAGGGCGGGTAGCCGGCCGGCCATGACGACGCCGCAGACACCAGACGCCCTGCTCGTCGGAGGGCCCCGGGACGGCACCCTGTTCACCGCCGAAGACGCCTCCAGCGTCGAACTGGAGATCGACGGTCTGGTCCAGCGCTACCTGCGTACCGACCAGGAGCAGCAACAGCAGGGCGCCACGGTGGTGGTTTTCGCGTACGACGGCGTCACCGACGCGGCCGGCACCCAGGCCGAGGTAGAGGCGAGCGACCAGGTATACAGGGCGGGTGGATGACTCCGTACGCCGCCAGATGCGCGACGCCGCGACGACGCTGCTCGCGGCGCTACCCGGCCCGGCACGCGAACTCGCCGCCCGTCCCTTCGGCGCCGAGGCGGACCGGCGGTGGATCGAATACCGGCCCCGGCCCCGGCCCGGAGCCTGCGTGGCCGACCTCGACCGGGCCGCGCGCAAGGCAGCGCACCGGCTGCTGGCAACCGCACTGAGCCCACACGCGTACGCCCAGGCGATGACGATCGTCGCGCTGGAGGAGGTGCTCGACCGGCAGGAGGGATGGCACCGGGGCCGGCACAGTGACGACTACTGGGTGACCATCTTCGGCGACCCGGGTCGGGACGACCAGTGGTCGTGGCGGTTCGAGGGACACCACCTGTCGATCACCATGACCATCCGCGACGACCAGGTCTTTCCCACCCCGGTCTTCCTCGGCGCGAACCCCGCCCGGGTCAGCTACGCCGGCCGGACCATCAGCCGTCCGCTGGCCCCGGAGGAAGACCTCGGGCGGGCGCTGCTGGAGGCGATCGGCCCGACCGGCCGCCGTGCGGCGATCATCTCCGACGAGGCACCCGACGACATCCACAGCGGAACCTCACCGGTGGCCGACGCCCGGATCGAACCGCTCGGGATGAGCGCGTCCGGGCTGGGGCCGACCGCCCGGGCCACGCTCGACCAGCTCGTCGCCCTCTATCTCGACCGGTTACCGGCGGAGCTGGCCGCCGCGGAGGCGACCCGGATCGGCGGCGGCGAGCTGCACTTCGCCTGGCAGGGGCCGACCCGTCCGGGGCGGCGGCACTACTACCGGATCCAGGGCGACGACCTGCTGATCGAGTACGACAACACCAGCGACGACGGCAACCACGCGCACACTGTGCTGCGCCGCCCGCACAGCGACTTCGGCAACGACGTACTGGCCGCGCACCGGGCCGCCACGGCGCACTGACCCGCCCTCGCCCGTACGGCGCCGGCGGTCAGCCTCGGCGGAGCTGGCCGAGCGGCTCCCCGGCCGACTCGAAACCGGAACGGAGCGTGTCCAGGGTGCCCGCCTCGCCCCGGGGCGGGTCGAACCGTCGAACCAGGGTGCCACCGATCCACACCCCGACCGCGCCGACCGACAGGGCCAGCAACTCCACGGCGACCAGGACTCCGGTGACGCCCCGGTCGGGCGTGCCGGAGCGGACCAGGCAGACGAAGACGAACAGCACCGCCATCGCGGTGTTGACCAGGTTGAAGGTCACCGCCGTACGCCGGGTCCGGCCGTCCGGCACGTCCCACAGGTCGATCATGCCCGCCCCTGCGGCGAGGGCAGCGGCCACCAGCGCCGCCACCACGGTCCAGTACCCGACCTCGCCGAGGAACTCCGGTCCACCGGCGAGATCGGTCAGGTCGAACACCACGACGCTGACGAAGAGTCCGAACGGGAAGGTGACCAGCATCGGCTGGATCGGGTGCCCGTGCACACGCAGACGGCTCTCCATGACGACACCCTCCCCGGCTGGTTCATCGACTACCGTCAGGCCCTACCCCGCACCGTAGCCTGCTGAACCACCATCCGGACACGCCGTGTGACCCGTTGCGACACGATCAGCGAGAATCACCCGGCGAGCCGGCCCGGACGCGCCGGACGCCGGGCGACCGACTGGGCCAGCCGGTCGGCCACTTCCCGCAGTGGGATCGACAGAGCCGCCGAGGTACGCCGGAGCACCTGCAACGCCTCCGGCGCGGAACAGCCGCGCTCAGTCATGATCACGGCGATCGCCTGGCCCACCAGCTCACCGTCGACGAGGTGTCGGTCCAGTTCCCCGACGAGAGCGTGCTGCCTGACCCGGTCCCGTACCGAGGCGAGCAGCAGCCCGGCATGCTCGGCCAGCAGCATCGCGGTCACCTGCCGGTGTTCGGTGAGCCCGCCCGGCTCCCGGGCGTACAGGTTGATCGCGCCGAGCACGTGGTCGTCGACGTCGACCGGCGCGGAGATCACGTCTCGTACGCCGAGTCCTCGCGCCCGTCGGACCCAGGCCGGCCAACGCGACTCGGTACGCAGGTCGGAGACGTGCACCAGGTCCCGGGTCCGGATTGCGGTCATCGCCGGACCGTCCGGGCCGTGCCGGATGTCGTCCAGTGCGCCGACGGCCGGATCGGAGGCGACCACCGCGGCCGGTGCACCGGCGCGCAGTACGGTGACGCCACACCAGGTCACCCCCGGAATGGCCCGTTGGCTGGTCCGGACGAGTCGCTCCAGGGCGTCGTCGAAATCACTGCTCGCGATGAGCCCGGCGGTCAGTTCGCGCAACAGGGCGGCGGTCTCCAGCACGCCCAGGGTCTCGGTGGGGTGCGCCGCCCGGATCTCCAGGCTCACCGGGCTGCGGCCCAGGCCACCACCGCGTACCGGAGGGCACGCCCCGCTCGTTCGCTCGCCTCGGTCATCTCTCGCCCTTTCCCAGCCTGATTCGACCCGCCCTACTACCCGGGCCGGATGACGATCAAACCGGGAAAGGCGGGACCCCACCCACCGAGCAGCGGTGAGCGGGGTCCCGGTCAGGGCCGGCCCCGTGGATCTCCTTGGAGATCCACGGGGCACGCCCAGGGTTCAGCGCGCGGCGGCGGTGAGTCGACGTCCGACGGCCGCGATCAGGCGGTCCAGCTCCGAACCGAACGGGTTGTCGTGGACCAGGTAGGTCCAGGTCGCGCTCGGGCGCACCAGCTCCGCCTCGTCCGGCTGCCAGTCGTCGCCGATCTCCGCCTCCTCGAAGGTCGCCACCGTGCGGGCCTCGATCTCCGGGACGAGGGCGGTGAAGGCGGGCACCGCCGACCGGTGGAACTCGTCGAGCGGGTCGAGCCGGCCGAGCGCACGCAGGTGCACCCCCTCACGGACCTCGGAGAGTTCGGCCAGGTGCTCGGCCCAGAGCCGGTCGAGGTGGTAGAGCGCGATCGACCGGGCGGCCCGGGAGAGCACCTCGGGGTCGATCTCCTCGGTCCGCTCGGGGAACCGCTTCTTCAGCATCTCCGCTGCGACGTCGCTGGTCAGCAGGCGCTCCCGGCGCTCGGCGAGCGCCTTGCGCTGCTGCTCGATCACCACGCTGTACCGCCAGGTGTTGCGGTGGATCTCGTGGTTGACGCCTTCGGCGACCCGCTGGGCGTGCTCGACCGCGAAGTCGACCTGTTCGTCCTGCACCAGGCCGTCGGCGTTCATCTTCGGCGAAGGCGGGATCGCGTCCGAGGCGTGCCGCAGCACCAGTTCGTCCTCGAGACTGACGAAGAACTCCGAACGTCCGGGATCACCCTGTCGACCGGCCCGGCCGCGCAGCTGGTCGTCGACCCGCCGGCTGTCGTGCCGGCCGCTGCCGATCACGTACAGGCCGCCGAGCTCGGCGACCCGATCCCGGTCGGACTGGTCGCTGCCACCGAGCCGGATGTCCACGCCCCGACCCGCCATCTGGGTCGACACGGTCACCGCGCCGTACGCACCCGCCTCGGCGATGATCGCCGCCTCTTCGGCGTCGTTCTTCGCGTTCAGCACCAGACAGGGCACGTCGGCGGCGAGCAGCGCCTTGGCAAGCCCTTCGGACTCCTTGACGTCGAGCGTGCCGACCAGCACCGGACGGCCCGTCTCGTGGCTCTTCTTGATCTCCGTGACCAGGGCCTCCTCCTTCTCGGCCCGGGTCGCGTAGATGCGGTCCGGCTCGTCCACCCGGACACACGGGGTGTTCGGCGGGATCACCGCGACCTCGAGCGAGAAGAACTCCCGCAACTGGTCACCGACCAGCACGGCGGTGGCGGTCATGCCACAGATGGTCGGATACAGCGCCACGTACGCCTGCACGGTGATCGTGCCGAGCACCTCGCCCTCGGCGGTGGCGGTCAGGCCCTCCTTGGCCTCGACTGCCGCCTGCAGCCCATCAGGCCAGCGGCGCCGCTGGGCGACCCGGCCGCGCATCTCGTCGATCAGCTCCACCGCACCGTTGCGGACGATGTAGTCCACGTCGCGGTGCAGGAGGGCGTGCGCGTGCAGCGCCACGTTGACCGCGGAGAGCTGCTCCATGTTCTCGTCGGCGTAGAGGTTGACCCCCTCCAGCTTCGCCTCGATCACGGCCAGCCCGGTGTTGGTGAAGGCCACGCTGCGGCCGTCGTCGGCGACCTCATAGTCCTCCCCCGCGCGCAGCCCACGGACCAGTCCGGCCGCGGTGTTCACCGGGTCCTGCTCGCCCGGCACCGCGCCGGCCAGCACCATCGGCACCCGGGCCTCGTCGATCAGGATCGAGTCGGCCTCGTCGACGATCGCGGTGGTGAGCGTCGGCTGCACCCGGTCGGCGAGGTCGGTCACCAACTGGTCGCGCAGGTAGTCGAAACCGGCCTCGCTGACCGACACATAGGTGACGTCGCAGGCGTACGCCGCGCGCCGCTCCTCGGCGGTGGATGCCTCGGTCACCCAGCCGACGGTCAGGCCGAGCAGCTTGTAGATCGGCTCCATCCACTCGGCGTCGCGGCGGGCCAGGTAGTCGTTGACGGTCAACACGTGCACCGGCCCGTTGCCCCGGCGGACGTGCCCGTACGCGGCGATGGTCGCGGTCAGGGTCTTGCCCTCACCGGTCGCCATCTCGGCGACCTTGCCGGCGAGCAGTGACATCGCGCCGAGCAGCTGGACGTCGTACGGCCGCTGGTCGATCCCACGCCGGGCGGCCTCGCGACCGACGGCACAGATCTCCACGAAGTCCTCGGCCCGGCCGGCCGCCTCGGTCAGCTCGGCGTCGTCGAGCGCCGCAAGCTCCTCCTCGCGGGCCTCGATCGCGGGCAACAGCTTCTCCAGCGGCGCCAGATCCACCGTGCTGCCCGGCCGCTGCAAGAAACGCCGGAATCTGCTCTTCAACCGTTGCGACACACCCATGAGCGGCAACGGTAGCCGACTTCGGGGCAACTGTGCGGCCCGGCAGGCCGGGGTTGCATGTCCGGTCGCGGAAGCCCAGGTCAGCGCGGTAACGGAGGCGGGGTCGGGCCGAGCCGGGGCGGTTCGCCGGATCAGCGGACGAGGACCGGACGGGCGATGCGCCGGCTCAGCCGACGAGGAGTTGGTGGGCGGCGAGTTCCCGGTAGAGCGGGCTGCTCTGGGTGAGTTCGGCGTGCGGGCCGACGGCGACCACCCGGCCTCCGTCGAGGACCACTATCTGGTCCGCGTCGACCACGGTCGCCAACCGGTGCGCGACGATCAGCAGCGTACGGTCGGCCGCCACGGTGTCGATCGCCCGGCGCAGCGCCGCCTCGCTGCGCGCGTCGAGGTTGCTGGTCGGCTCGTCGAGCAGCAGGATCGGCGGGTTGGCAAGCAGCGTACGGGCGATCGCCAGGCGCTGGCGCTCACCGCCGGACAGGAGCACGCCACCCTCGCCGACCTGGGCGTCGAGCCCCAGCGGGGTCCGCTGGACCAGCCGGGTCAGGTCGACCTCGGCGAGCACCGCGAGCAACTGCTCCTCGGTCGCCGTCGGCGCGGTCAGCAGCAGGTTCTCGCGCAGCGTCCCGGCCAGCACCGGCGCCTCCTGCTCGACGTAGCCGAGCTGCCCCCGCAACCGGTCCCGGGGCAGGTCCCGCAGGTCCACCCCACCGACCCGGAGCCTCCCGCCGGTCGGCTCGTAGAAGCGCTCGACCAGCGCGAGCAGGGTCGACTTGCCGGCACCCGAGGGACCGACCAGAGCGGTCCGGGTGCCGTACGGGATGGTGAAGCTCACCTCGTGCAGCACCGGACCGGCGTTCGGGTAGCCGAAACTGACCCGGTCGAACTCGACCGCGGCCACCCCCGGTGGCCGGGTGGGACGGGCTGGCCTGGCTGGCGGGACGCCGGGCGGTCCCGCCGGGGAATCCGTCGCACCCTCGACCGGTAGATCGAGCATCTCCTCGATCCGCTGGAGTGCGCCGAGTCCGGTCTGCAACTGGGTGTACGCGTTCAACGCCTGCCCCAGCGGTAACACCAGGAAGAACAGGAACATGACAAAGGCGACCAGGTCACCGATGGTGATCGCACCCGTCGCCACCCGGGCCCCGCCCACCCCCAGCACCACCAGGAACGCGCCCTGCACCGCGGTCGTGCTGATCGGCCCGATCAGCGCCTGCAACCGGGCCACCCGCAGACCGGCGTCGTACGCCTGACCGGCCGCCATACCGACCCCGGTGGTCTCCCGCTCCTCGGCCCGGCTGGCCCGGATCGTCCGGGCGGCGGAGATCGCCCGCTCCACCGCCGAGGTCATCTCGCCGACCCGCGCCTGGGCCTGCTCGGAGAGGCCACGGACCCGACGGGCAAAGACCATGGCGACGCTCAGGCCGGCGGCCACCCCGGCCAGGGTGACACCGAAGAGCACCGGGTCGAGCAGGATCATCGCGGTACCGGCGCCGAGGACCATCACGAACCCGGTGACCGTCTCGAAGAGCCCCGAGGTCACCACCGCCCGCAGCAGGGTGGTGTCGGCGCCGACCCGGGAGAGCAGGTCGCCGGTACGGCGCTGGTCGTACTCGGCGATCGGCAGCCGGAGCAGGTGCCCGGCGAGCCGGCGACGGGTTCCCAGCACCAGTCCCTCGGCGGTGCGTTGAAGCAGGTAGTCGCGTATCCCGTCGAGCGCCGCGCCGACCACGAGGAGGCCGACGAGCAGCCCGACCAGCCGGGTCACCGGCCGCGCGGCACCTATCGCGTCGAGGACCTCACGGGTGAGCAGCGGCTGGACCAGGGCGGCGCCGGCGCTGGTCAGTGAGAGCAGGGCGACGACGAGCAGCGTGCCGCGATGCGCCCGCAGGTAGGGCAGCAACGCCGGCAGGCCGACCCGCCGGGTGGTGGGGGGTGCGGTCATGCCCACACCGTAACCGGGTAGTCACGGAGCGAGGACGGTGCCACGCGCGCTGCTTCCCCGCCGGCACACCCGCCTCCTCGCCGGCCGGCAGCGGGTCAGCAGGCGAGCACCACCTGCGTCTCCTGGCGCCGGCCGGTGGCCAGCTCGGTCAGGAGCGTCGGGCCCTCCTCGAACGGCACCACCGCCGACACCAGGTGCCGGGCGACCAGTTCCCCGTACGCCCGCAGCAGCGCCATGCTCTCCCCGGAGAGCCGCTCGCGGTCCCAGGTCGGGGCGAGTCCGCGCGGCACCCGCCCGATCTGCGCACACCGCAGGACGAGCCCGTTGTGGTGGAACTCCTCGCCGAACCGGACCTCGTCCGCCCCCGACTGGTAGAACGCCAGGTCGACCACGGTGCCCTGGGGACGCAGCAGGCGCAGCCCGAGCCGGAGGGCGGAGCCCTGGCCTCGGCACTGGAAGACCACGTCGGCGCCGCGGTCACCGGGTCCGTGCGCCCACCGCGTCTTGAGCAGCACCGCCGGGTCCTCCGCGTCCGGGTCGAGCGTCTCCAGACCGAGCGCGGCGGCGACCGCCCGCCGCTGCGGGGTGGGGTCGACGACGACCACCGAGGCCGCGCCGTGATGGTGGGCGAGCAGCGCGGTCAGCACGCCGACGACACCGGCCCCGGTCACCGCCACCCGGCGGCCACGGACGCCGTCCGCGAGCGTACGGACGTCCGGACCGTACAGGTCGGCGGCGGCGTGCAGCAGCCCGTTCACGCAGATCGGGCCCATGTGCGCGACGTAGACGCCGAGCAGCGGGTCCAGGTCCGCCGGCAGCGGCACGAACCGATCCACCAGCGGATCGGCCAGGTACCCGGTGCGGTGCCCGTACGCCATCGCGCCGATCGTTCCCTCGGCGACCGCCGGGGTCCGGCTCTCCGTCACCTGGGCCACCTCCATGTAGCCGAGCCGGGTGACCGGGTACGGCGTGGTCGCCTCCCCCGGCTGGAAGAGCGCCAGGTCGGCGTTCCAGCTCCCGCCCAGGTAGGGATTGCTGCCCTTGAGGTAGCTCAGCTCGGTGCCGGCCGAGACGCCGGTGTAGAGGGTCCGGACCCGGAACGTGCCCGGTCGGGCCGGTCCCGACTCCTCCTCGCGGATGGTCACCTCGCCCGGGGCGGGCATCACGATCACCCGGTCAGGCATCGAGCCCGAACCCGGTACGGGTGGACCGGGTCGCGGTGGCGAGCGCCTCGACCGCCGGGGCCAGCCGCACCGTCCGGCCGGTCGCGGCCGACTGGGCCACCGCGCAGGCCAGCCGGTGCGTCCGCAGCGCCTCCGGATAGGGAACCCGGATGTCGTCGCCGATGCCGCGCACCGAGTCGACGAAGGCCCGGTCCACCGCGACCCGAGCGGTCTCCGGGTCGGCCTCGGTGACGCCCTCGCCGGTCGCGTCCCGCCAGGCGAGCGCCGCTTCGCCGAGGCTCAGCACCAGCGCGTCGGCGACGACCTCGACCCCGGCCCGGTGCTTCCAGTCGAGGGTGCAGCCGGAGACGAGGGTGCCGACCGCCCCGCTGGCGAACCGCAGGCTCGCGGTGGTGACCGAGTCGATGTCGGCGCCGTCGATGTCGGGTGGGGCGCCGTCGCCGTACGCGCTCACCTCGATCACCTCCCCGGCGAAGAAGCGCAGCAGGTCGAGGACGTGTGCGGCCTGCTCGACCACCGGGCCGCCGGAGAGTTCCCGCCGGCTCCACCAGGTCACCGGCGGCACCTTGTCCAACCAGGCGCCGCCGACCATCCGTACCGACCGACCGGCCAACAGGTCGCGTGCCTGGTCGAGGAAGGGCAGATAACGCCAGTGGTGGCCGACCGAGGTGAGGACGCCCCGCTCCGCCACCAGTGCGGCGATCCGCTCGGCGGTGTCCAGGTCGGCCGCGAGCGGTTTCTCGACGAACATCGGCAGCCCGGCGGCGATCACCGCCTCCTCGGCCGGGCCGTGCGCGAACGGCGGGACACAGACGTACGCCGCGTCCAGCCCCGCGTCGAGCAGGGTGGCGACATCGGGGTACGCGGGGGCGTCGTGCTGACCGGCGAGCCGCTGGCAGGCGTCCGGCAGGACGTCGGTCACCCCGACCAGTCGTACGTCGGCGAAACCGGCCAGCACCCGGGCGTGTCGTTGCGCGACGTTGCCCGCCCCGATCAGCCCGATCCGGCAACTGCCCATCGGCTGACCTCCTGCTCAGACCTCAGTGACATCATCGGACGGCTGCTGCCACGCCGGACGCGACATCAAAGCTTCATCCGGACGAGACAGGAAATAACAGAACTTCGTGATCAATATGCTAGGACGGCGTCGGTTAGTCGGGTCCCACTCCGGGAAATCCACCGACGCTTCCGCTTCGATCGACTCGTGACCTGGGGGTGGGCCTGTGCGGCACTCGCAAACGACCGTCTCACCCGTGGTGGAGGCGTGGTCCACCTACCGTACTGGCTCGGCCGAGCAGTGGCCGGCGCATCGCCTCATCCGGACAAAGGGCGACACCAGGGTGAGTGTGGTCATTCCCGCCTTCAACGAGGAGGCGACCGTAGGAGCGATCGTCGCGACGATCCGGGAACACCTGGTCGACCGGGTCGCGCTCGTCGACGAGGTGATCGTGGTCGACTCCCGCTCCCGGGACCGGACCGCCGCCGTGGCGTCGGCCGCCGGCGCCCGGGTGGTGAGCCAGGACGAGGTGACCCGGGGGCTGCCCCGCCTCGAGGGCAAGGGCGACGCGCTCTGGGCCGGCCTCGCCGCGGCCACCGGTGACGTCATCGCCTTTGTCGACGCCGACCTACGCGAGTTCCGCCCACATTTTGTCACCGGTCTGATCGGCCCGCTGCTGGCCGACCCGTCGGTCTCCTTCGTCAAGGGCTTCTACCACCGCCCGCTGATCGAGGCGGGCACCGTCGAACCCGACGGGGGCGGACGGGTCACCGAGCTGATGGCCCGACCGCTGTTCAACCTCTTCTGGCCGGAGCTGGCCGGCTTCGTACAGCCACTGGCCGGGGAGTACGCGGGGCGGCGCGAGGTGCTGGAACGGGTGCCGTTCGTCTCCGGCTACGGGGTCGAGACCGCGCTCCTGATCGACCTGCTGGAACTGGTCGGGCTGGACGCGCTGGCCCAGGTCGACCTCGGCGAGCGCCTGCACCGCCACCAGGACACCTCGGCGCTCGGCCGGATGTCGGCCCAGATCATGCTCACCGCGTGGTCGCGTCTGCACCGGCAGGGTCAGGTCGCGTCGAAGACCCCACCGGCGACCCTGCTCACCCAGTTCCGTCGGGGCGGAGCGGGTACGTTGCCGAACCTCGAACGGGAGATCGTGGTGAGTGACGTCTCGGTGCAGGAGCGACCGCCGTTGATCCAGCTCCGGGACGTGATGGGGCGCTGGCGCAGTGAGGTGGTCTCCCCTTGACCGGCCCGGCGCCGGTGACTGTGCTGATGAACGCCGGGCCGTGGCTGTCGGTCCCACCGCCGGGCTACGGCGGTATCGAGAACGTGGTCGCGACCCTGGTGCCCGAGCTGCGCCGGCTCGGTGTCCGGGTGGTGCTCGCCTCCGTCGGCAGCAGCACCCTCGACGTGGACGAGCGGCTGTCGGTCTTCGCCGACGGGCAGTTCTCCGCTTTGCAGCGGCCGTACAACCAGGTGTGCGGGATAGCCCAGGCGCACCTGGGCGGCGTGGTCCGGGCGCTTCGGGAACGCGACGACATCGACCTGGTGCACGACCATGTGGAGGCGGTGGGGCTGGCCACCCTCACCGCGATGGGCCCGGGTGCGCCGCCGGTGCTGCACACCCTGCACTGGGATCTGGGCAAGCACCCGGACCTGTACGGACAGCTCGACGGCGGGGAGCGGGTACGGGTCAACGGCGTCTCCGCCGCGCAGCTCGCCCGGGCGCCGGCTGCGCTGCGGGCGCACTCGGTCGGGCACGTACACCTGGCCACCCCGCTGGCGGTGGACGCGGACCGGCGCCCGGCGGCGGAGCCGGGCGAGCACGTGCTGGTCCTCGGGCGGATCAACCCGGGCAAGGGGCAGGACGTCGCCGCACGGCTGGCGCGACGGGCCGGTTTCCCGCTGGTGCTGGCCGGGCCGGTCGGGCCGTACCACCGGCCCGAGGAGCTGGCCGCCGCCGGTGACCAGGCGCGGCAGAACCCGGACGTGCGCTTCTGGTACGAGCAGGTGGCGCCGCATGTCGACGGCGTACAGGTGCGCTGGGTCGGCACGGTCGCCGGAGCGGACCGCGACGACCTGGTCGCCAGCGCCCGCGCCACCCTCTTTCCGCTGCGGTGGGAGGAGCCGGGCGGCACCGCGGTGGTGGAGTCGCTGGCCCTGGGCACACCCGTGGTCGCCACCGCGCGCGGCTGCCTGCCGGAGTTGATCACGCATGGGCGGACCGGCCTGCTCACCGAGGACGAGGACGAACTCGCCGACCTGCTCTTCGCCGCCACGCTGATCGACCGGGACGAGTGCCGGCGGGAGGCCGTGCTCCGGTTCACCCCGGAGGCGATGGCCCGGCGCTACGTGGAGCTCTACGAGCGGGTCCGCCAGCAGTCGGGGCCGGTGCTGGAGGCGGCGTGACCCGACCGGCACAGAACGGGTGACCGGGTGACCGGGAGGTTTGTCCGCTGCCGGACCGGGGATCCGGCTGGCCGGCGGAGGAGGTACGGCTATGGCCGGAGTGTCCCGCGCCGGGACCGGCGGAGCGTCCGGATCGGGTCGGGGGCGGTCCCGGCCGGCCCTGGTCCGGATCTCGGCGGCGACCGTGGGCGCGGTGTTCCTGCTGGTCGGGGTGCTGGGGTTCATCCCGGGTGTGACCACCGAATACGACCGTCTCGGGTTCGCCGGACACGCCTCCGGAGCGCAGCTGTTCGGGGTGTTCCAGGTCTCGGTGCTGCACAACCTCGTACACCTGGCGTTCGGACTGGCCGGGCTCGCGCTCGCCCGTACCGTGGCCTGGTCCCGGCTGTTCCTGGTCGGCGGCGGCGCGGTCTACCTGCTGCTGTCGCTCTACGGCCTGGTGATCGTGCACCGGAGCGAGGCCAACTTCCTCCCGCTCGACCAGGCCGACGACTGGCTGCACCTCGGTCTCGGTCTCGGCATGCTCGGCCTCGGGCTGCTGACCACCCGCGCCCCGGTGCAACCGTGACCCCGTTCGGTGCCGATCCGCCGGATCACGTCGGGAGGGTCGGATCGCGTGCGGAACGACCGATCCGACCGGACCGGTGCGTGCTGAGCCGGTAGACCGAAATTTCCTGGGCTGACGGGTTTCGTCCCCCACAGACCGGGTAGCCACGCCCGTCCTTTATGTGGGTCGCGACGGGGTGAGCAGGATGCCGAAACGGGTTACCACCGAGCCGGAACGCGAACGAGGGCCGATCGTGCTGGCGCCGGCACGCTTCGGCGGCTACCCCGGGCCGATCCGGCAGGCTATCCGGGGCAGCCACCTGATCAAGCTGCTGGGCACCACCGACGCGAAGCAGATCGGGCTGCTCTACCTCACCACGTCGTTCGGGTTCTTCATCGTCGGCGGCGTGATGGCGATGCTGATCCGCGCCGAGCTGGGCCGGCCCGGACTGCAGTTCCTCTCCACCGAGCAGTACAACCAGCTCTTCACCATGCACGGCACGATCATGCTGCTGCTCTTCGCGACCCCGCTGGTCTTCGCGTTCGCCAACTACGTGGTGCCGCTGCAGATCGGCGCCCCGGACGTGTCCTTCCCCCGGCTGAACAGCCTCGCCTACTGGCTCTATCTGCTCGGCGGCTCGTTGGTGGTGATCGGGTTCCTCACCCCGGACGGGGCGGCTGACTTCGGCTGGACCGCGTACACCCCGCTGAGCCGGTCCCAGCACAGTCCGGGCATCGGGCCGGACATGTGGGTCATCGGACTGGTCCTCTCCGGCCTCGGCACGATCCTCGGCGCGGTCAACATGATCACCACGATCGTGACCCTGCGGGCTCCGGGCATGACCATGTTCCGGATGCCGATCTTCACCTGGAACATCCTGTTCACCGCCGTTCTGGTGATCCTGGTCTTCCCGCTGCTCGCCGCCGCGCTGCTGGCGCTCTACGCCGACCGCCGGCTCGATGCGCACGTGTACGACCCGGCCACCGGCGGGCCGCTGCTGTGGCAGCACCTGTTCTGGTTCTTCGGCCATCCCGAGGTCTACATCGTCGCGCTGCCGTTCTTCGGCATCATCACCGAGATCATCCCGGTCTTCGCCCGGAAGCCGATCTTCGGTTACAAGGGCCTCGTCTTCGCCACCATCGCCATCACGGTGCTGTCGATGACGGTCTGGGCGCACCACATGTTCGGTACCGGACAGGTGTTGCTGCCCTTCTTCAGCGTGCTCAGTTACCTGATCGCGGTGCCGACCGGGGTGAAGTTCTTCAACTGGATCGGCACGATGTGGAAGGGGCAGATCACCTTCGAGACACCGATGCTCTTCGCCATCGGATTCCTGGTGACCTTCCTTTTCGGTGGGCTCACCGGAGTGCTGCTGGCCAGCCCTCCGGTCGACTTCCACGTCACGGACACCTACTTCGTGGTGGCGCACTTCCACTACGTGCTCTTCGGCACCATCGTCTTCGCCGCCTTCGGCGGGGTCTACTTCTGGTTCCCGAAGATGACCGGCCGGATGCTCGACGAGCGGCTCGGCAAACTGCACTTCTGGACCATGTTCATCGGCTTCCACGGCACCTTCCTGGTCCAGCACTGGCTCGGCAACGAGGGCTTCCCCCGCCGGTACGCCGACTACCGCGTCACGGACGGCTTCACCGAACTGAACATGGTCTCCACGATCAGCTCTTTCATCCTGGGTTTCTCGACGCTCTTCTTCATGTACAACCTCTGGAAGTCGTACCGGTTCGGACGGCTGGTCACGGTGGACGACCCGTGGGGATTCGGCAACTCGCTGGAGTGGGCGACAAGCTGTCCACCGCCACTGCGCAACTTCGACCGCATGCCCCGGATCCGCTCCGAACGTCCCGCGTTCGACGCCAAGTACGGTCCGCTCGTCGCGGACCTGGGTCGGGACCTGCCGCAGCGCTCCACGAAGCCACCGCAGGACATCTCGGACGAGCTGCACGCCGAGCAGCACCACGTCTCGGAACGGTCGAGTCCCGAGGGGGCGCACGGTGCCCGCGAAGCGGTCCGCTGGCAACCCGACCCCCGTTCGGGCGCCCGACCGATCGAGGTGCCGGAGCCGGCCGAGGTGCGCCGTCCGAACTTCGAACCGAGCGTGCCGGACGTGCGGCTGGACGCCGACCGGGGTGGGCCCAGCAGCGAACGCTGGCGTACCGGCCGTCCCCCGTCCGACGACGAGGCCGACGAGGAGTGAGGTGACGTGGGCCGGCGGGACGGGACAGCACGGGACCAACGGGGACGGGCCCCGGTGGCGGAAGGCGACGTGGCGGCGCCGACGCGGCTATTCGTGCAGCGGGGCCAGCCCGGCCGTGGCGAGCGAGTGGCGTACGCCGGGCTGGGCCCGGGTGAGCTTGAGCGCGACGCCACTGCGGGCGGCGGCGTCCCGACCCGCGATCAGCGCGGCGATCCCGCCGTGCTCCAGTTGCGCGACGTCGACCAGGTCGACCACCACCTCGGCGGGCTGGCCGCTGCTCACCGCCTCCACGACCGCGCGTCGGAGCTGGTCGCTCGTGTCCCGGTCGAGTTCGCCACCGATCGCGATGACGGTGCGATCACCGGCCTGGCGGACCGACAGACGGCTCTCCGGCGCGTCCGGGTCCGGGCCGCCGGCCTGCCATGGCGGGGGCGCGTCGGCGAGCATCGCCTGCCGCAACCAGGTGAGGGCGCGGGAGAGCAGCCGGGAGACGTGCATCTGGGAGATGCCGAACCGGGCGGCGATCTCGGCCTGGGTCTGGTTGCCGTAGAAACGCATGGCCAGGATGCGCCGCTCGCGCCAGGGCAGCCGGCCGAGCAGTCCGCTGACCGTCACCCGGTCGTCCACCGACTCCAGGTCGGCGTCGGACTCCCCCACCAGGTCGCCGAACTCGGCCGAACTCTCCCCGCCGACGGGCGCGTTGAGCGACGCCGGGCTGTAGCCTGCGGCCGATTCGAGCGCCGCGAGGATCTCCTCCTGCGGGGTCTCGAGTCGCTCGGACAGTTCCGCCACCGTGGGCGCCCGGGACAGCTCGCTGGTCAGCGCCGCGGTCGCCTGCCCCACCTCGAGGATCAGGTCGCGCAATCGGCGCGGGACATGCACGCCCCAGGTCCGGTCGCGGAAGTGTCTCTTGATCTCGCCGACGATGGTGATCGCCGCATACGCGGTGAACGAGCCGCGCTCCGGGTCGTACCGGTCGACGGCGTTGACCAGGCCGAGCCGGGCGACCTGTTCCAGGTCCTCCAGCGGTTCACCCCGCCCCCGGTATCGGCGGGCCAGCCGGCCGGCGAACGGCAGGGCGAACCGGACCAGGTCGTCACGGGCCTCCTGCCGACGTTCGTCCGGCAGGCCCTCGATCCGCGCCGCGTACGCGAGCGCCGCGGCGTCGAGGTCCTCCAGCCCGCGCTCGCTCGGTGCGGTCGTGGTCGTGGTCGTGCCGATCTGTCCGAACATCCGCGCCTCCCTCAGGAAGGTCCCCCACCCGGATTTACGGAACCGGTCAGTGGCGACCTCGCCACGGCGGACCGGACCGGAGCGCGAAGATCTGACCGGTACAGCCCGTAAACGCCCGCACAGTTTCGTTACGCAGCGCAGTTAACCGGTTGCAGTCAGCGACGTTCCCGCTCTGTAGGTACTCAATCACGGCGGCGGACTTTCGCGGGATGTTTTGCCGCTGCACCCTCGCGTAAAGACCAGCGGACCCGCTCAGCAGACGAGCAGACCGTGGGCGGTCCCGCTGGCCCGGAGTCCGGTCAGGGCATCCTGCACGTCCAACGGCGCCGGAGCCGGCAGGTCGTACGGCTGCGCCCGCAGTACCTCCGTCGCATGCCGGGTCGGCACCGAGGTGACCGGATAGCCACGGGCCGCCACCCGGTCCAGGGCCCGGCGGCGACGGCCGAACGAGGCCACCGCCAGCCACTGCGGCAGCCCGGCCAGCGCCGGTGAACGCATCCCCGGCGGCTCGGGCAGGACGTCGACCGAGCTGAACGGGTCGCTGCCGGCCAACCACCACTCCGCACCCGCCACCCGACGGCTGGTCGCGTTCTCGCACCAGTACGGCACCAGACCGGCCCGGACCACCTGCCACGGGTCGAGCAACCGCCCGCACTCCACCACGCACCGGTCACCGGTCTTGCCGGCCGCGCGCAGCCACCCCCGGTACACGTCCGCGGTCGCCGCGCTCAACGCCTCCGGCTCGGCGAAGAGCACCCGGTGCAGGCTGCTGTCCGCCTCCCGTGCCCAGTCCAATAGGCTCTGCTCGAATCCCGGCTCGATGCCATGCTCCGCGTAACCCTGCGGCCCCAGCGGGGCGGGTGGCTCCCACCGCTGCGGATCCCCACCGGCGACGCGCAGCACCTGGTCCAACGGCTCGCTGAGGATCCGGAAGTCGGCCGAGGTAAGGCCGCTACCGGGGCTGCCGAGCTGGAAAGCGTGCCCCTGCCCCTGGTCCACCACCGGCCAGGTCCGCACGTCCCGCATCAGGAGCACCGGCGCACCCGGCGCCAACCGCTCGCCGAGGAAGTGCCGGTACGCCTCGGGCAACTGACGCCAGCGCAGCACCAGGGAGACGGTCGAGCCGGCCAGCACTCCCCGGGCCGCCGGATCGTGCACCTGACGGACCCGTACCCCGGGGTTCGCGGCGAGCAGACGCTCGGCCACCTGGGCGCCGTACGCGAGGGAACCGGCGAGGTTGTCCACCGCGCCCTGGGGCCACTGCACCGCCACCTCGAACCCGGCCGGCAGCCACGGCATGCCCAACGCGGTGGCGAGATGCACGGCGGCGCCGCTCGGCGATCCGAGCACCACCCCCGGGTACTGCCCCGGCGGGTAGTGGTCCACCATCCAGCGGGCCACCCACTCGGCGTCCACCTGGCCCACCTGACGTACCGGCAACGCCGCCCGGCCACCGGCGCGGGCCACCGCTGATCGGCGTACCGACTCCGGGGTGCCCGGGAAACGGGCCAGCATCGGCTGGTAGCCGAGGTCGGCGCAGTCCTCCCCGCGCAGCGCCCGCGAGGCCGCGGCGAGCAGCACCCGGGCCGGGCTGTCCAGCGCGACGATCCGTCGCGGTCCGGGGACGTCGGGCCCGCTCGCGGCCACCCACTCCTGCATCTCCCGCACCGGACCCGCCCTTCTTCGTCCACTTGCCACACGGCGGGCTTCCCGTCCGGATCAGGTTCAAACGACCTTTCCGCGTCGCCGGGCGAGTTATCCGAGGACGCGCCCCTTCTGGGTCTCCCGGCTGGGAAGGCACACCGACAGCCCTGACCGCCGGTGACGACCCCGGTGTCGCTTTCGCGTCACCGGTGGCCGTCTCCAAACGGTTGGGCGGTCTGGTCGGGGCCCGGTCAGGTCAGCTCGGCCTCGCCGCCGGACCGGTCCCGGATCCGGTCGGCCGCGACGGCCCGCTCCCGGACCAGCTCGGTACGGGACCGGCTGGCCGCCTCGGTGCCGTCGATCTCCTCCCGTTCCCCCAGCAGCCCCCGCAGGTCGGCGAAGGGCTGATCGGGTGGGGAGAGCGGCACCGTGGCGTCCACCACCGCCTCGATCAGGGTGGGGCGGTCGGCGGCCAACGCCTCGTCCCAGGCCGCGCCGACCAGCTCCGGGCGATCTACTCGCAGACCGTGCATTCCGAGCAACCGGGCCCAGCCGGCGTACGGGACGTCGGGCAGCCGCTGGGCCTCCGGCAACGCCTGCCGGCCGGACTCCCGCTGCACGAGACTCATCCCCGCCTGGTCACGGTTGTTCAGCACCAGCATGACGAACCGGGGATCGGCCCAGTCATGCCAACGGTTCGCCACCGTCACCAGCTCGGCCAGCCCGTTCATCTGCATCGCGCCGTCACCGGCGAGGACGACGACCGGCCGGTCCGGCATGGCGAGTTTCGCCGCGACGCCGTACGGGAGCGCGCTGCCCGTCGAGGCGAACGTGCCACAGATGTGGGCGGGCACACCCGGTGCCAGTTGCACGTGTCGGGCGTACCAGTAGGTCACCGAGCCGACGTCGACGGCGACCGCCGCGTCCCAGGGCAACCGGGGCGACAGCTCGCGGAGGACGTGCTGCGGATTCACCGGCTCGGCCGGGGTGTCGGCCCGCGCCGTGGCATCGCTCCACCAGCGTTCGAAGGAGAGCTCGATCCGGTCGCGCCACTCCCGGTTCGCCCGGTGCGGCACCCGGGGCAGCAGAGCGCGCAGCGTCTCCACCGCGTCGCCGATCAGCGGTACGTCCACCGGGTAGCGGTTGGCCAGCCGCCGGCCGTCGATGTCGATCTGGATCGTGGCGGCCTGGCCGGGCAGCGGGTAGTAGTCGGTCCACGGGTCGTTCGTGCCGATCAGCAGCAGGGTGTCGCAGCCACCCAGCAGCTGTGCGCTTGCGGTGGTGCCCAGGTGGCCCATCACGCCGGTGTGGAACGGCAGCCGTTCGTCCAGCACCGGCTTGCCGAGCAACGAGGTGGTGATGCCGGCGCCGACCTGGTCGGCGAGCGCGACGATCTCCTCGGCCGCGCCGTAGCCGCCCTGTCCGACCATGATGGCGACCCGCTGGCCGGCGCCGAGCAGCTGCGCCGCCGCGTTCAGGTCCTCCTCGTGCGGCAGCACCCGGGCCGGGGGCAGTCCCGGCGCCATCGAGTAGACCCCGTCGGTCTGCGGCGGCAGATCGGGTACGGCGGCCGCCTGCAACCGCTGCGGCACGATCACGCAGGTCGGGCTCCGGGTGGCGACCGCGGTGCGGAACGCCCGGTCGATCAGCGAGGCGACCTGCTCGGCCGTCTCGGCCACCCGGACGAACTCGCCGCACACGTCGCTGAGCAGCCGGGTCAGTTCGATCTCCTGGTACGCGGCGCCGAAGGCGTTGTCGAGCTGCTGCCCCACGATCGCGACAACCGGCTTGCCATCCAGCTTGGCGTCGTAGAGGCCGCCGAGCAGGTGCACCACCCCCGGTCCCTGGGCGGCCAGGCAGACACCGACCCCGCCGGTGAACTTGGCGTGTCCGGTGGCCATGAAGCCCGCGGTCTCCTCGTGCCGGGCCTGGACGAAGGCGGGGTCGCCACCGGCCCGGCCCAGCGCCGCGACGATCGGCTCGACACCGTCGGCGGAGGCGCCGAAGACCCGTGGCACGTGCCACGCCCGTAGCCGCTCGACCAACAGGTCCGCGACCGTCCGCACCGACTCAGCCACGGTCGCGCCCCGGTGTGCTGGCGTCGGCGTAGCGCAGGATCGCCCCGACCCCGTCCGGCAGGTCCGGTGCCTCGTCCGGGCCGAGTACGGTCAACCCGGCATCGGTCCCGACCAGGGCCCGGACCAGGGCGGCGTCGGCCCGTACCTGTTGCGGGTCGGCGACCGACATCGCGCTCAGCTCCTCCGGACTGGTGGCGATCTCGGTTGGCAGGTCACCGATCCACAACTGCTCGGTGGAGGACGGATCGTCGACCAGGAGCATGGTCTCGACCTGACCGCGTTGCAGCGCGGTCACCACGGCGTCCAGGCCATTGCCGATCTGCTCCTGCATGCCGAACTTGTCCAGCGTGGCGTCGGCGTGGGCGGTCGCCACCTCGGCGATCGCCTGCACCGTCACGCCCTCGAGCGCGCTGTTGTCTGCGCCCGCCGCCCGGAAGCCGGCGTCCGTACGCACCACCCGGTCCTGCCAGAACGCCGGCAGCGCGGCGGCGATCATCTCCCGGATCGGGGTGTCACCGGCCAGCACGATCACCTCGGCGCCGACCCCTGCGGCGAGTTCGGCGGCCGCCGTGGCGATGTCACTGGCGTTGCGGTGCCAGGAGGTCATGGCCGAACGCTGCCAGTTCGACTGGGACCAGCCGCCAGGGTCGATCCGGCGGAGTGGGAACTGGTTACCGCCGTCGACCTGAGCCCGCTCCACCCCGCCGGCGCCGATCGCGTCGATGTCGGCGCCGTTGCGGTTGGCGAGCACCCGTACCCAGGGGATCTGTTCGCCCCGCTGGGCCAGGAGCGGCATCGTGTGGGCGAGCGGGGCGTATGACGCGAGGTCCTTCAGCGGTGGCGCGGACAGGTACTCGGTGAGCACGACCTCGCCTTCGGTGGCAAAGGCCGCGAGCCCATAGTCGCCCGGCATCGGGTCATGGCCGCGTACCACGCCGTCGAGCGCCGCGACGGTGGCGGCGCCGGCGCCGTCCTGTCGCAGCCGCTCCCGCATGGCTCGCCAGCGCAGGTCCAGCGCGGGACGGGAATCCTGGCTGTTGCGCGAGGCGTCCAGGTAAACCGAGGCCCAGGGTCCAGGTCGGGCGTAGATCGGGCGCAGGAAGGACAACTCCATGATCGATCGACCCCTCTCCAACTCGCCCCCCGCATACCCGTGCGGTCCGAGTTGTCACCTGGCCCACCGGCCCGGGTGCCGGGATCCTCAAGCGGCGAACCCGTGAGGGCGATTCACTCACTCCACTTACCCGTACGCATCGATACAATGCGTGAACCAAAGCGGACTCTCGGTGGTGAAAATGGACAGCGAGCTCTATCCCGAACGGGTGGCGTACCGGCGTGGGCCGATCGTCACCGGACGGGTCATCCGGCTACTGGAGGGCTATTCGCGGGAGATGCAGGTGCAGCGACCGATCGTCGTCGCCGTGCTCGCCACCGCCGGCATCGCGCGGGTGATCCTGCTGCTGATCGCGTCCCTGCTGCGATCCGGCGCCGGGACCGGCGCGCGGCGCCGCTGGAAGGAACTGCGCAAGGGGCCGGAATTCCTGGTCACACCGCTGCGGCTACGCGACAGCGAGGGCGTGCTCTGCGAGATGGAGATCCACGGCCACCTGCCGCAGAGCGCGATCGAGCCGGCCGACCACATCCAGGTCACCATCCGCCCCCAGAAGGACCCGCAGTTGGCTCCCCGGGTCGAGCGGATCGTGAACCTGACCACCGCCCAACTGCTCACCCCCCGCCCGCCGACGGTCTGGTCGCACCTGGGACCGGCACTGCTGCTCCAGGCGGTGCTGGGCATCCTGGTGATCGGGGTGGTCGCCGCCTTCAGCGTGCTCGGCGGCTGATCGGACCGGCGGCGCCGCTCAGCCCACCGCGACCGGGGTCGGCGCCGGCTCCGGTTGCGCGAGCAGGCCACGTCGACGTGCCCAGCGCTCGAAGAAGAGGGTGGCCAGCGGTGGCACCGAGCAGAGCAACGCGACCAGGGTGACCGACCAGCGCCAGCGACCCAGCCGGCTCACCACCAGGACCAGCCCGACGTAGGCGACAAAGAGGCCGCCGTGGACAGGGCCGAAGATCTGCACCCCGATCTCGTTCCCGGTCGGGCCGTACTTGAAGATCATCCCGGTCAACAGCGCCAACCACGAGATCGCCTCCGCGATCGCGGCCACCACGAACAGTTTCTGCGCCGTACGTCGCATCGACCCTCCTTCGGTTCCGACCCGTGATCGTACGTCAACCGACCGTTCGGACCGCCGCGTTCCCCTGATCCCGCACCCACGGCCGGCAAAGCCGACGGGGGTTGGGCAGCGGTCGTTCGCCGGAAGACGGTTGTGTCAGTCCGGGACGGCCGGGGAACCATCCTGATCGAGGCCTTCCCATGCGGCACCTGCCGTGCGAGGTTGGAACAACTCGGAGTAGCTGGATGGTGACTTGATGGGTGAAGAGGTGGCCCCGCGCGTGTTCACGCGGGAGGACCGCGCACGGTACCGGGAGAAGATCCGACACTGTCTCGACGTCTTCGCCGAGATGCTGCGCGAGGCGCGATTCGACGTCGAGCGACCGCTGACCGGGATGGAGATCGAGCTCAACCTGGTGGACGACTACTCGATGCCGGCGATGCGCAACGCCGAGGTCCTCACCGCGGTCGCCGATCCGCAGTTCCAGACCGAACTGGGCCAGTTCAACGTCGAGATCAACGTCGCCCCCCGCCAACTCGCCGGCACCGGCACGGCCGACTTCGAACACGACGTACGCGCCAGCCTCAACTCGGCGAACCTCAAGGCCCGTACGGTCGACACCCAACTGGTCATGATCGGCATCCTGCCGACGCTGCGCGCGGACCACCTCACCGTCGACGCGCTCTCCGCGAACCCCCGTTACACCCTGCTCAACGAGCAGATCGTCGCCGCCCGTGGGGAGAACCTGCCGATCCGGATCAGCGGCGTGGAACGGCTGGAGACCACCGCCGACACGATCACCCCCGAGGCCGCCTGCACCAGCACCCAGTTCCACGTACAGGTCAGCCCAGCCCAGTTCGCCGCGTACTGGAATGCCGCCCAGGCGATCGCCGGCATCCAGGTCGCGCTCGGCGCCAACGCCCCCTTCCTGTTCGGCCGGGAACTCTGGCGGGAGAGCCGGATCCCCCTGTTCCAGCAGGCCACCGACACCCGCCCCGAGGAGATCAAAGCCCAGGGCGTACGGCCCCGGGTCTGGTTCGGGGAACAATGGGTCACCTCGGTCTTCGACCTCTTCGAGGAGAACGTCCGGTACTTCCCCGCGTTGCTGCCGATCTGCGACAGCGAACAGCCCGCGCGCACCCTCGCCAGCGGTGGTATCCCGGCCCTGTCCGAACTACGGCTGCACAACGGGACCGTCTACCGGTGGAACCGCCCGGTCTACGACGTGGTCCGGGGACGGCCGCACCTGCGGGTGGAGAACCGGGTGCTGCCCGCTGGCCCCACCGTGGTCGACACCATCGCCAACGCGGCCTTCTACTTCGGGCTGGTCCGCAGTCTGGCCGAGTCGGACCGGCCGCTCTGGTCCCAGATGTCGTTCAGCGCCGCCGAGGAGAACTTCCACACCTGCGCCCGGCAGGGCATCGCCGCCCAGGTCTACTGGCCCGGACTGGGCTACCTCCCGGTCACCGAACTGGTGCTGCGTCGACTGCTGCCGCTGGCCTCGGACGGACTGGACCGTTGGGGAGTGGCACCGGCCGAACGGGACCGGCTGCTCAGCATCATCGAGCAACGTTGCCTCACCGGCCGCAACGGCGCGACCTGGCAGGTGGCGACGCTGCACCAACTGGAACGCGACCGCGCCCTCGACCGACCGGCCGCGCTCGGCGAGGTGCTCCGGCGCTACCTGCCGCTGATGCACAGCAACCAGCCGGTGCACGAGTGGCCGTACCCCGACTGAGCGGATCAGACCGAGAGCACCACCTTGTTGCAGTCCTGCTGCTTGTTCTTGAAGATCTCGTACGCCTTCGGCGCCTCGTCGAGCCGCATCCGGTGCGTGATTACGAAGCTCGGATCGATCTCGCCGCGGCGGATCCGGTCGAGCAGCGGACGCAGGTAGCGCTGCACATGACACTGCCCGCTGCGCAGGGTCAGCGACCGGTTCATCAGCGAACCCATGGGGAACTTGTCGATGAACCCGCCGTACGCCCCGATCACCGACACGATCCCGGCGTTCCGGCAGCTCAGCACCGCCTCCCGCAGCGCGTGCGGGCGGTCGGTCTCCAGGCGTACCGCCTGCTTGCCCCGGTCGTAGGCGTTGATCGCGGAAGAGGGGTGGTGGGACTCGCTCCCGACCGCGTCGATGCAGGCGTCGGGGCCCCGCCCGGCGGTCATGTCCCGGAGCACCTCCAGCACGTCGACCTGTTCGTAGTTGATCACCTCGGCACCGGTGTTCTCCTGCGCGATGCGCAGCCGCTGCGGGTAACGGTCGATCGCGATCACCCGCTCGGCGCCGAGCATCCTCGCGCTGGCCATGGCGAACTGGCCGACCGGACCGGCGCCCCAGACCGCGATGATGTCGCCCCGCTGGATGTCGCACATCTCCGCGCCCATGTAACCGGTCGGGAAGACGTCCGAGAGGAAGAGCACCTGCTCGTCCCGGAGATCATCCTCGATCTTGATCGGCCCGATGTCGGCGAACGGGACGCGGGCGTACTCGGCCTGCCCACCGGCGAAGCCGCCGAGCATGTGCGAGTAACCGTAGATCCCGGCCGGGGAGTGACCCATCACCATCTCGGCCAGGCCCGCGTTCGGGTTCGAGTTCTCGCAGACCGAGAAGAACCCACGCTCGCAGGCGACACAGTGACCGCAGGCGATCGGGAAGGGGACCACCACCCGATCGCCGATTCGCAGGTTGCGCACCTCCCGGCCCACCTCGACCACCTCGCCCATGAACTCGTGGCCGAGCACGTCGCCCTTCTTCATCGTCGGGATGTAGCCGTCGTAGAGGTGCAGGTCGGAGCCGCAGATCGAGGTCGAGGTGATCCGGACGACGGCGTCCCGGTCGTTCATGATCTGCGGGTCCGGCACCTCCCGCACCTCGACCGTGTTCCGCCCCATCCAGCAGTTCGCTCGCATCGTGGCTCCCCCGTCGTCCGCGGATCGTCGCGCCGCTCAACCGACCCGGGCGCCGGCCAGTGGCTGCGCCGGGTGCTGCATCATCAGGTGCCGGGTGCCTGTTCCCTGAGGGCTCCCCTCGGACCGGACGACCTCACCCGTCTCGATCACCTGCTTGAAGCGGCGAAGGTCATCGCGCACCTGCTGCCCCGGTTCCTCGCCGAAGAGCCTGGCGACCGCCCGACCGACCGCACCACCCGGCGGCGCGTACGCCAACTCCACCCGGACCTCGGTCCCCCGGTTGCCGGGCACCGGCACGAAGCTGACCCGGCCGACGTTCGGCACCGCCGTGCCGGGTAACGACCGCCAGGTGAGCAGCTCGGACGGCCGGTCCTCGACAATCTCCGCGTCCCAGTGCACGCTCCGCCCGCCCGGTGCCCGGACCGTCCACCGGGACCGGCCACCACCGCCCACCCGTATCGACTCCAGATGCCCCATGAAGCGGGGCAGGTTGGCGAGGTCGCGCCAGAACCGGTAGACCTGGGTCGGAGTACGGTTCACCGTGATCGACGCCCGTACCCGCGTCATCCGGCCGCGCGCCGCGACCCGGGTCAGGTACACCGCCGCGGCGATGTCCAGCGCGGTGATCGCCCCGACCACGCCGGTTGCCATCGCCGCGCGCCGCTGTCGCTGCTCGCGACCCGTCCGCAGGGCCAGGCCGAGCAGGCTCAGATCCATCGCGTCCCCGAGGACCCGGGTCCACGCCCAGGCGGCCGGCCGGCGGCCGCTGAGCAGGGCGGCGGCGTGGCCCAGTTCCCTGGCTCCGACGGCCCGCGCCACCCGCCCGTGCTGGGGGAGGTGGTCCATCCCGGCAGCCCGGGCCATCTGGTCCGGTACCGCCACCGCCGCGACACCGATCCCGAGGCTCAGCAGGCCGAGCAGTCGGGGTACGGGTCCGGCTTGCGGGGTCACCAGCTCCGGCAACGCATCCTGTGGTCGGGCTCCGTCCGCGGTGTGCACTCGTTCCACCTCTCGCCCAAGATCCCTGCCAGGAGGTCCGGGCGCCCACGCCGGTCACCGGCCCACCAGCAGCTCTGTCCCCTCACCACAAGCTAGACCCGGCCGGGTGCCGGCACCGCCGAACGCGAAAAACGCCCGGCGACGGTGATCGACCGTGGCTGGGTGATCGGCCGAGGATGCCGACGACGGCGGCGCAGATCCGGCGGCGCCACCGGGACCACTGTGGAGCCCGCCGGACCGACGGCTGCGGTCGGGCGGTGTCATCGGTCACCTTCGTGGATTTCGGGATGCGGATCCGGCCCGCGTGCCCTTTGCTTGTATGTGGGGTCGCGCCGCACTGTGGCGGCACGGCGACCCGCCTGGCCGATTCGGCCACCACCCACTTCTTGTTCTGCCGGCACCGGCGCCGGCGCGCTCACTCTCGCCTGGACGGAGACGAATGTGACGACCCGACGGGTCGGCGAGCACCTCGCGAACGGCAGCTCGGACCTCACCTGCCGCCCCATCCCCACCTCGCGCCCGCAGTCCGGCCCGCCGACCACCTCCGGTGGTCCGGTGCAGGGCCGGCAGCGGATTCTGATGCTCTCCTGGGAATACCCACCCGTCCTCGTCGGCGGACTCGGCCGACACGTCCACGCCCTCTCCATCGCCCTCGCCGCCGCCGGCCACGACGTCACCGTCATCACCCGCCACAGCGACGACGCACCCCTCGAGGAATACGCCGACGGCGTCCGCGTCATCCGCGCCCCCGAAGACCCCGTCACCTTCCCCCTCGCCACCGACTCCCTCCTGGCCTGGACCATGGCCTTCAACCACACCCTCACCCGCGCCGCCCTCCGCGCCCACCACACCAGCACCGGCTACGACGTCATCCACGCCCACGACTGGCTCGTCGCCCACACCGCCATCAACCTCAAAGAACACCTCGACATCCCCCTCGTCACCACCATCCACGCCACCGAAGCCGGCCGACACCAAGGCTGGCTCCCCGGCGACATGAACCGCTCCATCCACTCCATGGAATGGTGGCTCAGCCACGAATCCGACCGCGTCATCACCTGCTCCGGCTACATGCGCGACCAGGTCAACAACCTCTTCAACCTCCCCACCACCCGCATCGACGTCGTCCCCAACGGAGTCGAGACGCACCGTTGGCAGGCCAGCGCCGCCGCCGTCGCCGCCGCCCGCCAGCGGTTCGCCGGCGAAGGCCCGCTGGTCACCTTCGCCGGGCGGCTGGTGTACGAGAAGGGCGTCCAGCACCTGATCGCCGGCCTGCCCCGGCTACGGCGGGAGCACCCCGGGCTGCGCCTGGTGATCGCTGGTGACGGGCCGTACCGGGGTGAGCTCGAGGCGGACATCGACCGGCTCGGCGTACGCGCGGCGGTCACCCTGCCCGGGTTCCTGGGCGGGACCGACCTGCCCGCCATGATGGCGGCCTCGGACTGTTTCGCGGTGCCGAGCATCTACGAGCCGTTCGGCATGGTCGCGTTGGAGGGGGCGGCGGCCGGTGCCCCACTCGCAGTCGCCGCGACCGGTGGGCTGGCCGAGATCGTCGAGACCGGGGTGACCGGGATGACCTTCCGGCCGAAGGACCCGGACGCGTTGGCGGACGCCGTACACGCCCTGCTGGCCGACAGTGGCCGGGCTCGGGAACTGGCCCGGCGGGCTCGGCGGATGGTGGCCGACGAGTACGGCTGGGCATCGATCGCGCAGCGCACCGGGGCGACGTACGCGAACGCGATCGGTCAGTCGGCGACGTTCACGGCCGAGCAGGCGACGCGCCGGATGGCACACGGCCGCCCGGTGCTCGCCATCCCGGCCGGGAACCTGCTCGTGGGCGCCGGCGGGCGCTGAACCGGCGGATACGACACCGGCCGCCGATGCCCGAGGGCGTCGGCGGCCGGTCGCGTCGCGGCGGTCTGCGCCGCGGGTGGATTCAGCGTTGCTCGACCGGTACGAAGGCCCGCTCGCCGGCACCGGTGTAGATCTGCCGCGGGCGGCCGATCTTGGTCTCCGGGTCCTGGATCATCTCGCGCCACTGGGCGATCCAGCCGGGAAGCCGGCCCAGGGCGAAGAGCACCGTGAACATCTTCGTCGGGAATCCCATGGCCTTGTAGATCAGGCCGGTGTAGAAGTCCACGTTCGGGTAGAGCCGGCGCGAGACGAAGAAGTCGTCGGCGAGCGCGATCTCCTCCAGTTGCAGCGCGAGGTCGAGCAGCGGGTCCGGCTTGTTCATCCGGGCCAGTACGTCCTGCGCCGCCTTCTTCACGATGGCCGCCCGCGGGTCGTAGTTCTTGTAGACCCGGTGGCCGAAGCCCATCAGCTTGACGCCCTGCTCCTTGGCCTTGACCCGGCGCACGAAGGACTGGACGTCGCCGCCCTCGGCCCGGATTCCCTCCAGCATCTCCAGCACCGCCTGGTTCGCGCCGCCGTGCAGGGGACCGAAGAGGGCGTTCACACCGGCCGACACCGAGGCGAACAGGTTGGCCTGGCTGGAGCCGACCAGCCGGACCGTCGAGGTGGAGCAGTTCTGCTCGTGGTCGGCGTGCAGCACGAAGAGCATGTCCAGCACCCGCGCGACCACGGGGTCGACCTCGTACTCCTCCGCCGGTACGCCGAAGGTCATGCGCAGGAAGTTCTCGACGTATCCGAGCGAGTTGTCCGGATACAGCTGTGCCTGGCCGATCGACTTCTTGTACGCGTACGACGCGATGGTCGGGACCTTGGCCATCAGGCGCACCGTGGAGATCTCCACGTGCTCCTGGTCGAACGGGTCCAGGCTGTCCTGGTAGAAGGTGGAGATGGCACTCACCGCCGACGAGAGCACCGCCATCGGGTGAGCGTCACGCGGGAACCCGTCGAAGAAGCGTCGCATCTCCTCGTGCAGCAACGAGTGCCGGCGAATCCACTCGCTGAACTCGGTCAACTGCTGGGCGGTCGGCAGCTCACCGTAGATCAGCAGGTAGGAAACCTCGAGGAAGGAGGCCTTCTCCGCGAGCTGGTCGATGGGGTACCCGCGGTAGCGGAGAATACCGGCATCCCCGTCGATGTAGGTGATCTCCGAGGAGCAGGCGGCGGTGTTGACGAAACCAGGGTCGTAGGTGACGTACCCGGTCTCGCTCAACAGCTTGCCGACGCCGATCCCGGACGGGCCCTCGACAGCGGGCCGCACCGGCATAGACAGTTGCCCGCCGGGGTGGTCGAGCTTGACATCCGTCATGTGGTTCCTCGCTTCGGCGGCAAAATCTTCGTTGAATTGCCTTTGTTCCTACGGTATCCGCGGCGTGGAACCAACAGCTGGTCATGGTCGAGCGGTGAGGGATGCGTCACGCATCACCCCACTTGCGAAACTGCGATCTCGGATGTCGACGAGGTCACACCCGTAACCGATGCACCACCTGACCGTCATTGACCAGGAACAACTCCAGGCGGTTCGACCCTGACACAAAGAGCGACTCGTCGATGATCAGGGCCCCGAAGCGGCGACCGTTCTTGTCCGGCTCCACCACCGGGACGACCGCGCCGATGCGGCCGTTCACCGCGACCGCCAACCGGGCACCGGTTGGCACCGACGCCGGCACCGTGCCGCAGATCAACGCGGGCAACCGCCCGCTGGCCGGGTCGACGTTGTCGAAGGCCGCCCGGTTCGTCACCGTCGCGGCCGTGTTGTCGTCGCTGACCGACAGCTCAGTGACGGCGCGCCCGATCAGGTCCGGAAACGGCGGGGCGGGCAGCTTCGGCCAGGCGCTCCCGCCGAGCACCTCGGCGAAGGTGCCCCCGGGGAGCTGTAGCGCGAAGGTGGGCTGGTCGTGGAACCGTTTCTCGGCCCGTTGCCGGGTCTCGCGCGGCGCGACCATGCCTTCGACCTGCCACGGGATCTCCACGTGTGCCTGGTCGGCGATGGTCGGCAACAGGTCGACGTGCTCCCAGTTGCGGTCATCGACCCGCCCGGCCTGCTGGCCCGGTTCCTTGATGAACAGCGGCACCCAGGCCACCTCCCCCGGGGCCTGGTCGATCGCGGCCCTCCCCCGGCCCTGGACCCCGGGGGTGAAGCTGAGGCCGTGGTCGGCGGTCACCACCAGCATCGCGTCGTCGTAGAGCCCGGAGGAGCGCAGCGTACGGACGGTCTCGCCGATCAACCGGTCGGTGTACCCGAGTTGTTGCAGATGGCGTTCCCGGGCGAGTTCCACCCAACCCTCGCCGTCGTTGGGCATCCCGGGCGGGGAGTCGTAGCGCATCCCGGACGGCAGGTAGTTCCACGGGGTGTGTGGCATCAGCAGGTGCAGGAAGTGCAGCGTCGGGCGGGACGCCGGGTGCAGGCCGGCGAGGAACTGGGTGAACCGGGCCGGCTGGTTGACGTCGAGCTGACCCCAGCGGAACCTCGGGTCGGTCGGTGGTGGCTGTTCCTCCTGTTCGGCGAGGCCGGCCTCCTCCCGGGTCGCCTCGCGGTACGACGACTCCGGGTCGTCCGGTACGTCGACCGGCGAGGCGATCTGCCGCAACAGTCCGACGCTCTCCCGCAGCAGCACCGGCAGGCCACCGGCGACGGGTGCCTTGCGCTCGGCGCAGACGGTCGGCGGACAGAGTTGGCTGATGCTCTCCTGCACCTTGAGGTCGTAGGTGCCGTGCAGGGCGGTGAAGAGGTTGTCCGGGTACTGCGAGTAGTGCGGGGCGCGCACCGACGACGGGTAGCGGCCGGTCAACATCGCCGGCAGCGCGTACGGGGTCCAGCCGCTCACTCCGGTGGCGTTGCGGTACCAGGTCGACTCGCCGGCCAGCGCGGCGAAGTGGGGGAACCGCTCGGCGTCGATGGTGCCCCCCGGCCCGAGCAGGGAGATCAGCGGCAGCTCGTCGAGGACCAGCATCACCACCGGTGGGTGGCTGGCCGCCCGGCGGGCCGCACCCGGTCCCGAGCCACCCTCCGACGGCAGTACCACCGCCGAGGCCGGTGAGGCGAAGACGAAGAGCAGGGCGAAGACCAGCGGTCCGACGGCGGCGACCCGCAACAGCTGCCCGGTCGTCCTGAAGCGCCGGTAGGCGTACGCGCCGGCGGCGCCGACCAGCAGTGCGAGCAGCAGCAGCGGCACTCCCCGCAACGGCAGCAGGTGCTTGCCGACCTGGATCGCGAGCGCCGCGAGCAGCAGTCCGAGGGTGCCGGTGTGTACGGCGGCGCGTACCGCCGGGCCGATCAGCCGGGTGAGCGCGCCGATCCCCCAGAGCAGCAACGGGACCGGCAGCGTGAAGACCGCCACCAGGAGCAGGACGTCGGCCCGGTCGGCACCGTAGAAGAGGAAGAAGTCCGGGCTGCGCCCGGTGACGTCGAGCAGCGGCTGGGTGATCACGAGTCCACAGAGGGCCAGGACCTCCAGCAGCCTCGGCCCCTCGCCCCGCCCCCAGCGCAGGAACGCGCTTCCGGGCGTCGGCGTGCCGGCCACCTCCGGCGGTCGGGGCGGCTCAGCCACGGGGCACCCCGACGTAGAGGGTGCGGGTGCCGGACGGCAACTCCTCCCGGGCGATGATCTCGCACCGTCGGGCCAGCAACCGCTCGAACTCGTCCCGTCGGTAGTCCGGGAAGAGTCCGGCGGGCTTGTTCGCCAGCAGCCGTTGCGCCATCGGGTCCTCCGGATGCACGAACTCGGCGACCAGCCGGCCCCCGGGACCCGCCTTCGTCACGAAGCCCACCAGCCAGTCGACGATCTCGTCCAGCGGCACGTTCCGGCCGATCGCCAGGTGGTGGATGACCGCGAGCGCGAGCACCGCGTCGGCGTCGGCCCGCGCCGCGAACGGGGCCCGTTCGGCGCCCCGCCAACCACCGCCGGGCGACGGGTCGGCCAGGTCGAGCAGGAGTGGCATGATCCGCCGCTCACCGTCGGCGCGCAGCCGCTGGTAGAGCTGCTCGACCATGCCCGGGTCGCTCTCCACGGCGACCACGTACGCGCTGTGCCGGGCGGCGAGACGCGAGTAGTCCCCGTCGTTGGCGCCGAGGTCGAGCACGAGTTCCGGGCGGCTGCCGGTGCCGGTCAGGGCCGCCTCGACGAATCGCTCCTTGTGCTCCCGGTCGGCGTCGGAGTAGCTGCACGTCGTTCGGTAACGCCCCCAGTGGCTGGCCGGTGGCGCCCCGTCGAGTCGGCGTACCAGCCGCTCCAGGGCCCGTACGGTGGCCTGCACCAGGTCGCGGCTGAACCCGGCGTCGCGCAGCTCGTCCCGGGCCGCCCCGGTGCTCGTGCTGGCGTGCCGGGCCTGCATGGCGTCGTGCAGACGTACGTGGGTGAACACCCCTGCGGCGAAGCGGCGAGTGCCGCTGAACAGCCGCCGCATCTGGCCCGGTTCGACGCCGTCGATCCGGGACCGCAGCCATGGTTGGAAGTCCAGGCCGAGATGGGCCTGGATCATCAGCGGGTAGAGCATGGTCTGGCAGAACTGCCGGTAGCCGGCCCAGGGCTCGCCCTCACGCGCCGGTTCGAACGAGCCGATGTCGATGAAGACCGGTGTGGCACCGCGCCACTGCAGGTTGTACGCCGAACCGTCCTTCGTGCTGAAACCGGCGGGCAGCGCGGCGGCGAGGATCTCCAGGTGCAGCAGCGCGGCGTCGCGGAGCATCCCGAACGACCACTCGTACGGGTAGGAGACGAAGGGAATGCGCTCGTGCCGCAGCACCGTGTCCCAGTGGTCGCGCGCCGCCTCCGGCAGCGGGTCCCGGTCGACCGGCTCGGTGCCGCAGACCTTACCGCTGGTGAGCAGGGGCGGGAAGAAGTCGCTGGCGGCCAGTGCGTGCCAGTCCTCGGTAGCCCGACGGTCGAGCCCCCGCAGCACCTGGCCGTCGAGGTAGAAGACCCGGTTGCCGGGGTCACGGAACGAGCCCGCTTCGGTACGGAGGCCGGTATCGGTGAGCGAGAGTCGTGATGGTGACATCGGCGCCCGGGTCCCCACTCAGTCCTTCTCGGCCGGTTGCCGGCGGAATCGGCCGAAGAGTCGCCGCCAGTAGAGCTTGGCCGCGACCGCCACTCCGGCGGCACCACCGATCACCGCCTGCACGATGAGACTGCCGGATCCGGCATCCAGATAGGCCAGGTCCATCTCGGCCGCCCCTTTCCTGTTCCTGTTCGTCGCGCCTGGTGACCCGAGACCCCGCCCCGGGCAGCCGGCGGCGCCGGCGATCGGCGTCCACCTCCGCGTACGGTGGCGACGACAATCGCCGGAAACCTTGTGCTGGTCTGGGGTTCAGGTCCCGTTAACCACACCGTACGCGGCAGATCTCCCGCTCGCAGACGCACTGCGGACCTTGTCCCCGGTGTCCGATTCCTTCAAGACGGACGGCTCAGCGCGCCCCTATGGTGGGCCGATGACACCTCGTCTCAACCTGATTGGCCTGGTCGTGGCCGACATGTCCCGTTCCCTGAGCTTCTACCGTCAGCTCGGCCTGGAGATCCCCACCGAGGCCGACGGCGAGCCGCACGTGGAGGTGACGCTTCCCGGTGGGCTCCGGCTCGCCTGGGACACCACCGAGACGATCAAATCGTTCGACCCGTCCTGGACGGCACCCACCGGCACCCCGCGGGCCAGCCTCGCCTTCCTCTGCGACAGCCCGGCGGAGGTCGACGCGACGTACGACAAACTGACCGGGGCCGGCCACACCGGGCACCTCAAGCCCTGGGACGCGTTCTGGGGTCAGCGCTACGCGACGCTGCTCGACCCGGACGGCAACGGCGTGGATCTCTTCGCCCCCCTGGGCTGAACCACACCGGTGGAGGACCGCCGGTCAGGTGACCAATTCACGCGGCGGTAAGCCGGTCAACCCCCGGAACTCGCGGGACAGGTGCGGCTGGTCGGCGTAGCCGGTCCGGGCGGCGACCTCGGCGGCCGGGACCCCGGCTCGGAGCAGGGCCAGCGCCCGTTGCATCCGCAGGATCCGGGCGAGGGTCTTCGGCCCGTAGCCGAACAACGTGCGGCTGCGCCGGTGCAGCTGGCGAGGATCGAACCCGAGTTCGGCGGCGGTGCCCGCCACGTCCGCACCCCGGGCGAGTCGCGCGACGACGGCCCGGGCGATCGGGTCGGGGCCCCCGCGCTCCCGTAGGCGCTCCGACGCGATCGCCTCCAGCACCCGATCGGGGCGGTCCGCGTACGCGAGCCGCTCGTCGAGTTCCCGGACGTGCGGGCCGGGCCAGAGCGCGCCGAGCGGAACCCGCTGGTCACGCAGCTCGTACGCGGGGACGCCGAGGACCGCCGGGCCGGTGCCGGGCGGAAACCGCAGTGCGACGTACCGCTCCCCCGCAGTTCCCTCACCCACCTGGGCGGTGGTGTCGGGCCCGGCGACCAGCAGGCCCTGGTGTGAGGACCAGATCAAATCGAGGCAGCCGTCGGGCAGGATGCGGCTCGGCTCCGCCTCCGGGGGCACCGTGCTCCACCAGAGCACCGCCCCGGCGACCGCCTCGGATCCCGTCTCCCGGTACACGCTCCCAGACTGCCACCACGCCCGCGCCGGGGCACGTTCGCCACCGCTGGGAGGAAACGGGAACGGGAACGCGAGGAAAGAGAATAGGTGAATAGGAGGAGGAACGGCTTCGGGGCCCTTTTGTTTCCCGTCCGGCATCTCGATTGACGTCGGAATGTGGCGCTCGTGCCACTGGTGCGTGTTCCGGCACCGGCATTGTCCGTGAACCCGACACCGTGCCACGGGTCGTGATGTCAGCCTGAGGGCTATGACAAGCTTTGCCGCGGGCAAGATCGAGGCCTTCGTCGGGCCGCCCGAGCTCGGCGCCGCCGACGATCTCGAACAGGTCGTCATCGGGTTCATCACCGAGGCTCGGGAATCGCTGGACGTGGCCGTACAGGAACTCGACTCGGAGCCGATCGCACAGGCACTGCTGGACGCGAAATTCCGTGGCGTCGATATCCGAATCGTTCTCGAACAGGACTATCTTCGTACGGCCAAACCGCCGAAAGTGGCGGCGCGGACCGGTGAATCGACGGCGGCCGCCCAGCGACGGGTCCAGTGGGCGGCCGAACCGGGCGCGCGCAGCCTCGAACCGAATCGCAAGATCATGGCGGCGCTGCTGCGTTGCGCGATCGACGTCAAGGCGGACTACAACCCGGAGATCTTCCACCAGAAGTTCATCGTGCGCGACTACCGGAGGCGGGCGGGCGCCAGCTCGGCGGTGCTCTCCGGGTCGGCGAACTTCACCGGTACCGACTGCCACCGCAACCTCAACCACCTGGTGGTCTTCCACGACGCGCGGATCTGCCAGGCGTACGCGGGCGAGTTCGCCCAACTCCGGGCCGGACAGTTCGGACGGGGCGCCCACGGTCGGGTGCCGCGCGCCTACAACCTCGGCGGAGTGCCGGTGAAGGTGCTGTTCGCGCCGGACCACGCCCCCGAGCTGGAGATCATGAAACAGATGTTGAAGGCGACCGAGCGGGTGGACTTCGCGGTCTTCACCTTCGCCGGCTCGTCCGGGCTGGACGACGCCATGATCGCGCTGGCGGCGGCCGGGCGGACGGTGACCGGGGCGATCGACCCCGGGCAGGGGGCGCAGCGCTGGGCTGCGACACACGACCTGAACCGGGCGCAGATCGCGCTCTACGCGCCGGTCAGGTCTCCCGCGTTCGGCAAGCTGCACCACAAGCTGATGACGATCGACGACAGTACGGTGATCGCCGGCTCGTTCAACTACACCGCCCCGGCGAACCAGTACAACGACGAGAACATATTCGTCCTCGGCAGCCCGTACGCGGAGCTGCCCACCAGCGAAGGCGGTCCGGTCAACGTCGACCGGTGCGCGGAGCTGACCGCTTTCTTCCGGGCCGAGATCCAACGGATCGTCGACGCGGGCGAACGGTTCGCCGGTGAGGGCTAGTGACGGTGGTGCCGTCGGCTGGTGGCGGGACCGGGGTACTGGTCACGCCAGCTCGGGCGGGGTCAGCGCGCCCGTCCGCATCGCGATCAGGTCCACCGCGACGACAACGGCCAGGAGCACGACGACGATGAGCGCGACCATGATCGGTGGTAGGACGGGCGTCGCCGCCACGAGGGCGGCCGACAGCGGTAACGCCGCCAGCTGGGCGCGGGAGACCTGTGCGTAGAGGACGTGGTCGAGCAGGGCGCGGCCGAGCAGGAAGATCGCCGGGCTGCCGAGGATGACCGCCGCCCAGGACCCCGGCGTGTCGCCGAACGGCTGGTCGATCACGAGTTGGCTGGCGGCTGCCATGCCGATGATACCGACAACCATGATCAGGTGCGTGACGGCGGTGAGTTGGTTGAGCCGGTGCGGATTCTTGGCATCGGCGAGCGTCGAGGTCATCAGATCGCCGGCACGGCAGATGTAGACCCGCCAGGTCAGTGCCGTCATCACGAAAACCACGGCGAACGCCGCCGAACGGTCAAGGGTGTACGTGCCGCTGCTGAACGACTGGCCGGTCACGAAGATCGACACCCCGAGCGCGATGATGACGAACTGACGGTAGCGCTCGGAGATCCGCTCGCCGACGACCCGGGTCTCCCGGGGCAACGGACCCGCCGACCACGGGGCGGGCCAACCGAGCGAGACACCGGTGTACTCGACCGCTGCCCCGGCCGCCCAGAGCACCAGGCGGGCGCTTCCCGCCACCAGCCCTCCGGCGATCCACAGGGTCGCGGCAACCGCCTCCCAGAAGAGGATCCGCGCGCCCCTGCTTCTGGACTGCGAGGAGGGCAGGAAGATCTGGTAGTAGAGGCCCGTGCCGAGATGGATCGTCACGTAGGTCACGGCGAACACCAGGCCCCGCCGCCCGTACGCGTCGCTGATCATGGCCGCCATCAGCAGGCTGCCCGCCATCACCCCGATCAGCTGTGGCGCCACCAGGGGCCGGTCCTGGGTCAGGGAGTCGCCCGCCCACGCGGTCAGCGCCCAGATCAGCGTGAACGTCAGCAACAGCACCAGGGTCTGGGCGGCACCGGTCCAGGAAAGGTCGTCGACCAGCTTCCTCGACAGGAAGATCAGCGCGAAGACGTACACCAGGTCGAAGAACAACTCCGGGAACGTGGGCCGGGCCGGTAAGGGTGCCCTGGGAGCCCTCACCCCGCCCTACCGCCCATCGCCATCGACAAGACCATCCTCCGGGCCAGCCGCGTAGCCGTCGCCAACTCCGACGATATTGGCAGTTCGACCAGCTCGGTGAGGGATCTCGGTTCCGCTCTCCCGCCCCACCCGGCTTTGTAGGTTGACAGGAAACCCGGGGTCGGCGGAGGTGCCATGAGCGGTGGGACCGCGACGGGCGGTGAGGTGCCCCGGATACTCCGCAAGCGCGGCGCATCCGGATACCCCACTTTCCTGGAACTCTTCTTCGACCTCGTCTACATCTTCATGCTCTCCCGACTCTCGCAGGCGCTGGTCGACGATCTCACCCCACGGGGAGCCGTACGGACCGCCGTACTGCTGCTCGCCGCCTGGTGGGTCTGGGTACTGACCGCATGGCTCACCGACCTGTTCAACCCACGGCTGCCACTGATCCAGGCACTCGTCCTGGTCGTCATGTTCGGTGCGCTGGTGATGGCGGTCGCGGTGCCGAGGGCCTTCGGGGAACACGGGCTCGTCTTCGTCGCGGCCTACTTCGGGATCCATCTCGCCCGGGATGCGGTGCTGATTCCCGGCACCCGAGTGAACCCCTACATACAGGCGAGAAGTATCAGGGTCTTCTTCTGGTTCCTGGTAACCGCCGGGCTGTGGATCGCGGGCGCGTTCACCGGGGGTACGGCCCGGCTGGTGCTCTGGGCGATCGCGGTGACGGTGGACCTCGGCTCAGCCCGGATCGGCTGGCCCACACCGAGACTCGGCCGGACCGAACTCGCCAGTCAGATCTTCACCGGCAGTCACCTGTCCGAGCGGCATCGGCAGATCCTCATCATCGCGCTCGGCGAACTGGTCCTGACCGCGGGAATCGGACTTAGCTTCAGCAACCTGGCGGCCGATCGGCTGATCGCCTGCGCGGTTGCCTTCGCCAGCGCGGTACTCCTCTTCCAGCTCTACTTCGCCCGAATCCGGAAACTGCTGGGACCGGCCGACCTCGCGGGTGTCGAACGGGTCCGTTCCAGCACCTCGACGTCGTACACCCATCTGGTGATGGCGGGCGGTGTCGTGGTGATCTCGGCCGGCACATCGCTCATCATCCGCCAGCCGTGGGGGGAGTCCCCGCCAGCCTGGACGGTCGCCATCCTTGGCGGTCCCGCGCTGTTCCTGCTCGGCACCTGCCTGTTCGACTACGTCATGACCGACCGAGTCCTCTGGACCCGGGTGGTCGCCCTGCTGGGGCTGGGCGCGATCGGACCAGCGACGCCACTGCTGCCGCCGCTCGGCATCATGATCTTGGCGAACCTGGTTCTGCTGGTCACCCTCGTCGCCGAACTGGCCATCAACCGTCGGCGTACGACAGACTCGCCGCAACCCGCGTAGAGGCGCGGACCCGCATCGGCACCCGCAGCCGCGTGGACCGGAGCCGACGGGCGCTCACCTGGCTGAGACCCGTTCAGCGATCCCGCACAGCAGGGTCGGGCCGGTCGGGTTCTCCTCGTCGCGGACACGACCGCGCGCCTAGCGTCGCCTCGTCTAACCTGCGACCCATGGCGGAACGACGCGTGATCCTCAGCGGCTCGACCTTCGAGGAGCAGATCGGCTACGCCCGGGCCGTGGTCGACGGTGACCGGGTGCACGTGTCGGGGACGACCGGCTTCGACTATCAGACCATGACGATCTCCGACGACGTGGTGGAACAGGTCGAGCAGTGCCTGCGCAACATCGGGGCCGCGTTGACCGAGGCGGGTTGCGGCTTCGCCGACGTCGTACGGGTGCGCTACCTGCTGCCCGACCGGGCGGACTTCGAACCGTGCTGGCCCGTGCTGCGCCGCCACTTCGGCGCGGTCCGACCGGCCGCCACGATGATCGTCTGCGGACTCGCCGATCCCCGCATGAAGATCGAGATCGAGGTGGACGCCCGGCGGGCCGGCTGACGCCGGGCGCCGCCGGGCGAAACACGGCGGAACGGGACTCAGCCGCGCCAGCTGTGCCGGGGTTCGTAGCCGAGGATCCGGCGGGCCTTGTCGATCGACATCAGGGTCTCGTTGCCGACCAGTTCGCGGGTGAGCGGGACACCCGGAAAGTACTGTGCGGCCAGCTCAGCGCTGGGGCGGCTCATCACCGTGTCGGCGTTCGCGATGACGAAGACCTCCACCCCGGTCGCCTGGTACTCCAGCGCCAGACGGACGGCCTGGGCGCCGTCCCGACCGTCGATGTACGACCAGAGGTTCCACTTGCGCAGCGTGGGGTCGGCGTCGAAGCCCGGGAAGGCGGCGTAGTCGCCCGGGTCCATCACGTTGGAGAACCGCAGGCCGATCATCTTGAGTTCCGGCTCCCACCGGCACAGCTTGCCGGCCAGCTCCTCCTCCAGGTGCTTGACCAGCGCATAGTTGCTCTCCGGCCGGGACGGGTAGCCCTCGTCGATCGGAATGTACGGCGGCGGGGTCTCGAACGGCAGCCCGAGCAGGGTCTCGCTGGAGGCCCAGACCACGTTCCGGATACCGACGGCACGGGCGGCGGTGAAGACGTTGTAGGTGACGGCGATGTTGTGGTGGAACGTCGCCGAGTTGGTCCGCAGGCCGGGGGCGGGGATCGCGGCGAGGTGCACCACCGCGTCGACGCCGCCGTGCCGGTCGTCGATCGCGCTCAGCGCCTCGACCGTCTGGCCGTAGTCGGCCAGGTCCACCTTCGTGTACGGGCAACGCGACTCGGCCGGCGGCGTCGCGTCGATGTTGACCACCCGGTAGCCGTGGTCGAGCAGGTCCGTCACGACCGCGCGACCGAGCTTGCCACTGCCGCCGGTGACCGCGACCCGGGTCACCACTGTTCCCTACCCACACACGAGATCATGAGGTCAATCTAGCCAATCGGCCGCCGGGGATGGCTCCCCGACGGCCGATTCGGTGCTGACGTGCGTTGTCGACGTACGGTGCTCAGAAGCCGAGCGCGGAACGCCCGCCGACCACGGGGATACGCAGCTCACTGTCGTGCGGCGCGACCCTCAGCCGGGTGCCCCCCAGCGGCAGCAGGGTGTACTCCTGGTCGGTGGAGAAGACGACCACACCGATCCGGTGCCCGGCGGCGAAGATGTAGTCCTTCGGCTCCAGGGTCCACCGGTAGTCGTACAGCTTGCCTTGTTTGACCTTTTCGGTGCGGTCGTCGTCCTTGCGGTTCTGCGGGTCCGTCCAGCCCCGGGTGACCACGACCGGGGCGGCCGTCGAGCCGGCCGGACCGTAGTCGACCAGGTACGTGGTGAGGTTGGCGTCCGGCTTGTTGTCGATCGCCATCCGCAGCCGCATCTCCGGCCGGCCCGAGAGCCGGACGTCCTGGCTGAGCACGGGCGAGGTGTAGACCAGCCGGTTGGGGTTGGCGGTGTCAGGCTGCGCGACCAGGTCGGTCGGCATGATGGTCCGCCCCTCGTCGACGAAACTCTGCTCGACCTTGCCCTTCGGGGGTTTGCCACTGGTCAGGGCCCCTGGCGCGGTCGGGCTGGTGGCGGCGAACCGCAGGTCGACCTCTCGGGCACCGGGGTCGGGCCAGTTCGCGTACGTGGTGTAGCTGCGGTTCTCCCGCTGCACCACCGCGGTCGGCTCGTCCATGATGCCGTTGGGCACCTGCCACAACCAGTAGTCGAACCAGCGGTTCTCGGTCTGCTTGTAGGTCCAGGACCGCCCGTCCGGCAGGGGTACGGTGGCGCCGCTGCCCGGCCCGCCGTGACCGCCCTGGTGCAGCCAGATCTTGCGCGGTACGTCGTACCGGGCGAGCTGGTCCCACCAGCCGGCGAAGTTCTCCGTCTTGACGTTCCAGTCGTTGAGCCCGTGCACGACGAAGACGCTTGCCTTCACGTCACGCGCCCCGTCGAGGTAGTCACGCTCCGCCCAGAACCGGCTGTAGTCGCCGGTGACCCGGTCCTGTTCCCGGGTGATCTCGGCGATCTCGTCGGCGCAGGTCCCCTCGGCCCGCGCCTGCCCGGCGGTGTACTGCGCGAGGATGTCGGTGTCCTCACCCTGGTACGTGCCGGGGGCGACGACCAGGCCGTTGGCCCGGTAGTAGTCGTACCAGCTGCTGATCGCGGAGACCGGGATGATCGTCTTGAGACCCTTGACCCCGGTGGTGGCGACCATGTTCGGCAACGTGCCGTTGTAGGAGACCCCGGTCATGCCGACCGAACCGGTGGTCCAGTCGGCGGTGACCGGCGCACCGTTCGCGTCGAAGCCCCGGGCCCGACCGTTGAGCCAGTCGATGACCGCCTTGGTGCCGAGCGTCTCGGCCCGGTCGCCACTGGTCGGGCAGCCGTCGGAGTCGCCGGTGCCGATGCTCTGACCGAGCACCACCGCGTAGCCGCGCGGCACGTAGTAGTCGTCCAGCGATCCGGGCAGGTTGGCTTTGGCCACCGCGCGTCGGATCTCGCCACCGCCGGCCGAGCGCGCTCCGTCGCGGCCGGTCAGTCCGTTCTGCGGCAGCTCGTCCACCAGCACACTCGGGTACGGCACGTCACCCCAGGTGTCCTTCCGGTACGGGCTGTGCTCGAAGATCACCGGCACCTTGAAGCCCTGGGTGGCGGTCTCGGCGGGTCGGGAGATGTCGATCGCGACCCGGTCCAGGCGACCGTCGTGATCGGTGTCCAGCGGCGTCTGCACGAAGACGCGCTGCTCGATCGCGTCGGCGAGCGAGAAGACCGGCTGCGTCATGCCGTCGCTGACCACAATGGTCGGTGGCGGGGTCGGCCCGGCGATCGCGGGCGCGGCGGGCGCGGTCAGGATCAGCGCGCCGGTCAGGGTGGTGCTGAGCAGTACCAGGCGACGGGGTCGGCGCATGGGCAGTTCCCTTCGATCGGGCTGGTGGCCGGAACCGGTCAGGGCAGAGATGGAGACTTGTCCATCGGCCACACATGCTAGGCGCGCCGCCGCGCGTAGTCGATCAATCAGGCCCGGCAAATTGATCAATTCGCGATCGACCCGCCCCTGTGACGAAGCCGTGCGGCACACACACGCTTGCCGTCGCCAGGGACGGGTATCCGCAGGACCAGGGAACCCCGATCAGCGCAGTGGAGGAACATCGTGCACAGCACCCGGATCTCGGATCGGGACCAGCGCGTCCTGGTGGTCGTCTGCGAACAGGGGGAAGAGGCGGTGGAGGTGATCACCGGCGCGGTGCGTACGCATGGCATCAAGGCCGCCCAGGTCAGCGCCGTCGGCGGCTTCTCCGGCGGCGAGGTGGGCTACTACGACCGCGAGGCCCGGGACTACACCCGGATACCGGTCGACGGCCAGGTGGAGGTGCTGTCGCTGCTGGGCGACATCGTCGACCACGACGGACGGGCGGAACCGAACCTGCACGCGGTGCTCGGCCGTCGAGACGGTTCGGTGATCGGTGGACACCTGCTCACCGGCACCGTCTGGCCGACCCTGGAGGTCGTCATCACCGAGGTCGTCGCCGACCTGGGCAAGCGCTTCGACCCGGCGACCGGGATCGCGGTCATCCGCCCCACCCAGCAGTCACGCTGACCGCGTCCGACGGACGCGGCGAGACGTTAGGAAGGGCCCCTTCCTCTACCGAAAACGATAAGAAGGGGCCCTTCCTTGCGGGCGGGGTCAGCCGCCGGGGTTGGTGGGGGCGGGAGCCGGGTTGCTCGCGGGCGGGGCGGCGGGAACCGGAGCACCCGCCGCTGCCGGCGGCGCGGGAGACGGCTTCAGATCCTGGGGTACGGGCAGCGCGCTGCCCTTGACGTACTCGTCCCAGCCCATGTTCCAGGCGGTCCAGCCGTTGCCGTCCTCGAGTTGCACCTCGGTACCCCGGACGGTGACCAGGTCACCGACCTGGGTTGTCCTCATCAGGAAGGCGGCATCGGCGGCCGAGACGTTGGTGCAACCGTGCGAGACGTTCGTGCTGCCCTGGTCCCCCTCGGACCACGGCGCCGAGTGGATGAACTCGCCACCCCAGGTCAACCGTTGGGCATCCTGCACGGTCACCACGTACGGGTCGGCCGAGCCGGTGGTGTCGAAGACCGTCTGCTCGTGCTTCTCCATGATCACCATTTTCCCGCTGGAGGTCGGGGTGCTCGGTTTGCCCAGGCTCACCGGGATCTTGCGGACCAGCTTGTCGTCCTTGAAGACCGACATCTGCTTGGTGCCGTTGTCAATGTCCAGTGAGACCTTGTTACCGATCTTCGCGGTCGCGGTCCGATCCTCGTCTCCGAAGCCCTCCTTGCCCATCGGCACACCGGCGAGCGCGGCCCGGACGCTGATGGTCGTACCGGGTTTCCAGAAGTCCGGCGCCCGGTAGAAGACCTGCTGTCCGTCCTCGGTCCAGTGCCAGGCGCCACGCTGCGGCGGATTGGTGTTGACGATCAGCCGTCGCTGCACGTCGGCCCGGCGTTCCTTGGGCACTCCCGGGTCGAAGTCGACGGTTACCGGCATCGCGACGCCGTACGTCCGTTTGTCCTGGAGGTACAGGGTGGAGAACACTTCCTTAGCCGGTTTGTCCATGGTGGTGAAGCTGGTCGTCTGGGTCACGCTCTTGCCAGCGTCGTTAGTCGCGGTCACCTGGGCGGTGTAGCGCTGTTTGTTCTTCAGTGCTTTATCTGGCATCCAGGACGAACCGTCCGGCCTGAGCGCACCGGTGACCTGCCCACCCTTGTCGTCGGTGAGCTTTACCTCGCTCACCTTGCCGCCGGTGACGGTCAGCCCGACCTCGGTGCTGATCGGGAGGTTCTTCGCGTCCGCCGCGGGGCTGATCGCCAACTGCGGAGGCGGTGGCGGCGGCGCCGCATCCTTTTTGTCCTGGCTGCTGGTGCAGGCCGCGATGGCCAGCAGTGGTACGGCAGCGACCACCGCCACCCAGCTTGTGGCCCGACGCCTCTCTCTCATGATCCCCACCCCATTCCGATAGCGTCTCGTCACATTGTGTAACGACACACGGAGCGTCGGAGCGGGTTCGCGGCAGATGGACCGGACCGCGCCCGCAGCGGAGCAGGGGTCTTCGCGCAGGGCCTGTGGATACGGCGTTTCGGCGAGTAGAAGCGCCGGATCCGGGTACGTCGACGACGGGTTAGCGAGGCCGGGCGCGCACCGTCCACTCACGACACGCGGGCTCCGGACCGGTCGGCCAGACGGACAAATTCACCCAGCCGTGCACACGCTGGGTAATCACCACCGAACGGTCCACCGGCGGCGGCCGGACCCCTTCCGGGATCCGGCGGCGGATGCCGACGGGCACGACCATCGCGGCCGGGTCGGGGCCGTACCCGTCCGGGTGCGGCGTCGCCGGCCGGTACCGGACAGGCCAGCCGGTCCGGGACGGCCGGCTCCCACCGACACGATCCGTCGGCTGCCGCTGCTCGATCTTCCGCGCCCGGGCCGGACGTCCCCGACGAACATCGGGACTCCCCGACCGGTCCACTCGTCGAGTCGGGCACGATAGGGCGGTGACGGACGCGGTGATCTTTGACCTGGACGGCGTGATCGTGGACTCCGAGCCGGTATGGGAGGAGGTCCGCCGGCGCTACGTGGCCGAACACGGGGGTGCCTGGCAACCCGACAGCCAACGCCGGCTGATGGGGATGAGCACCGGCGAGTGGGCCAGCTACCTCAGCGCCGAACTCGGCGTCGACCGGTCCCCGGAGCAGGTCGCCACCGAGGTGGTGGACGAGATGGCCCGGCGCTACCTGGAGCACGTACCGCTGATCGACGGGGCCGACCGGGTGGTCCGCGAGCTCGCCGCGAACTGGCCGATGGGACTGGCCAGCTCCTCCCCGGCCAGGCTGATCGAGGCGGCACTGCGGGCCACCGGACTGACCGACGTCTTCGCGGTGACCCTCTCGACCGAGCAGGTGGCCCGGGGCAAACCGTCGCCCGACGTCTACCTCCAGGTGGCGGAGCGACTGGGGATGGCTCCGGAGCGCTGTGTCGCGATCGAGGACTCCTCGAACGGCGTACGGTCGGCCAGTGCCGCCGGGACGCGGGTGGTCGCCGTACCGCACGCCTCCTACCCCCTCGATCCGGATGCCGAGCGGCTCGCGGCGCTGGTCGTCCCGAGCATTGGTGAGCTGACCGCCGGGACGGTACGCGAACTGGTGACGCCGAACGGGTGAGCCGCCGCCGCACCGGCGGACGGGTTGGCCAGCCGAAACCGGCCGCACTCTCGCCACAAACCGGATAATCTGCGCTTATTCGGAAGAACGGGCGGGAGGTGTGGTGGGCATGCCCGACGGGACAGAGCGGTCGACAATCAACCTGGCGGTCAACGGGAAGCAGCACCGGCTCCCACTGGACAACCGGACCACCCTCCTGGACGCGCTGCGGGAGAACCTCGGCCTCACCGGAGCGAAGAAGGGCTGCGACCACGGACAGTGCGGTTCCTGCACGGTGCTGCTGGACGGCCGTCGGGTGAAGAGCTGCCTGATCTTCGCCGTCGTCACCGAAGGCTCCGCCGTGGTCACCGTCGAGGGCCTGGCCGACGGCGCCGACCTGCGGCCGCTACAGGAACACTTCATCGAGTACGACGCCTTCCAGTGCGGCTACTGCACCTCCGGCCAGCTCTGCTCCGCCACCGGCATGCTGGACGAGATCCGCAAGGGTTGGCCCAGTGCGGTCACGGAGGATCTGGCCGCCCCGACCGTCGGCCCGACCGACGAGGAGATCCGGGAACGGATGAGCGGCAACCTCTGCCGCTGCGCCGCGTACCCGCAGATCGTGGCGGCCATCCGGGCGACCGCCACGGCGGAGGCGACCCGGTGAGGGGCTTCCGCTACCAGCGGGCCACCGACCCCGCCGACGCGGTACGGACGGTCGCCGCCGAACCGGACGCGACGTACCTGGGTGGCGGGACGAACCTGGTCGACCTGATGAAACTGAACGTGCAACGCCCCCGGCTGCTGGTCGACGTGACCCGGCTCCCCCTCGGCTCGGTCGAGCCACTGCCCGACGGGAGCCTGCGGATCGGCGCGACCGTACGCAACGCCGACCTGGCCGCCCATCCGGCCGTCCGGCGCGACTTTCCGTTGCTGTCCCGGGCGCTGCTCACCGCCGCCTCCGGCCAGCTGCGCAACATGGCCACCGTCGGCGGCAATCTGCTGCAACGAACCCGGTGCCTCTACTTCCAGGACGTCGGCAGGCCGTGCAACAAGCGCGACCCCGGATCGGGCTGCTCCGCGCTCGACGGCCAGAACCGGGACCTGGCGATTCTCGGCTGGTCACCGTCGTGTGTGGCGACCCACCCCTCGGACATGGCGGTCGCCCTCGCCGCGCTGGACGCCCGGGTGGAGGTGCTGGAGCCCCAGGGTGCGCGCGAGATCCCGCTCACCGAGTTCCACCGCCTCCCCGGTGACCGGCCCGACCAGGAGACCACGATGGCGCCGGGAGGACTGATCACCGGGGTCCGGGTGCCGGCGTTGCCCTACGCCCGGCGCTCGACCTACCGCAAGGCCCGCGACCGGGCCTCCTTCGCCTTCGCCGTCGGCTCCGTCGCGGTCGCGCTCGACCTGGACGGCGCACTGGTCCGGGAGGTGCGGATCGCCTTCGGTGCGGTGGCGCACAAGCCCTGGCGGGCCCGGCTCGCCGAGGAGCGACTACGGGGTCGCCCGGCCACCGTGGAGAGCTTCGTGCTCGCCGTCGACGAGGAACTCGCCGCCGCCCGACCGTTGCCACACAACGGCTTCAAGGTGCCACTGATCCGTAACCTGACCGTACGCGCCCTCGCCGAGCTGGTCGAGGAGGCCACCCGGTGACCGCGCCAGCCGGTGCCGTCGGTACGCCCCGGGTCCGGTTGGAAGGCCGGGAGAAAGTGACCGGCACCGCCCGGTACGCGGTCGAGTACCCGGTCGACCGGGTGGCGTACGCGTGGCCGGTGCAGTCCACCGTGGTACGAGCCCAGATCAACCGGGTCGACGCCGACACCGCGCTCGCCACTGCCGGCGTGCTGAGCGTGCTCTGGTACGACAACGCCCCCCGACTGCACGACGAGACCGACCCCGACCTGTTCCTGTTGCAACGGCCGGAGGTGCGCTTCCGGGGTCAGGTGGTGGCGCTGGTGGTGGCCGAGACCCTGGAGGCGGCCCGGGAGGCGGCCGGCCTGGTCAGGGTCGACTACGACACCCTGCCGCACAGCACCGTGCTGACCGAACGGCATCCTGGCCTCTACAAACCGGAGAAGGTCAACGCGGGTTATCCGACGGACACCGCGATCGGCGACTTCGACGCCGGCTTCGAGGCGGCCGAGGTACGGGTGGACCACGTCTACCGGACCCCGGCGTACCACAACAACCCGATGGAACCGCACGCCGCGACCGCGCACTGGCTCGATGGCCGCCTGCTGGCGTACGACTCCAACCAGGGCTCCAGCCGGGTCGCGCAGGCCCTGGCCAAGCTCTTCTCCCTCTCCCCGGGCGCGGTTCGGGTGATCGCCGAACATGTCGGCGGAGGTTTCGGTTCCAAGGGAAACCCGCGCTGCCCGGTGGTGCTCGCCGCCATGGCCGCCCGTCAGGTCGACCGGCCGGTCCGGTTGGCGCTCACCCGCCAGCACCTTTTCTCCCTGGTCGGCTACCGCACGCCGACGATCCAACGGGTCCGGCTCGGCGCCGACGCGGACGGTCGACTCGCCGCCTTCGCGCACGACGCGATCAGCCAGAGCTCCACCATGACCGAATTCGCCGAGCAGACCGCGACGTACGGACGGGGCATGTACGCCGCCCCGCACCGCCGGACCACCCACCGGCTCGCCCGGCTGGACGTACCGACACCGTTCTGGATGCGCGCGCCGGGCGAGTGCCCGGGGTCGTTCGCGCTGGAGTCGGCACTGGACGAACTCGCGATCGCCTGCGGGGTCGATCCGGTCGAGCTTCGGATCCGCAACGAAGCGACCACCGACCCGGAGGAGGGGCGGCCTTACAGCACCCGGAACCTGGTCGCCTGCCTGCGGGAGGGGGCGCGGCGCTTCGGCTGGTCCGAGCGGGACCCGGCGGTCGGTCTCCACCGGCAGGGGCGATGGCTGGTCGGGACCGGGGTGGCCGGGGCGAGTTACCCGGCCCGCGCCGGTGCGTCCACCGCGACGGCGCAGGCGAACCCGGACGGCTCGTACGACGTGGCGGTCAACGCCACCGACATCGGCACCGGCGCGCGTACCGCACTCTGGCAGATCGCCGCCGACGCCCTCGGTGTGGCACCGGATCGGGTGCGGATCCGGATCGGTGACAGCGACCTGGGCATGGCCTACGTGGCCGGCGGCTCGATGGGTACGTCCTCCTGGGGTTGGGCCGTGGTCAAGGCCTGCGGGCAGCTGCGGGACCGGCTACGCGCCCAGCCCGACGGCCGGGTCCCCGACGGCGGTCTGCGGGTACGCGCGGACACCACCGACGACCTCGCCGCACAGGCCGAGCGGGCACCGTACAACCGCTACGCCTTCGGCGCCCACTTCGCCGAGGTACGGGTCAACGTGGACAGTGGCGAGGTCCGGGTCGGACGGATGCTCGGGGTCTACGCCGTCGGCCGGGTGGTCAATCCGACGACGGCCCGTGCGCAGTTCATCGGTGGCATGACCATGGGCATCTCGATGGCGCTGCACGAGGAGGGTCTGCTCGATTCCCGCTTCGGTGACTGGGTCAACCACGACCTCGCGACGTACCACATCGCCGCGAACGCCGACATCGAGTCGATCGACGCCCACTGGATAGACGAGGACGATCCGCACCTCAATCCGCTCGGCGTCAAGGGCATCGGCGAGATCGGCATCGTGGGCTCCGCGGCGGCCGTCGCCAACGCGGTGCACCACGCCACCGGGGTGCGGGTCCGCGAACTCCCGGTCCGCCTGGAGAAACTGCTGGTCGAGCTCTCCGCCCGCGAGGCGTGACGACGCCCGGCGAACGGCCGGAACAGCGCGGAGATCGATAACGACCAGTGGCGTCCACACCTCCATTTCGCTACGATCCGTACCCGGAGCATGACCTGAGGTAGGTCCTCATGTCGTGGTCGAGCAGCACGCCACACGCGCCAGCTGACGACAGGAGCCCCCGGTGACGGAGATCCAAGAGGTGTCCAGCGCCCGCGCCTACCCGTTCCACCCGCCGGAACGGTTGGACCTCGACCCGCACTACGCCGAGCTACGTGAGCAGGAACCACTGACCCGGATCCGGATGCCGTACGGCGAGGACGCGTGGCTGGTCACCCGTTACGCCGACGTCCGGGTCGTGCTCGGCGACCCCCGGTTCAGCCGGGCCGTCGCGGCGGAACACGACGAGCCCCGCAGCACACCGCAGCGCCTGCCGACCGGCATCCTCAGCATGGACCCACCCGAACACAGCCGGCTCCGTACGCTGGTCGCGAAGGCGTTCACCGCCCGCCGGGTGGAGCGGTTGCGTCCCCGTACCCAGCAGATCGCCGACGAGCTGATCGACGCGATGGTCGCCGCCGGTCCCCCGGCCGACCTGGTCGCGCACTTCGCCACCCCGCTGCCGATCCGGGTCATCTGCGAACTGCTCGGGGTGCCGGTCGCCGACGAACACAACTTCCACCGCTGGTCCGAGGCGATCGTCTCGACCACCTCTCTGCCGCCGGAGACGATCCAGCAGTACCTCGACAGCCTGCACGGCTACATGGCCGGTCTGATCGAGCAGCGCCACCACGCGCCGACCGACGACCTGCTCGGAGCGATGGTGCGGGCCCGGGACGAGGACCAGGACCGGCTCACCGAGACGGAGATGGTCCAACTGGCGGCCGGGTTGCTCGCCGCCGGACACGAGACGACCGTGACCCAGATCCCGAACTTCGTCTACACCCTGCTCCGGAACCCGGACGAACTCGCCCGGCTCCGGGCCGACCCCACCCTGCTGCCCGGCGCGATCGAGGAACTGCTCCGACACGTCCCGCTCGGCGCCGCCTCGGGCTTCGCCCGGTACGCGCTGGAAGACGTCGAGCTCAGCGGTGGCCTGGTCCGGGCCGGTGAGGCGGTGATCGTCGAGCTCGGCTCGGCCAACCGGGACGCGGCGGTCTTCGCCGACCCGGACCGGCTCGACCTCACCCGGGCACCGAACCCGCACATGGGTTTCGGGCACGGCGTGCACCACTGCCTCGGCGCCCAACTGGCCCGGATGGAGCTGCAGGTGGCGATCGGCACGCTGCTGGCCCGTCTCCCGGAGCTGCGGCTGGCCGTACCGGCGGAGGATCTGCCGTGGAAGAGCGGAATGCTGGTACGCGGCCTCAAGCAGATGCCGGTCGCGTGGTGAGCCCGACCTGGCGGCTCCGGGTCGATCCGCACCGCTGCATCGGATCCGGCATCTGCGCCGGGGCGGCCCCGAAACACTTCGTCCTCGTCGACGGGCTCTCCACCCCGGTCGCGGAGCTGATCGCACCGGCCGGACCGGTCACCGACGCGGCCGACTCCTGCCCGGTGGAGGCGATCACCGTACGCGACGCCACCGACGACCGCCTGATCGCGCCGGAACCCTGACCGACGGCCGCCACCACCGGTGTTTCCGCCGGCCGGAACGGGGTAGGTGGGGCCGTGTACGCGACACCGACTCCTACTCTCGGCCGGCAGTGGCCGGACCGGACCGGACGGCGCGGTCCGGTCCGCCGCACCCGGACAGGCCCGCCCTGCTCCGGCCCGGGCGGGGTCGGTGCTGACCGGGCACGATGACCCGTGTCGCCGCCCGGTCCCGCCAAGCGCACCCGACCGTCCGACCGCTACGGTCCGATCCCTGACCGGGCAGGTCTTCCTGGTGACCCTCGTCGCCCGGCTGGTGTCGTTGTTCGGAAGCCCGCACCGGGGCCGGTAGCGCCGGCTGACCGAACCAGCGGGCGCCGGTCGACCGGTAGGCTGCTCCGGTGATCTACAAGCTGCTGGCGGGGGCCGAGTGGGCCGAGGCGGAGGCCCAGGGCCGGTACGAGGGCTCCGCGGTCGACCGGCAGGACGGATTCATCCACCTCTCCGGCCGCGAACAGGTGGTCGAGACCGCCGCCCGGCACTTCGCCGGAGAGGCCGACCTCGTCCTGCTCACGGTCGACCCGGACCGGCTCGACGAGCTGCGCTGGGAGCCGTCCCGAGGCGGCTCGCTCTTTCCCCACCTGTACGGCCCGCTCCCGGTGAACGCGGTGCTCTCGGCCATCCCGGTGCCGGCACACCTACCAGTACCGGAGGCTGTCGCCGCCCTGCTCGGCTGAGTCCCGACCGGCCCGCCGATCACCGGTCGACCTGTCCCCCGGGTCGGGGCGACGCCACGGCTGGTGCCGCACTACCTGGCCGGTTGGCCGCCGCCACGCAGGTCCTCCTCGATCCGCCGGGCGGTGGCGAGCAGCGGCGGTAGCAGTTCCTTGCGGATCACCTCGGAGCTGCCCCGGCTGGCGTGCGCCGACACGTTCAGCGCCGCGATCACCGAACCGTCCTCGGCGTGGATCGGCGCGGCGAGCGACCGGAGCCCCTCTTCCAGTTCCTGGTCGACCAGGGCGAATCCCTGGCTGGCGATCCGGGTCAGCGCGGCACGCAGCTTGACCGGGTCGGTGATCGTACGGCGGGTCAGCGGGCGCAACTGCGCCGTGTCGAGGTAGCCGGTGAGCCACTGTGCCGACTGGCCGGCGAGCAGCACCCGTCCCATCGAGGTGGCGTACGCCGGGAACCGGGTTCCCACGCTGATCGCCACCGCCATGATCCGCTTGGTCGGCACCCTGGCCACGTAGACCACCTCGTCGCCGTCGAGCACCGACATCGAGCAGGACTCGTGCACCTGCCCGACCAGGGCCTCCATGTGCGGCTGGGCCACCTCCGGCAGGCTCAGGCTGGACAGGTACGCATAGCCGAGCTCCAGGATCCGGGGACGCAGCGAGAAGAGCCGCCCGTCCGTACGCATGTAGCCGAGCTCGACCAGGGTCAGCAGGAAGCGGCGGGCGGCGGCCCGGGTCAGGCCGGTCGCCCTGGCCACCTCGCTGAGGGTGAGCTGCGGGTGGACCGCGTCGAAGGCGCGGATCACCGCGAGCCCGCGTTCCAGTGACTGGACGAACTCCGGACTGCGCGACGCGGTGTCGGTCGCCTCGGTCACCCATCCTCCTGCTGCAGAGTCCGCTGTGCGACCTTGAACGCCCGGTTCGCCGCTGGTACGCCAGCGTAGACGCCGACCTGGAGCAGCACCTCGAGGATCTCCTCGCGTGTCAGTCCGTTGCGCAACGCGGCTCGCACGTGCATGGCCAACTCCTCGTCGTGGTGCAACGTCGCCAGCACCGCGAGCGTGACGCAGCTACGGGTACGCCGGTCCAGTCCCGGTCGGGTCCAGATCTCTCCCCACGCGTACCGGGTGATCAGATCCTGGAAGTCCTCGGTGAACTCGTCGGTGCCGGCGACCGCCCGGTCCACATGCGCGTCGCCGAGCACCGCCCGGCGTACCGCCATGCCGGCGGCGTACCGCTCACGGTCGTCCATCGCCACCTCCGTCCGGCGCCAGGTGGTCCAGCAGCAGCCGGGTCACCGTCTCCGGTTGCTCGACGTTGGCCAGGTGTGCCGCCGACTCCACCAGCCGGAGCCGGGCGCCGGGAATCAGACCGGCGATCACCTCGGCGTGCGGCACCGGGGTCGCCGGGTCGTCCGCCCCGGCGACGACCAGCGTCGGCGCCACGATCCTGGACAGGTCCGGGCGCAGGTCCATCGCCCCGATCGCCTCGCAGCAGGCGGCGTAACCCTCCGCCGGGGTCGTGGTCAGCATCGCCCGGTAGGTGGAGACCACCTCGGGACGGGTCGCGGCGAAGGCCGGGGTGAACCAGCGGCCGACCACCGCGTCGGCGATCGCCCCGGTGCCGTCCCGGCGCACCGTGCCGGCCCGCTCGCGCCAGCCCTCGGGTGGGCCGAGCAGCGCCGAGGTGCAGAGCAGTGCCAACCGCTCGACCCGCTCCGGCGCGTACGCGGCCAGCCACATGCCGAGCATGCCGCCGAGCGAGAGCCCCGCGTACGACACCCGCCGCAGGCCGAGGTCGTCGAGAAGGGCGAGCAGGTCGGCCCCGAGACCGGCGATCGTGTACGGCGCCGACGGCGGCGCCGAACCGCCGTGTCCGGCGTGGTCGTAACGGATTACCCGGAACCGCTCGGTCAGCGCGCCGAGCTGCGGGCGCCACAACTGCCCGGTGGTCCCCAGTGAACTGCCGAGCACGAGCACCGGCGCCCCGTCCGGGCCGTCGACGGTGGCGTGCAGTCGAGTGGTCATCACATAACCTCCCTCGGTTGGTCGTCGGCCGCGCCGACCTCGTCGGCCGGGCGAGCATGGTCCGGTCCGGCGTCCGTGCGCCACTCGTGGTGCCAGGCCAGGGCACGGTCTACGAAGACCCCGGCGGAGCCGAGCCACCGGTGCGGGTCGAGCGCCCGGTCGAGTTCCTCCTCGGTCAACTGGGCGGCGACGCCCGGATTGGCGAGCAGCGCATCCCGGAAGGTCAACCAACTGCCCGCGCGTCTGGCCGCGTCGGCGGCGCGGGCCACCGCCTCGTGCGCGGCACCTCGACCGAGCCCGCCCGCGAGACGGGCGGCGACCGCCTCGGCGAGCACCAGCCCACCGGTCGCGGCGAGGTTGGCCCGCATCCGATCCGGCCGGACCAGCAGACCGTCGAGCATCCTTCGGGTCCGACCGACGGCACCACCGGCGAGGCGGACCAGGTCGAGCAGCGGCTCCCATTCGGCGTGCCAGCCGCCGGCCGCCCGTTCGTGCTCCTGAACTGCGGCGGAGAACATCGTGGCGACCAGGTGCGGGCCGCGCCGGGCGGCCGCGGTGACCAGGATCGAGTCGACCGGGTTCCGTTTGTGCGGCATCGCCGACGAGCCGCCCCGGCCCGGCCCGCCACCCTCGGCGACCTCGGCCACCTCGGACTGGGCGAGCAGCCCCACGTCCAACGCGATCTTGCCGGTGCCGGTCAGCAGCGCGCCGAGCGCGGCACTCAGGTCGAGCAGCGGCTGACGTCGGGTGTGCCAGGGCAGCCGGGTCGTGGCGAGGCCGAGCCGGTCGGCCATCCCGTCGGCGACCGCCGGGCCGACCGGGCCGAACACGGCCAGGGTGCCGGCCGCGCCACCGAGCTGCACCGGCAGACCGCGTCTGGCGGTGGTCAACCGGGCACCGGCGTCGAGCAGGATGGCCAGCCAACCTGCCGCCTTGAGGCCGAAGGTGGTCGGTGACGCCTGCTGGCCGAGCGTACGCGCGACCATCACGGTGTCGCGGTGCGCCTCGGCGAGCCGGGCAGCGGCGTCCGCCGCCGCGTCGAGGTCCCGCCGCAGCACCGCTTCGGCCCGGACGACCACCAGCACGAGCGCGGTGTCGAGCACGTCCTGGCTGGTCGCGCCGATGTGCACCCACGGACGGGCGTCGGCCGGTACGGCGGCGGTGAGCGCGTTGACCAGCGGGATGACGGGGTTGCCGGCGGCCTCGGCGGCCCGACCGAGCGCGGCCGGGTCGTACCGCCGCGCGTCACACGCCCGCCCGATCGCCTCGGCCGCGGAGGCCGGCACCACGCCCTCCTCGGCCGCCGCCTCGACCAGGGCGCGTTCCACGTCGAGCAAAGCCTGCAACAACGCCCGGTCGGTGAGTTCGGCGTCGACCGAGGCGGCGCCGAACAAGCCGCCGAACAGCCGGCCCGTTCCCGGCGATCCTGGTCCGGACCGGTCCGGCACATCGTCCGGCTGGTGCTCAGACGGCTGGTGCTCAGACGGCGAAGAAGACAGTCTCATGCTCGCCCTGCAGATGGATGTCGAAACGGAACCCGTCCGGGGCGGGCCGGGCGACCAGGGTCGGGCGGCGGGCCGGATCGAGGCCGGCGAGCACCGGGTCGGTCGCGTTCGCCGCCGGCTCGTCCGGGAAGTAGAGCCGGGTGACCAGGCGGTGCAGCAGTCCACGGGCGAAGACCGACAGGTCCAGGTGCGGGGCCTCGGTGACGCCGTCCGGGCCGGGCAGCGGGCCCGGCTTGACCGTGCGGATCGCGTACGCGCCGGTGGCGTCGGTGGCGCTGCGGCCGAAGCCACGGAAGCCGGCGACGGTCGGACGAACGGCACCCCGAGGATCGTCCGGGTGGTCGAAGCGCCCGTCCGGATCGGCCTGCCAACTCTCCACCAGCGCGTCGACCACCGGGGCACCGGCACCATCGAAGATCTGGCCGCGCAGCCAGATCTCCCCGGGTGTGCCGGGCGGTACGACATCCGGCCCGTCCGGCCAGAGGAGTCCGAGGTGCAGGTACGGCCCGACGGTCTGCGACGGTGTGGACCCGGGCCAGTGGTCAGTCATCGTCGTCGTCCCCGTCCTCGAAGGGTGTGCTCTCCCGGCCGCGCAGGACCAGGTCGAACTCGTACCCCAGGGCCCACTCCGGTTCGGAGACACTGTGGTCGTAGCGGGAGACCAACCGCTGCCGGGCGGCCGGGTCGGGGATCGAGTTGAAGATCGGGTCCTGGAAGAAGAGCGGGTCGCCCGGGAAGTACATCTGGGTGACCAGGCGCTGGGTGAAGGCCCGGCCGAAGAGCGAGAAGTGGATGTGTGCCGGTCGCCAGGCATTGAGGTGGTTGCGCCACGGGTAGGCGCCCGGCTGCACGGTGACGAACCGGTAACGCCCGTCGGCGTCGGTGAGGGTCCGCCCGACCCCGGTGAAGTTCGGGTCCAACGGGGCCGGCCAGTTGTCGACCGCGTGCCGGTAGCGGCCGGCCGCGTTCGGCTGCCAGACCTCGACCAGTGTGCCCGGCACCGGACGGCCGTCACCGTCGCGTACCTGGCCGTGCACGATGATCCGCTGGCCGAGGGGTTCGTCCTCGTGCTGGCGGGTCAGGTCGTGGTCGAGCGGTCCGAGCCGGTCCGCGCCGAGCAGCGGCCCGGTGATCTCGGTCAGCCGCTGCGGGAGCAGCGCCAGGGGCCGGCTCGGGGCCCGCAGCACGGTCGAGCCGTACTCCGGACTGAGCAGCGGCGGGTGGGTCCGGTCGCCGTCCGGGCGGTAGCGCGGCAGCAGCAGCCCGGTCGGGCCGCGTTCCGTGAAGTTGGTCATCGGAACCTCCTAACAGGCTTCATGGACGACGGCCAGTCTTCGGCCGACGCCGATACGGATCGCGGCCAGCGGAGAAGCCGCCGTCGGTCATGCCCTAGCGCCGAGGGTGGCGGTGAGGGCGCGCAGCGCGGTGAGTTCGACGTCGGTCGGTGGATCGCTGGTGACGAGGTCGTCGGAGACCGCCAGCGGCCAGCCGGTGGCGGCGCGCGCCTGCGCGACGGTGGCGCCGGGGTGCAGCCGGGTCAGGGTCAACTCGAGGCTGTCCGGGTCGGGCTCCAGCACGCCGAGGTCGGTGATGACCAGGCGGGGACCGCCGCCGCGCAGCCCGAGCCGTTCCCGGTCGCCGGGTCCCCTGCCGTAGCCGACGGAGGTGACGAAGTCGACCGTGTCGACAAACGTACGCGGGGTCTGCCGGACCACGACCACCACCTCGCGGCAGGAGGCGGCGATCTCGGGGGCACCGCCGGCCCCGGGTAGTCGCACCTTGGGGTCCTCGTAGCTGCCGCCGATGACGGTGGTGTTCAGGTTGCCCAGGCGGTCGAGCTGGGCCGCACCGAGGAAACCGACGTCGATCCGGCCGGGTTGGAGCCAGTAGTTGAAGACCTCGGGGACGGAGACGACCGATTCGGCGGTGTCGGCGAGGATGCCGTCGCCGATCGAGAGTGGCAGCCGGTCGGGCTTGGCACCGAGGCAGCCGGACTCGTAGATGAGCACCAGGTTGGGTGCGTGGGTGGCGCGGGCCAGGTTGGCCGCCGTGCTCGGCAGACCGATGCCGACGAAGCAGGCGGTGCCGTCGCGCAACTGCCGGGACGCGGCCACGGTCATCATCTCGTCAGCTGTCCACTCCGGACGGTCCTCGGTGCCCGGCCCTGGACTCATTCGAGTTCCCCCACTTCCAGCACGTGTCGCTCCATCCACTGGCGGAAGGTGTCCCGGTCCCGACTGATCTCGTCCCAGCCGACGTAGAAGTCGTTGTCCCGGACCGAGTAGCCCTGGGCGTACGAGGGGTGGGAACCGCCGGGCACCTCGGCCACCGCGGTCACCACCCAGGAGGGGAGGATGACCTGACCCGGTACGGGCTCCAGCCGGTCGACCACCTCCTCGACGGTGACCAGGGACCGGTGCGCGGCGAGCACCGCCTCCTTCTGGACCCCGGTGATGCCCCAGAGCTGGACGTTGCCGGCGCGGTCGGCCCGCTGGGCGTGCACCACGGTCACGTCCGGCCGCAGGGCCGGCACCGCGGTCAGCAGTTCCCCGGTGAACGGGCAGCTGATCGCCTTGATGTTCGGGGTGTGTCGGGGCAGGTCGGTGCCGGTGTAGCCGCGCAGTACGGCGAACGGCAGGCCGGACGCACCGGCGACGTACCGGTTGGCCATTCCGGCGTGGCTGTGTTCCTCCAGTTCGAGCCGGGTCGGCCAGGAGTTCTGCACCGCGTCGCGGAACCGGTGCAGGGAGCCGACGCCGGGGTTGCCGCCCCAGGAGAAAACCAGGTGGCTGGCGCAGCCCATGCCGATCAGCTGGTCGTAGATGACGTCCGGGGTCATCCGGACCAGGGTCAGATCGCGTCGGCCCTGACGGATGATCTCGTGTCCGGCGGCGAACGGAATGAGATGGGTGAACCCCTCCAGGGCCACCACGTCACCGTCGCTCACCAGCTCCGCGATCCCGTCCGCGAGCGAGACGATCCTTGCCATCGGCCTTCCGCCTCCCCGTCGCGGGACCACCGCCAGCTGTTCGGCATGCGGACTTCCGTCCTCATAACGAACGTAGCCGCCTCGGGCGCGATCCGTCAACGAGCGCCGGGAGCGGTCGCGACGAGCCTCTGTGGCCGTTGCGGAAATGTTGCCGGCACCCGTTGACGTGAGCCGGACCACATGCCAAGTTTCAATATGAGAACAGCCGTTCGGCTTGCGAACACGATCAGAGCTTGCGAACACCCCGCGAGGGCTTCCGGTCGAGGCCCTTCCCCTCGGTCCACACCGACCACCGGACGCAGGAGTAACTCATGCGCCGTCTCATCGCCAGCCCCATCGCCGCCACCCTGCTGCTCGCCGTAGCCGTGCTGCCGTGACCGCAGCCCCACCGGTCGCACCGCCAGCCGTCGCCACCGGCGCGAAGGTCCGCCCCCCGCTGCTGCGCCGGCTGATCGCCGGCAACACGCTGCTCGGCGTACTCGGCTTCACCTCGTTCCTGGCCGTGCTGGAGACGGTCCCCCGGATCGGCCTGGTCTCCCCGGAATACCTCCCGCCGGCCAGCGAGATCGCCGGCGAACTGGGCCGACTACTCGGCGAACCGACCTTCTGGGTCGCCGCCGGGGACACCGTCCGAGGCTGGTTCCTCGGCCTCGCCATCGCGGTGGCGCTCGGGGTCGTCCTCGGCTTCACCATCGGCACGATCGGGGTGCTGCGTGAGTTCACCGCCTCCACCGTCGAGTTCCTCCGCCCGATCCCGTCGGTGGCGCTCATCCCGCTCGCCGTCCTGCTCTTCGGCACCGACCTGCGCTCGGTGCTGCTGCTCGTCGTCTACGCCTCGTTCTGGCAGGTGCTGATCCAGGTGCTCTACGGCGTCCAGGACGTCGACCCCGTGGCCCGGGACACCGCCCGTACGTTCGGGCTCGGCCGGCTGGCCCGGATCCGGTACGTCACCTGGCCCACCGCGCTGCCGTACCTGCTCACCGGGATCCGGCTCGCCGCCGCGGTGGCCCTGATCCTGGCGATCACGGCGGAACTCATCATCGGCGCGCCCGGCCTGGGCAACGCCATCGGTACGGCACAGTCCGGCGGCGCCGTCGCCGAGATGTACGCCCTGGTCGTCGTCACCGGACTGCTCGGAGTGGCGGTCAACACGCTGGCCCGGCTGGTGGAACGCTGGGTGCTCGCCTGGCACCCCTCGATCCGGAGCGAGGTGGCCGCGTGAGCGTGACGCTGCGGATGGCACGAGGTGCAATCGCCGCGCTGCTACTGCCGATCGTCCTGTTCGTACTCTGGTGGGTCGGCTCCGCCGACAGCGAGAGCTACTACCTGCCGCCGCTGTCGGAGATCCTCAGCACCTTCGACGACGTCTGGTTGCGGACCAGCCGGCTCGCCGACGACGTACTGCCCAGCCTGGTCCGGCTGCTCGCCGGGTTCGGACTGGCCGTCCTGCTCGGCGTCGGACTCGGCGTGGTGATCGGGTCGTCGCGACCGGTCCGGGCGTTCTGCGAACCGGTACTGGAGTTCCTCCGGGCGATCCCGCCACCGGTGCTGGTTCCGGTGCTGATGCTCTTCGCCGGCATCGGCGACTCGATGAAGGTGCTGGTCGTCGTCTCCGGCTGCCTCTGGCCGATCCTGCTCAACACGGTCGAGGGCGTACGCGCGGTCGACGAGGTGCTCGCCGAGACGTCCCGCTGCTACGGCATCACCGGGCCGGCGCGGCTGTGGCACCTGGTGATCCGCTCGGCCAGCCCGCAGATCGTCACCGGCATGCGGCAAGGGCTCTCGATCGGCATCATCCTGATGGTCATCAGCGAGATGTTCGCCGCCAGCAACGGACTCGGCTTCACCATCATCCAGTTCCAGCGGTCGTTCGCGGTCACCGAGATGTGGACCGGCATCCTGCTGCTCGGCCTGCTCGGGTTCCTGCTCGCGCTCGGCATGCGGGTCTTCGAGCGGCGGGTCCTCCACTGGTACTTCGGGCTGCGTCAGGCCCAGCGAGGCGGGAGTCAATGAGCACCATGAGCCAGGCGCGTACCGGGTCCGACGTGCTGCTCGACGTACGCGGCGTACGCAAGGTCTACGACGGTCGGGGCCGGTCGGTCGAGGCGGTCCGGGACCTGACCTTCGCGGTCGACCGGGGCGAACTGGTCTGCGTCGTCGGGCCGTCCGGCGCCGGCAAGACCACGCTGCTGCGCTGCATCGCCGGGCTGCTCGCCCCGACCGGCGGGCAGGTGGTGCTGGAAGGAACCCCGGTGGCCGGGCCGCCGCCAGGCATGGCCGTCGTCTTCCAGGAGTACGGTCGCAGTCTCTTCCCGTGGATGACCGTACGGGGCAACGTCGAACTGCCCCTGAAACAGAAGGGGCTGCCCCGGGCCCGGCGCCGCGAACTGGTCGACTCCGCGCTCGCCGCGGTCGGACTCGCCGACGTGCACCAGGCCCACCCGTGGCAGCTCTCCGGCGGCATGCAGCAGCGGGTGGCGATCGCCCGCGCGGTCGCGTACGAGCCGCACATCCTGCTGATGGACGAGCCGTTCGCGGCGGTGGACGCGCAGACCCGGGCCGATCTGGAGGACCTGGTCCGGTCGCTGTGGCAGCGACTCGGGGTGACCATTCTGTTCGTCACCCACGACATCGACGAGGCGGTCTACCTCGGCCAGCGGGTCCTGGTGCTCTCCAGTTCGCCGACCGTGGTCCTCGACGACGTACGGATCGACCTGCCGGCCGAACGCGACCAGCTCGGCACCCGCTCGTCGAGCCGCTTCGCCGAGTTGCGCGCGCACGTGTTCGGGCAGATCCAGCGGGCGAAGGACGAACCCCGCTTCCAACCCTGAACCCGCGGGCGGGCCCTGACCCGGTCCGTCCTCGCGAACCCGTCCCCCGGCGGCACCCGCCGCCACCCCGCCACCCTTCGAAGAGGAGGATCCGGTGACTCTGCTCGACCCCACCACCACCTGGCACGGCAAGATCTTCAGCGACGGCTGGGTCAAGGCCGACGGCGGCGACGCCGCCGTCCTGGAGCCGGCCACCGGCGCCGAGATCGGTCGCACCGGCGTCGCCGGACCGGACGACATCACCCGCGCCTGCGCCCGCGCCGCCGCCGCTCAGCGCGCCTGGGCCACGACCAGCTTCGAGGAACGGGCAAGCGTGCTGCGCCGCGCCGGCCAGCTATGGGAGGAACACGCCACCGAGATCGGCGACTGGGTGGTCCGCGAATCGGGCGCCATCGGACCGAAGGCCGCACTCGAAACGCACGTCGCGGCGCAGGAGTGCTACGAGGCGGCCGCTCTCCCGTCCCGTCCGCTCGGCGAGATCATCCCGTCCACGTCGCCTCGGATGAGCCTGGCCCGTCGGGTGCCGGCCGGCGTGGTCGGCGTCATCGCACCGTTCAACTTCCCACTGATCCTGGCCATCCGCTCGGTCGCACCGGCGCTGGCGCTCGGCAACGCGGTGGTACTCAAGCCCGACCCGCGTACGGCGGTCAGCGGCGGGGTCGCCATCGCCCGGGTCTTCGAGGAGGCCGGGCTCCCCGACGGTCTGCTGCATGTACTGCCCGGTGGGGCGGCGACCGGCGAGTCGCTCGTGGCCGACCCGCACGTACGCGTGGTGAGCTTCACCGGCTCGACCACGGCCGGTCGCGCCGTCGGCCAGCTGGCAGCCCGCCACCTCAAGCGGGCCCATCTCGAACTCGGTGGGAACTCGGCGCTGATCGTGCTCGACGACGCCGACCTGGACCTCGCGGTCTCGGCCGGCGCCTGGGGCTCGTTCCTGCACCAGGGACAGATCTGCATGACCACGGGGCGGCACCTGGTGCACGAGAGCGTGGCCGAACGGTACGTCGCCGAACTGGCCGAGCACGCCAACCGGCTCCCGGTCGGTGACCCGGCCCGGGAACAGGTGGCCCTCGGACCGATCATCGACGAGCGGCAGCGGGACAGAGTGCACGCCCTGGTAACGGCGAGCGTCCAGGACGGAGCGACGCTCGCCGCCGGCGGGACGTATGAGGGGCTGTTCTACCGGCCGACGGTGCTCGCCGGGGTCCGCCCCTCGACACCTGCGTTCCGCGAGGAGGTCTTCGGGCCGGTCGCACCGGTGATCAGCTTCGCCGACCTGGACCAGGCCGTGGCGCTCGCCACCGACACCGAGTACGGGCTCTCGCTCGGCATCCTCAGCCGGGACGTGATGAAGGCGCTCGACCTCGCCGAACGGATCCCCAGCGGGATCGTGCACATCAACGACCAGACGGTCGGCGACGAGGCCGTCGTCCCGTTCGGCGGGGTCGGCTCCTCCGGCACCGGCGCCCGCTTCGGTGGAGCCGCCGCGAACGTGGACGCGTTCACCGAGACCCAGTGGGTCACGCTCCAGGGCACCGTCACGAGCTACCCGTTCTGAGCACCCCGGCCCGGCCGTGGAGAGGAGGACCGATGCGTACCCAGGTCGGGATCGTAGGGGCGGGACCCGCCGGACTGATGTTGTCGCACCTGCTGCACCTGCGCGGCATCGCGTCGGTGGTGGTCGAGTGCCGCAGCCGGGACCACGTCGAACGGCGGGTCCGGGCCGGGGTGCTGGAACAGGGTTCGGTCGACCTGCTGCGCGAGGCCGGGCTCGGTGAACGGCTCGCCCGCGAGGGGGCCCGGCACGAGGGCATCGAACTGCGCTTCGGCGGTGAGGCGTACCGGGTGCCGATGACCGAGCTGACCGGTCGGGCGATCACCGTGTACGGGCAGCAGGAGGTGGTGAAGGACCTCGTCGCCGCACGGCTGGCCGCCGGTGGCGAGATCCTGTTCGAGGTCGACGACGTCAATCTGCACGGGCTCGACTCGGAGTCGCCGCTGGTCCGGTTCCGCCACCACGGTCGGGAGGTGGAGCTGCACTGCGACTTCGTCGTCGGCTGCGACGGGTCGCACGGGGTCAGTCGGGGCGCGGTCCCCGACGGCGTACTCACCAGCTACGAACGCAGCTACCCGTTCGCCTGGCTGGGTGTGCTCGCCGCCGCCGCACCGGCTGTGGACGAACTGGTCTACGCCCGCCACGAGCGCGGGTTCGCCCTGTACAGCCTCCGCTCGCCGGAGATCTCCCGGCTCTACCTCCAGGTCGACCCGGCGGAGAAGCTGGAGGAGTGGCCCGACGAGCGGATCTGGTCGGAGCTGCGTAGGCGACTGGAGACGGTGCCGGGTTGGACGGTGAACACCGGACCGATCCTGGAGAAGAGCATCACCCCGATGCGGAGCCTGGTGGTCGAGCCGATGCAGTGGCAGCGGCTCTTCCTCGCCGGGGACGCGGTGCACATCGTGCCACCGACCGGCGCCAAGGGGATGAACCTGGCGCTCGCCGACGTGGCACTGCTCGGCGAGGCGTTCGCCGACTGGTACGCGTACGGGCGCGACGGCCTGCTCCGGGACTATTCCCGTACCGCCCTGCGTCGGGTTTGGCGGGCGCAGCACTTCTCCTGGTGGATGACCTCGATGCTGCACCGGCTGGACAGCCACGACCCGTACGAGCAGCAGTTGCAGCTCTCCACCCTGCGGTACGTCGCCAGCTCCCGGTCGTACGCGACCAGCCTGGCCGAGAACTACGTCGGGCTGCCGAGCATCTGACCCACGGGCGTCCGACCGGTGGCCGGTCGTTCCCTTCGTCGATCATGAAGTTGGCGCGTCATCCGGGCCCCCAACCACGCGCCAACTTCATGATCAACGGATGCTCCGCCGGTTTCGTGCCGTTCGCGGGGTGCCGTCGGTCCGCCGGGCGGAAATAGTTCGCGATCTGGGCCAGACTGAACCCCATGAATGCGCCTGGCCTGAATGCCTGTTCGTCGCGGTGGTGCCGACATGGGTGAATCCGATGACGCGCTCGACGATCTCCGCGCGGAACTGGCGGTCGGGGTGCGGGCGTATCTCGGCATGACCGAGCGTGATTCGGCCGTCGGCGAGGAACGGGTGCAACGGGTCTGCGCCCAACTGGAATGGTTTCTCAACGGCCTGCTCCGCGACCACCCGGGCTGGACCCGCCACCGCTACGTGGACGGCCTGTTGCCCGACACCGTGACGGTCACCTCGCCGGTCGCGCTCGAGATCCGGGCCATGATGATCTGGGGGAAGGGACGGAGCCAGTGGATCGAGCCCTTCCTCGGCACGCTCCGGCTGGCGGCGACGGCGGATAAGATCGAGTCGTACGAGTTCTCGTTCGGCGACGCCGCGCAGGGCCTAGGTCGGACACAGTTCCGGCCGCACCGACGCCGACCGGCCGACCCGGCACGATGGCTGTTCACGTTGACCAGCGACGACTGAGTCGCCCCGGGTCCGGCGATCGAGGGAAGGACGCCGGATGTCGACTCGGGACCCGGACCAGCACGACCTCGCCGTACGTCAGCTGGAGGCGATCGCCGAGGTGGTGGCGCTGGCCGAGCGGGCGCGGATCGAGGTCTGGCTCCGTGGCGGCTGGGCGATGGACTTCTTCCTCGGGCGCGGACCCGGGAGCACCTCGACGTCGACTGGTTCTGCTGGGCCACGGACGGTTGGCGGCTGACCGTCGCCCTGGCCGAGGTCGGCTTCCGGCCGACGGGGACCGCGCCGCCGGAACAGCAGCGCGCCTTCATCCGGGGCGACGTGGAACTGGGCGTCGCCCTGCTTGCCCGGGACATGACCGGACGGGTCGTGGTGGCGGGCGGGCCGTACGCGGGCGAACCGTGGCCGGAGGGAATGCTCGACTCGCCTCCGGGCCGGCTCGGGGACGTACGCGCTCCGATCATCGCGCCCGCCGCCCAGATCGAGATCAAGGAGATGATGCCGGTCTGGGTTCCGGGGATGCCGCGCCGGGACAAGGACCGGGCCGATATTCTCCTGCTCCGCCGGGCGATGTCGCCGGGCTGAGCCGCACCATCCCTACCGGCCGACGCGCGCGGCGAGGCGGCCGGGAACCCACGTCGGCGGGATCGGCCGGCGCGTATCGAGGACGAGGTATCCGTGGAACATCAGAACGTCATCCTGATCACCCGGTTCTATGCCGCGCTGGCCGCGGGCGACGGGGCCACCATGGGTGCCAGCTATTCGGATCGGGCCAGTTTCTCCGACCCGCTCTTCCCGGATCTCGATGCCCGTGAGGTACGGGCGATGTGGGCGATGCTGAGCTCACGCGCCCGGGCGGAGGTCGAGGTCTCGGAGATCGTCGCGGACGACCAGAACGGTTCCGCGCACTGGATCGCCACGTACCCGTTCGGCGGTCGGACCGTGCGCAACGACGTACGCGCGCGCTTCACCTTCGCCGACGGCCTGATCCTGACCCATCGCGACGAGTTCGACGTCAAGCGGTGGGCGGCGCAGGCCCTGGGCCTGAAGGGACGGCTGCTGGCTGTCTCCCCGGTCGGCCGCCGGGTGCTGCGCAGGACCGGGCGGCGGCGGCTGGACACGTTCCTGACCGGCCGGGGCTGAGCCACCAGCCCACACCGGGCGCGCTCCCACGGATCCCGTGTTACATTGACCACTGTCACTATATAGACAGTTGTCACCGTGACCATCGGGAGGATGGGAGATGAGAGGTCGCCTCGTCGTCGGATTAGCCACCGCGTTGGGCGTCGGTGTCGCCGGACTGGTCGCCGCCAACGCGTCCACGACCGACGGAGTCGGCACCAGCGCGATCGGAGACTTCGACTTCACCCGCCCTCAGGTGGTCGCCACCGGGCTGCAAACCCCGTGGGGACTGGCGTTCCTGCCCGACGGCAGCGCACTGGTGGCCGAGCGGAACAGCGCCCGCGTGCTCCAGGTACGCCCCGGGCAGCCACCCCAACAGGTCGCCCAGATCTCCGGGGTGGCCGCCGGTGGCGAGGCCGGGTTGCTCGGACTCGCGGTCTCGCCGAGCTACGGACAGGACGGGTACGTCTACGCGTACTTCACCTCCAGCAGCGACAACCGGATCGTCCGGTTCCGGCTGACCGCCCCGCAGACCCAGCAGCCGATCCTCACCGGGCTGGCCCGGGCGACCGTGCACGACGGCGGGAGGATCGGTTTCGGCCCGGACGGGATGCTCTACGCCGGGGTCGGCGACGCCGGCCAGACCGGTAGCGCGCAGGACCCGCAGAGCCGTAACGGCAAGATCCTGCGGATGCGGCCGGACGGCAGCGCACCGCCGGACAACCCGACCGCCGGCTCGTTGGTCTACAGCCTCGGCCACCGCAACGTGCAAGGGCTGGCCTGGGACGCACAGGGCCGGCTCTACGCCAGCGAGTTCGGACAGAACAGCTGGGACGAGGTGAACCAGATCGTGCCCGGCGGCAACTACGGCTGGCCGACCGTGGAGGGCCGGGCCAACGATCCCCGCTTCCGCGATCCGATCGTCACCTGGACCACCGCCGAGGCGTCCCCCAGCGGCGCGGCCATCGCCGGCAACCGGCTCTTCGTCGCCGCGCTGCGCGGTGCCCGGCTCTGGACGGTGCCGCTCAACGGCAGCGGCGGCGCGGGAACGCCGGTCGCGCAGCTCACCGGCGCGTACGGCCGGCTGCGTACGGTCGTCTACGCCCCCGACGGCTCGCTCTGGGTGACCACCAGCAACCGCGACGGGCGAGGCACACCGGCGGCGGACGACGACCGGATCCTGCGCTTCCCGCCGGTCGACAGCACACCGCCGCCGACCACCGCTCCCCCGACCACGCCGCCCGCCACCACGCCACCGCCGACGACGCCACCGCCGACCGGCGGGCCGGCCACCTGCACCGTCGGCTGGCAGACCAACCAGTGGGCGGCCGGATTCACCGCGAACGTGACCATCACCAACCGCGGGCCGGCGGTCAGCTCGTGGACGCTGACCTGGGCGTTCACCGGCGGCCAGCAGGTCACCAACGGCTGGAACGCCCAACTGACCCAGTCCGGGCAGAACGTCACCGCCCGCAACGTCAACTGGAACGGCTCGATCGCCACCAACGGCACGGCAACCTTCGGCTTCCAGGCCAACCACTCGGGCAACACACCGCGACCAGCCGAGTTCCGGTTCAACGGGACCGTCTGCGGCGCCGGCTGATCCGTCGTGCCGGCCGGTGCACCGCCGGCACGACGGCAGCCGCATCCGGTGGGCCGCCGACTCACGTCGGCGGCCCACCGTCGCGTGTGGTGCGGGCAGCCCCGGATCAGACCGACGCGGACGGCCTCGACGCACCACCGGCCAGGACCACCGCCACCGCGAGCAGCACCGCACCGGCGACCCCTGCCACGCCGAGGCGGTCACCCAGGAGGACCGCCGCCAGTACGGCCCCGGTCAACGGCTCCAGCAGCGCCAGTACCACCGCCGTGCTGGCACCGATGGTGCGCAGCCCCCGGAAGTACAGGGTGTACGCCAGCGCCGTCGGCGCCGTCGCGAGCGCGACGAGCAGACCGACGGTGACCAGGTCCGGGTGGAATCCCAACCCGACCGTGGCCACCGCGAACGGCGCCAGGATGAGCCCGCCGACACCGAATCCGAGCCCGATGGCGGCCTGCGCCGCGAGGCCGGAGACCGGCTTCGCCCCGAGTCGGGTGACGGTGGCGAACCCGGCGGCGGAAACGAGCGCCAGGGCCGTGCTCGCCAGCACGGCGGTCGACGAATGCCCGCCGGCGGGGAGCCCCACCAGCAGCACCAGCCCGGTGACGGCGAGACCGACGGTGCCGACCGTCCGGGCGCCGGCCCGCTGTCGGCTGGTCGCCCAGTCGGCGCCGAGCACGAGCACCGGGGAGGTGCCGATGGTGATCAGTGTTGCCAGCGAGACCGAGGTCAGCGCCACCGCACCGAAGTAGCACGCCTGGTAGACGGCGAAGAGCAGACCCAGCAGCACGATCCGGGTCCAGGCCGTACGGCCCCGGGGCAGTCGGCGGCCGGAGAGCAGCAGGACGCCGACGAGTAACGCGCCGCCGATCAACAGGCGGTAGGTGGCCACCGCCACCGGTGACAGGCCGGCGTGGCGACCGAGCAGGCTGCCGAGCAGCCCACCGGTCCCCCAGAGCAGACCGGCCAGGACAAGACAGGAAAGGTCGACGCCGTTGCGGTGGCGGGCAGCCACCGCAGGCGTACGGGAGACAAGCATGGATCAGCGCTCCTGCGACAGAAGTGGGAAGGGTCGCGGAAGCGGGGCACACGGCACCGGCCCGGGTACGGGCGGCGTCAGCTCAACAGGCTCGACGCGGAGAGCGCACTGCCCCGCTCAGGAGCGCGGTGGCGGGGTGATCGGAAAACGTCGGTGCACGGGCGTCACTCTAATCGGCCGGGACCGCACCGATCCAGTCACTTCGGGACCGGCACCCGCCCGTACCCGTGGTGTCCGGGTAGGCGGCGAGCTTGTGCCGCTCGGGGTTCGTCCTGCGCGGACCGCACCGGGAGCGGGCTCTGCACCTGCCGGTACGGGTCAGCGCAGCCGGGCGACGTCGAGGCGGCGCTGCATGCCGCTGAACGCGTCGAGCGGGTCGAGGTCGGCCCGGGGCAGGACGTACCGGGCGGTCAGCGTGTCGACGCCGGTTCCCCGGGCGCCACTGGGCCGGTAGGTGACGGTCGCGGCGCCCGCCGAGGCGACCTCGACGACACCGGCGCGCCAGGTGCCCGACCGGAAGATCCACACTGGATCCGTCGGCCGATAACTGTCAGTAGGCACCACGTCGCGCGGATCGCGCTGATTCGGATCAATGGTCGGTGCGGGCATCCCTGCCTAGCCTCCTGTCTTCGCGCGGCTCACCGGGTCGATCAGCTCGGCTACCGGCCTAAATGCCGGTCACCCGGCACCTGATCCGGCACCGGCCGACCCGCCGTCCAATTACTAACCGTGAGTAACCGGGTACACCTACACAGGCGCTATCATGCTCGCTGTGCGATGCAGACGCAAGAGCAGATGCACGTGCAGATGACCATGCAATGCGGCCGGACGGGGACGCGGCACCCACACCGGCAACCCCCGCCCGGGGACCGGGTCCGGCGCCCGCCCGACCCGAACCCGGCCCGTCCCGGCCGTTGAGAGAGACACCGATGAATCAGCCATACAACGGCATCCCGACCACCGAGCTACCGCCCATCGCGTGGAAGAAGAGTCGCCGCAGCAACCCGAGTGGAAACTGCGTCGAACTCGCGGAGCTACCCGGCGGTGCGGGGATCGCGGTCCGCAACTCCAGGGACCCCGACGGCCCGGCGTTGATTTACACGGCCGCCGAAATCACCGCCTTCATACTCGGCGCGCGCGACGGCGACTTCGACCACCTGATCGTCTGAGCGGCCGCACGGGTTCGGTGGACCAGCGAGCGTCCGCCAGAGCACCGAGAAAATTCGAGACCTCCCGTTGATCCCGCACAGCACGCGGTCATGGCATGCTTACGCGGCAGCAAAGCCGGCCACCTCGGCCTGCTGGGAGCATCGGGAGGTCGGTGCGTGACGACTACTCGGCCCGACGGCGAAACCGCCACCGGTCCCACTGTGCTGCGCATGTTGCTCGGTGCCCAACTGCGCCGGCTACGCGAGGCGAACGGGGTCACCCGGGAAACCGCCGGCTGGGAGATTCGCGCCTCCGAATCGAAAATCAGCCGAATGGAACTGGGCCGGGTCGGCTTCAAGGAACGCGACGTCGCCGATCTGCTCACCCTCTACGGCGTACATGACGACGACGAACGCAAGGTGCTGCTCGGACTCGCCCGGGACGCCAACGAGCCCGGCTGGTGGCACCGCTACGGCGACGTGCTGCCGCAGTGGTTCCAGTCCTATCTCGGCCTGGAAGCCGCCGCAGCGCTGATCCGCACGTACGAGGTGCAGTTCGTCCCGGGCCTGTTGCAGAGCCGGGACTACGCCAGAGCGGTCGTCCTGCTGGGCCACCGGAGCGCCTCCCGCGAGGAGGTCGAACGCCGGGTCAACCTGCGGATGGCACGTCAGCAACTGCTCACCCGTCCCGACCCACCGCAGCTCTGGGCCGTGGTGGACGAAGCGGCACTGCGCCGGCCCATCGGCGGTCCCGAGGTGATGTACGACCAGATCACCTCCCTGATCGAGGCCACCAAGCTGCCGAACGTCCGCCTTCAGGTGATGCCGTTCGCCAGCGGCGGGCACGCGGCGGCCGGCGGCGCCTTCAGCATCCTGCGCTTCCCCGACCAGGACCTGCCCGACGTGGTCTACATCGAACAGCTCACCAGCGCGCTCTACCTGGACAAGCGGGACGACGTCGACCACTACGCGGCGGCGATGGAACGGGTCTGTGTGGAGGCCGAACCACCTGGCCGTACCCCGGACATCCTGGCCCGCATCCTCGCCGACCTGGGCGGTTGACACCTCCCCTCGCGGCCCGCTGACGGCGCCACTCGCCGCCGGGCCGGACGGATCAGCGCGGGGCGTCGACCCGGACGGGCTTACCCAAGCCAGGAGGGAGCCTTTGTGGACCTGCCCCCGTCCGCCGCCGGCCGACCAGCACTCGCCACCTCCGACCTGCCCGGGACCATTCGTGAGCACCTGCTGTCCCGAACGGACGGCGGGACGGAACCGGTGGCCGGATACCTGTACGACCCCACGGTTGCGATCGGGCGGGCCACCGAACTGCGTGCCGCGCTACCCGACTGGGCCCGGATCTGCTACGCCGTGAAGGCCAACTCCTTCCCACCCCTGGTACGGGCGCTCGCGCCGCACGTCGACGGCTTCGAGGTCGCCTCCGCCGCCGAGGCGACGCTCGCCCGCGCGGCCGGCGCACCCGCCGGCACCCGCCCGACCGGCCGCGCCGAAGCCGGATTGCTGGTCGCCGCCGGGCCGGCCAAGACCGAGCGCCTGCTGCGCCATCTCGTCGAACTCGACGTCACCCTGGTCAACGTGGAGAGCGTGCTGGAACTGCACCGCGTCCACGCGGTGGCCGACCGGCTCGGCCGGCGGGTGGACGTGGCCCTGCGGGTCAACCCCGCGACGGTCACCGTCAGCGGCGCCCTGACCATGGGCGGCGCGGCCACCCAGTTCGGCATTCCCGAGGCGGAGGTGCCGGACGCGCTCCGACTCGCCGCGACCCTGCCCCGACTGCGGGTGGTCGGCTTCCACGTACACGTGGTGGGGAACAACCTCGACGCCACCGCCCACGCCGCGTACGTCGCCTGGTGCCTGGAGTGGAGCCGGCGCACCGCCGCCGCGCACGGGCTCGACCTGCGCGTGGTCGACGTCGGCGGCGGGCTCGGGGTGCCGTTCGGCGGCGAGGAACCGTTCGACGTCAAGGAGTTCGGCGCCCGGCTCGCCCGACTCACCCCGCCACCGGGTTGCCAACTGCTCCTCGAACCGGGCCGCTACCTGGTCACCGACGCCGGCTGGTACGCCGCCGAGGTGGTCGACGTGAAGCGGGCGTACGGGACCTGGTTCGTGGTGCTGCGCGGCGGCATCAACCACTTCCAGTTGCCGACCTCGTGGCAGATCCCGCACCGGTTCGCCGTACTGCCGGTTCCCGACTGGCCGCACCCCTACCCCCGCCCCGGGGTACGCGACGAACCGGTCACCGTGGTCGGCGAACTCTGCACCACCGAGGACACCCTCGCCCGGGACGTGACCGTCAGCGCCGTACGCGTCGGTGACCTGGTCGTCTTCCCGATGGCCGGTTCGTACGGATGGGAGTTCGCCATGCCCGCGTTCCTCTCCCATCCGCCGGCCACCCGGACCCTCATCCGGCCCTGAGCCGCCTCAGAGGCGTTCGAAGCCGCGCCGCCGTTCCCAGTCGGTGACGGCGCGGTCGAACTCGGCCAACTCGGCGCGGGCCGCCGCGGCGTAGTGGGTCACCACCTCGGCGCCGAAGGCATCCCGGGCGATGGCGCTCCCCTCCCAGAGCTGGACCGCCTCGGCCAGCGACCCGGGCAGGCGGGGCAGGTCGGCACCGAAGGCGTTACCGACCTGGGCCGGCGGCAGCGGCAGCTTCCGCTCGATCCCGTACAGTCCGGCCGCCACGATCGCCGCGACGACCGTGTACGGGTTCGCGTCGCCGCCGGCCACCCGATGCTCGATCCGCAACGACTCGCCGTCGCCGACCACCCGGATCGGGCAGGTCCGGTTGTCCCGCCCCCAGGCCACCCCCGTCGGGGCGAACGCGCCGGGGGCGAGCCGCTTGTACGAGTTGACGTTCGGCGCCTGAAGCAGGGTCAGTTCCCGCAGGCCGGCGAGTTGCCCGGCGACGAAGTGTGCCATCAGCGGTGACATGCCGGCCCGGTCACCGGTGCCGTCACCGGCGAAGACCGGGGTGCCGTCCACGTGACGCAGGGACAGGTGCACATGGCACGAGTTCCCCTCGCCCTCGTCGTACTTGGCCATGAAGGTGACCGCCAACCCCTCCTGGGCGACGATCTGGCGTACTCCGGTCTTGTAGAGCGCGTGGTTGTCGCAGGTGGTGAGGGCGTCGGCGTACCGGAAGACGATCTCGTACTGTCCCGGGTGGACCTCGCCACGGGCGGACTCCGGCCTCAGCCCGGCCTGCCGCATCTCGCGTCGGATCCGCCGGACCAGTGGATCGATCTCGGTCACCCCGGCGATCGAGTAGTCCACGTTGTGCCGGGTCGCGGTCCGCAGGCCACGGAAGTCCCGGTCGTACGCCTCCTGGAAGCTCTCCCGGAACAGGATGAACTCCAACTCGGTGCCGGCGTACGCGACCAGGCCCCGCTCGGCCAACCGGTCGAGCTGGGTCCGCAGCACCTGCCGGGGCGCGAAGCCGACCGGCTGGCCGTCGGGCCACCGCGCGTCGGCGATGACCAGTGCCGTCCCCGGGTCCCAGGGCAGTTCGCGCAGCGTACGAAGGTCCGGGGTGAGGGTGAGGTCGCCGAAGCCGGCGGCCCACGGGTCGACGGCGTAGCCCGGCCCGGTGTTCATCTCCACGTCGGCGGCGAGCAGGTAGACGCAGGCGGCGAAGCCGTCGTCGAGCACCCGCTCGCAGAAGTGCTCACCGTCGAGCCGGCTGCCCTGCAACCGCCCCTGGAGGTCCGGTACGGCGACGATGACGTTGTCGATCCGCCCGGCGGCGACCTCGGCCCGCAGCCGCTCCACCGGCAGCGGGAAGGGAGCCCCGCTCATCGACCCACCCCACTCGACACCGGCTGGTGCAGCGGGTTCGCCACCGGCGGGGCGTCGATGTGGAAGGAGGCGTCGCGCTCGGCCCGGTCGTGGTAACCACCGGGCAGAAGCCGTTCCCGGTTGAGGCAGACCCGGGGGAAATCGGGCGCCAGCAGGTCGAACCGGGCGAACCGCTCCGCCAGCTCCGGGAACCGGGCCTGGTACGCCAACACCTCGGCCCGTGCCAGCCGCCAGAACTCCTCCTCCGGCACGGCGAGCTGCTCCTCGCAGAGTGGGCCGAGATAGCGGAAATGACACATCAGCAGCGACTTGAAGATCGAACCCGACAGCTCCTCGGCCCCGAACCGCATCAGTACGCCCAACGCCCGCGCCGGCAGGTCCGCGTACTCGGGCAGGTCCTCGTCGAGCAGCTTCAGGTCGTCGACGAAGTCCTTCACCGCCAACCGGACCGGCACGTCGGCCGCGTCGTAGATCACGATCGCGTTCTCGCCGTGCGGGTTGAACGCGACGCCGTACCGGTAGAGCAGGTGCAGCAGCGGCGGGAACACGGCCGCGAAGAGGGCGGCGAGCCACTCCCCGGGCGGTAGACCGGAACGCCGCACCAGCTCGGCCACGAACGCCCCGCCGGCCGGGTCGACGTGGAGCAGGGCGGCCAACGTACGGGCCCGCTCGTCGGGGTCGAGCCGCTCCGCGACCGGCTCCCGCCAGATCACCCCGAGCAGTTGCCGGTAGCGGTACGGCGCCTGCGGCAGGGCCTCGAACACCGGGTGCCGGACCGCCACCCCCGCCACCTCACCGGGAAGGACGACCCGGCACACGTCCCGCAGAAAGGGATCACGGTCCCGGATGCCGTGGACCCAGGCGGTGGTCTGTGGAGCGGCCTGGATCAGTTCGGTCGGGATGCCCCGGTAGACCATGGTGTTGAGGATGGACAGCGGCAGCTTCACGTCGAACCGGTCCGGTCGGGACACGTTGCTGAACGTACGGATCGACTGCTGCGCGCGGTACCGGTCCGGCGGCGGCACCAGTGGGAGAATCCGGTGCTGCGCCAGCTCGGCCGCGAAGAGCGGTACGACCACCTCGTCCCACTGCCACTCGTGGACCGGCAGCCAGACGTACTCGGCCGGGTCCGCCCCCTGGTCGGTGAGCAGATCGGTGAAACGCTGTCGGACCGGCTCGTCCAACTCCCGTTCACGCAGGTCGGTCTCGCCCAGGCCGTCGCCACCGTGGAAGCTGGCCAGGTCGCGGTGCACGGCCATCCACTGCATCCGCTGCGCCGCCCGCGACTCCGGCAGATAGGGGCAGTCGGAGGCGGCGAAACCGACCCGGCCCTTGTTCGCGAAAATCCACGGATGCCCGGTCTGGTACCCCTCCAGCTCGACGTGGGACAGGTTGGCCAGTTCCGCGACCGGTGGCCCCGTGGCGAGCAGCCACGCGTCGGCGGCGAGGGTCGCGCCGAGCTCGGTGACGGTCAACGCGGTGACCGCGGGGTCCAGCCCCCACGCCTGGTGCAGGTCGAGCAGGAGCCGGTACGGATCGGCCGGCTCGGGCGTACCGTCCGTGTGCCGGGTGACAGAGCCGGGCTGGATCCGCCACGATTCCATCGCCACCGGCCGGCCCCGGAACTCGTACCCGATCGCCGGTGTGACCGCCACCCGGTAGCGGTCGGCGCCGAGTGAAGTGGGAGTCAGCGCCCGCTCGAAGGCGAGTTCGGCGACCATCTTCGCGGCCAGGGCCGCCCGAACCCGACCCCAGATCTCGGGGCGCAGCCCCGGCGGCGTGGACAGCGACATCTCAGTCTCCATCGGTCCGGGCGGCGTGCAGGGGGTTGAGCACGGTGCCGTACATGACGTCGAACTCGGCGTCGCGTTCGGCCCGGTCGTGGAAACCACCGCCGAGCAGCTGCTCACGGTTGAGCGCCACCCGCCCGAACTCCGGCCCGAGCAGATCGAACCAGGTGAACCGGTCGGACAGTTCCGGAAACCGTCGGTGGTACGCCTCGATCGGCTCCCGGACCAGGGACCAGAACTCCCGCTCCGGCACGCCGAGGTGCCGCTGGGCGATGTCGGTGAGGAAACGGAAGTGACCGGCGCAGATCGCGGAGAGGATCGAGTGCGCGAGGTCCCGCGCCGGCCAGCGGTGCAGCTGGTCGCGGGCCTCGGACGGGATGCGGGCGTACTCGGGCAGGTCGAACGGGAGCAGCTCGACGTCGGCGCCGAAGTCCTTCAGCGCGATCCGGGTCGGCCGCTCGGCCGCGTCGCTGATCAGCACCACGTTCTCCCCGTGCGGGGTGAACGAGGCACCGTAGCGGTAGAGGTAGTGCAGCAGCGGCGGCAGCAGCGCGCCGACGTACGCCCGCAGCCACTCCCGGGCCCCGAGGCCGGACCGTGCCACCAGTTCGGCCACGACCGCCCGCCCGTCGCTCCCCTCCAGCAGCAGGGCGGCCATGGTCCGGGCCCGCTCCCCCGGCTCCAGGTGGCCGTGCACCGGTTCGCGCCAGATCGCGCCCAGCAGCTCCTGATACCGGTAGGGCGCGTCGGGCAGGGCCTCGAAGGTCGGGTGCGGCACGGTCACCGAGGCGACCTCGCCGAGCATGACGACGCGGCACTCGTCGCGCAGGAAGCCGTCGCCGTCGCGCAGATCCCGCAGCCAGGTGGTGAGCCGGGGCGCGCAGGTGGTCTGCGCCTGCGACAGGCCCCGCCAGACCAGGGTGTTGCGGATCATCAGCGGCACCTTGACGTTGCGCCGCCGCGGCCGGTCCAGATTGGTCAGGGTGCGGATCGACTGCAACGGGCGGTAGCGGTCGACACTCTCCCCCAGGTAGACCAGGCTCCCCTGGGCGATCTGCGCGGCGAAGAGCGGCAGCACCACCTCGTCCCACTGGAACGGGTGCACCGGCAGCCAGACGTACGCCTCCGGGTCACCGCCCCGGTCACGGATCCGCTCGGCGAACGCGGCCCGGGTGACCGGGTCGAGTTCGTCAGCGAGCAGCGCCGACCGGTCCAGGCCGGGTACGGCGGTGAACCGGCCCAACTCCGGCGTGACCGCGATCCAGACCAGCCGGAAGTCGCCCGCCGCCTCGGGTGTGTAGCGGGCGGTGTCGGCCGAGGAGAAGCCGAGCCGGCCCTTGTTGACGAACATGCAGGGGTGGCCGGTCTGGTGCGCCTCCAGGTCCTCATGGGACAGGTCGGCGAGCGCCCCGGCCGGAATCGCGCGGGCGTGCAGCCGGGCGTCGGCGGCGTGCGTCGCGGTGAGGTCGCGAACCAGGTCTGCGACGACCGACCGGGACAGACCGAGCACGTCGGCGGCGTCGACCACGAACCGGGTCGGGTCGGTGGCGGGTTGGTCCCGGTCGCCGGCCCGACGCAGCAGGGTCTCCGGCCGGACCCGCCAGGCACCGAACGTGCCCCGGTGGGCCTCGAAGGAGTAACTCACCCCCTGCGGCAGTGCGATCCGCCAACGCCCCGGTGGACCGTCGGGCACGGGAATGACCATCTCCTCGTACGCCATCTCGGCGACGGTGCGCGCCAGCAGCGTACGACCGGCCGCGGTCCAGTGCGCCGGGGCGAGGTGGGGAGGCGGCGCGGTGGCCGGATCGGCCGAAGGGTGGGACGGCACGGCGCTCCTTCGTGGGGGGGCGGGTCGTAGCTGCTCAGAACGGGGTGTCGGGGGTGAGCGCGTCGTCGGGTACGCCGAAGCCGGTGTACGCGGTGCGCTTCGGCAACCGGTACGCGGTGCCACCGGTGACCGCGTTCAGGATGGTGGCGCCGCGCCAGGCACCGAGTCCCAGGTCGGGCGTACCGACACCGTGGGTGTGCAGCTCGGCGTTCTGCACGAAGAGGGAACCGGTGACCTCCGGGGCGAGTTCGACACGGTGGTCGGCGTCCACCCGGTAGCGCCCCCGCTCGTCCCAGTGCACCAGTTCGGCCAGCGGGTCGAGCAGCGCCGGCCGGCGGGCCGCGTAACCGGTGGCGAGCACCACCCGGTCGGTGCGCAGGTCGAACTCCCTGCCCTGGTGGGTCTCCCGGCAGGAGAGGAGGTAGCCGTCGCCGGTGGCGCGGGCCGCCAGCACCGCCACGTTCGCGGTCAGGCTCGCCTCGGGCCGGCGACCGCCGACCGAACGCTCGTACAGCAGGGTCTGGATCTCGTCGATGGTCTCGGCGCTGATCGCCTTGTAAAGCTGCCACTGCCCCGGCAGCAGGGCGTCGCGGGTGGACTCGGCCAGGCCCCGGAAGTACGCGGTGTAGTCCGGGGTGAAGTGTTCGAGCCCGAGCTTCGAATACTCCATCGGGGCGAACGCCGGGCTCCGGGTGAGCCAACGCACCCGCCAGCCCTGCTCGGGTGCGCGGCGCAGCAGGTCGAGGAAGACCTCGGCACCGGACTGCCCGGAACCGACCACGGTCACGTCCCGTGCCCCGGCGAGGGTCGGCAGTCGGTCGAGGTAGTCGCCAGCGTGGAAGACGTGCTCGCCGACGAGGTGGGCCAGTGGTCCGGGTACGACCGGCTCGGTGCCCACCCCTAGCACCACGTGTCGGGCCCGTATCCGGTTGGTGGCACCGGTTGCCGGCTCGGTCACCTCGACCACGAACCGGGCGGCCCCGGCGGACCAGCGCAGCCCGTCGACCCGGGCGCCGAAGCGACAGGAGGGGAGCGAGTCGGCGACCCACCGGCAGTAGTGGTCGTATTCGCGGCGCGGCACGTGGAACCGCTCGGCGAAGTAGAACGGGAAGAGCCGGTCCTGTTCTCGGAGGTAGGACAGGAAGGACCAGCGGCTGGTCGGGTCGACCAGGGTGACCAGGTCGGCGAGGAACGGGACCTGCAACCTGGCCCCCTCCAGCAGCAGGCCGGGGTGCCAGGCGAAACCGGTGCGGGCGTCGAGGAAGAGCGTCCGGAGACCGGCGAGGGGCTCGGCCAGGGCGGCGAGTCCGAGGTTGAACGGGCCCAGACCGATGCCGACCAGGTCGTAGTCGGTTTCGTCCGACCGGGCGTCGGCAGGGGTTGACGGTGCGGCGGTGCTGGTCATCGGGGGGCTTCCTCCGGTATGTCGCCGCTCCTCGGCCCGGGGACGGCGGTCGACACCGCCGCCTGCTGGGCGGCGCCGGCCCGGACCACCAGGTCCAGCAGCGCGTCCACGTCGGCCGGGGCGGCATGCGGGTTGAGCAGGGTGAGTTTGAGCCAGACCGCGTCGCCGACCTCGGTCCGACCGACCACCGCCGTGCCCTCGGTGAGCAGGCGCCGACGCAGCCCGGCGTTGACCCGGCTGCTGGTGGGTCCGGCACGGTAGCGGAACACCACGGTGCTGAGCACCGGCTCGGCGGCGAGTTCGAGGTGGGGGTCGGCCCGGATCCGGGCGGCGGCGTGCCGGGCCAACTCGTGGACGCGGTCGACCAGCGCGCCCAGCCCGACCCGGCCGAGCGCCTGGAAGGTGACCGCCAGTTTGAAGGCGTCCACCCGGCGGGTGGTGCGCAGCGAGTGGCCGAGCAGGCTCGGGTAACCGGCCGCCTCGTCGTCGACCGGGTTGAGGTAGGCGACCCGCTGGGACAGCGGTGCCAGCGTGGCCGCGTCGGCGGTCAGGAAGACTCCGGCCGCGATCGGTTGCCAGCCGAGCTTGTGCAGGTCGAGGGCGACCGAGTCGGCCCGGTGCAGGCCGTCGAGGAGGCCTGCGAGCCGGTCGGAGAAGAGTGCCCCACCGCCGTACGCGGCATCGACGTGCAGCCAGCACCGGTGCCGGGCGGCAGCATCCGCGATCGGGTGCAGCGGGTCGATGCTGCCGAAGTCGGTGGTGCCCGCGGTCGCCACCACTGCCGCCGGTACGCCACCGGCGCGTACGGTGGCGGCCATCCGCTCGGCCAGCGCGACCGGGTCCATGGTGTACGCGTGGTCGACCGGCACCGGTACCACCGCCTCCTCGCCGAGTCCGAGCAGCGCGGCGTTACGCCGGACCGAGAAGTGCGCGACCTCGCTGCAGAAGTAGCGCAACCGCGAACCGACCGATCCGAGCCCGACGGTGGCCGCCGGTGCTCCGGCCGTGGCCAGTACGGCGGCGTCGCGGGCGAGCAGGAGGCCCATCAGGTTCGACTCCGTCCCGCCGGAGGTGAGTACGCCGGCCGAGGCGCCGGGTCGGTAGCCGACCAGGCCGGCCAGGGCCTCGATCACCTGCGGCTCGAGGGCGGTCGCCGAGGGCCCCTGGTCCCACGAGTCGAGCGACGGGTTCAGTGCGGCGGCGACCACCTCGGCGGCGACCGCCACGGCCAGCGGTGGACAGTGCAGGTGCCCGGCGCAGTGCGGATCGGCCGGGTCGGCGGTGCCGGCGGTGAGTCCGGTGGCGAGCGTGGCGAGGGCCGTGCGCGCCCCGGTGCCGCGTTCGGGCAGGAGGTCCGGCCCGAACGTGGCGGCGACGGCGGAGGCCAGCTCGGTCGGCGTACCGGCGGGGAGCGGACCGCCGCGCCGGTAGGCACCCAGACGCAGCGCTTCCAACGCCACGTCGAGCAGGGGACGCAACGCCGCCGGGCCGGCGACCCCACCGGCGAGCGCGGTGTCGAGCGGATCGGTGACGGTCACGCGCGCGTTCCCGGGTAGGCCCGCCGGGCGGCCTGGATCGCGTCGGCGAGCCGGGCCAGCACCGTGTCGACCTGCGCGTCGGTGATGATCAGCGGCGGAAGTAGCCGTACCACCGCGTCGCGTCGTCCACCGAGCTCGACGATCAGCCCACGGGCCAGGCATTCGCCGCGGATCTGCCGGGCGAGTTCGGGGGCGGCGGGACGGGCGCCGATCGGGTTCGCCGGCCCGTCCGGCTCGACGATCTCCAGCCCGATCATCAGGCCCCGGCCGCGTACGTCACCGATGGCGGTCTGTTGCCCCTGGAGCAGTCGCAGCTCGCGCAGCATCCGGTCACCGACCAGGGCGGCGCGCTCGACCAGACCGTTCTCGCGGACGTGCCGCATGGTCGCGGTACCGGCCACCATGGCGAGCTGGTTGCCACGGAAGGTGCCGGTGTGCGCCCCGGGCCGCCAGGTGTCCAGCTCCTGCCGGTAGGCGATCACGGCCAAGGGCAGGCTGCCCCCGATCGCCTTGGACATCACCAGGACGTCCGGCACCACGCCGGAGTGTTCGACCGCCCAGAACGCCCCGGTCCGGCCGACCCCGGTCTGCACCTCGTCGACGATGAGCGGGATGCCGTGCACGGCGGTGAGCCGGCGCATCTCGCGCAGCCAACCGTCGGGTGCGGGTACGGTGCCCCCTTCACCCTGTACCGCCTCCAGGATCATCGCGGCCGGTGGTACGACTCCCGAGTGCGAGTCGGTGAGCATCGTCTCGGCGTACCGGGCGGCGATCTCGGCTGCCATGCCGCCGCCGACGCCGAACGGGCACCGGTAGTCGTACGGGAAGGGCAGCCGGGTGACCTCGAACGCGGCCGGCGGCAGTGGCGTCTTGAGCGCGACGTTGGCGCTGACCGCGAGGGCTCCGGCGGTCATTCCGTGGTAGCCGCCGGTGAAGGCGAGTACCCCGGAGCGCCCGGTCGCGGTCTGGGTGAGTTTGAGCGCGGCCTCGACCGCGTCGGTGCCGGCCGGTCCGCAGAAGTGCAGCCGCCAGCCGTCCGGTCCGCCCGGCAGCGTGGCGAGCAGTGTGGTGGTGAACTCGTCCTTTTCGAAGGTGCCCAGGTCCAGCACGTGTAGCGGCGCACCGGAGTCGAGCACCCGGCGGATCTGGTCGATCACGACCGGGTGGTTGTGGCCCAACGCGAGCGTGCCGGCACCGGAGAGGCAGTCGAGGTAACGCCGGCCGTCCGCTCCCTCGACGACCATCCCGTGTGCGCGTACGGGCAGGATCGGCAGCGAACGGGCGTAGGTACGCGCGCCCGACTCCCGCTCCTCCTGGCGTTCGAGCAGGTCGGCGATGGCTTGATCGACGGGCGCGGATGACGGGAGTTGCGAGACGACCACAGAACCTCCAAAGGTTAGCCTCACCTAACTACCACAGATCGGTAGGTGCAAGCACCCCGGACGGGAGATTTTCGATTTATGCCCGCAAGGCTGGTGAACCGTCCACATCGTTCACCCACTCACCGCAGACCCGGAAGGTCCCCACGGCAGCGCCAGCACCCCCGGCGGTGAGCGCCCGCCGCACGGCACCCGGTGTCGCTCCGTCGACCGACCGCCCGTGCGTCACCCGATGATCCTGGCACGCCGCACGGCACGATTCCAGCCGGATCCCGCCCCTCTCCGGCAACCCAGTTCGACACTCGAAACTGTACCGACGCTCCGCCAAATAGCGAATACGTTGCGGAATCGCCGACGATAGGACAAACTCGGTGGGACACAATGCACTCACCAAATCAATTGGCATTGGGGGCACCACGATGGTCAAACAAGTGATCACCCTACTCACCGACGACCTGGACGGCGGCAAGGCCGACCGCACTGTCGAGTTCGGTATCGACGGGGTCAACTACACCATCGACCTGTCCGAGAAGAACGCGGGCAAGCTGCGCAAGGCATTGGATGGTTACATCACCGCCGGAAACCGGATCGGCCGTACCACACCCGAGGCGCGTGGCGCTACCGGGCGGGGTGCGCCGCGAGGCGCGAGCCGCACCGACCGGGACCAGAACCGCGCCATCCGGGAATGGGCCACGAAGAACGGCTACGACATTTCCGAGCGGGGTCGGATACCGGCCTCGGTGGTGCGGGCGTACCGGGGCGAATGAGTCGGGACGGGATGGCCCCCAGCCGTTCCGACCTCGGGTGGCACCGTGGCGGCGACAGCCAACCCGTCACCGCCACGGATCGAACCACGTCAGACCGGCATCGCACGGTCAGACATCGGGTGCCGATCGACGCAACAGGACGGTCGACACCCGCGGAGAAGCCGCTCACCGAACCCGGCCCATCCGCCGCGCGTTAGCGGTCTCGCCGGACGAGCCGAATCCGCCCTTCGGAGGTCGATTCAGCACGGAGGCAAGGTCCCCTCCCGCTTCACCGTCGTCAGGGTGGCGCGACGGGGTGTCGTCGGTCGTCATCCCCGAACCTTTCGCACCTCTTTCAGACGGCGATCACGGCGACTGCCACGTGCCTGGCCGAGCGGTCCCGTGCGGATCGCCGACGTCCACCCCAATGGCACTGCCAGCGGCCCTGCCAATGGCGCGTCGATGCCTTCCGGCGGCGAAATGTACGAGCGGAGGCTCCGGTCCGGAGACCCGAACGACGCAAGGTTGGCGGGCATCCGGAAACACCCTGATTCATGAGCCTTCATGCCTGTCCGCGATGGGTGCTACCCACCGCGACGCCCCGGCACGGGGCACGTCGGGACGCGCAAGATTCGCTCAAGACTATGCCCCGGGGCTTCCAGCGACGCCTTGGCCGATCCACTCTGATGAAAATCGTGCCAAATCAGCCGGGAGCAGATCGATGGCGGAGATTGCGCAGCTCACGACCGCGAGTTCGACCGAAAACCTCAGACTGCCATGGCTGGACTGGCCCGTCCTGGCCGAGACACTGGAGATCGCCGCACTGGTGCGCTGCACCCCGGTCGCCGCGGCACCGACAGACCACCGCAGCGACACACACGGCGTACACGGCGTGCTGGTGGCGGAGTTCAACCAGCAGACAGCCGCGGACCGACTGGCCTACCTGCTCGGACGGCTCAAGCTGACGGTGGTCCGGGAGACGACCGTCGCCGGACTGCGCCGGCGCTATCAACTGCACCGGCTCTATGTTCCGGTGTACCAACGGGCCGCGTACGGGGCGTTGATGACGGCGGCCTGGAACCAGGGACGTACCGCGCTCCTGGACCCGGCGGCAACCGGCGGCTCGAGTGCCCGGCAACTGTGGCGGCCCCGGCTGGCCGAGGCGCTCTGGCGCTCCGTCCTCACCGCCGCCGGGCGGCACCTGCACAAGAACATCCTCGGCGTACGGGTGGCCGATCCCGATCTCGCGGCCATGCTCATCCGCAGTGCCCAGCTGCTCGGCGCCCGAGCCGCCCTGCTGCGCCGCTCCGGTTGCTTCCTGGTGAGCGTGCCGACCGGACCGGACGCCCAGCGGTTGCTCGCCGCGGTCCGGTCGGCGGACCAGTTCGACGTCGCGGTGTAGGGCGGGGCCGGGCCGGGCAGGCTCTGCCGGGGGGTGGCCGTTCGGTCGGTATGCACGACCGAACCAGGTGGGCCAGACTTGCCGCGGCGCCCCTACTCCCGCCGGAGAACACGACCCTTGGCCCCTTTTCCGCCGCCCCTGGTCGGGTCATCACGCTCGGCCCGCCGGGCCACCCTCGCGCTCTGCGTGGCCGTCCTGACGGTGCTGGCCAGTGCGTGCGCCGAACCTCCGGCGGAGCCGATCCGGATCCGGATCGCCACCGGCAGCCCGGCGGCCGTCTACTACGCGTTCGGTCAGTCCCTTGTGAAGATCATCAATCGGGAGATCCCGGGAGTACGGGCGAGCGTGGCGATCACCGCCGCGTCGGCGGAGAACGTCGCCCTGGTCTCGCAGGGCAGCGCCGAACTCGGCTTCACCCAGGCGGACACGCTGCCGAACACCCCCAGCGGTTCTCCCGCCGTACTCGGGGTGGCCCGGCTCTACGACGACCTGCTCCACCTGGTGGTCCGCGACGACGGACCGATCCACCGGCTGTCGGACCTGCGCGACAGGACGGTCTCGGTGGGCCCGACCGGTTCCGGTACGGAGATCACCGCCAGCCGCCTGCTCGACGTCGCCGGCCTCACCCCCGGCTCGGTGGACACCCGGAGACTCGGGCTGGACGCCTCGGTGACCGCGCTCAACAAAGGCGAGATCGACGGCTTCCTCTTCTCCGGCGGGCTGCCGGTGCAGGCGGTCGCCGGATTCGTCCGGCACACCCCCGCGCGGATCATCGATCTCGGCGAGTGGACCGAGCCGCTGCGACAGCGGTACAGCCAGGTGTACGTCAGCCGGGACATCCCCTCCTCGGTGTACGGGCTCGCTCCGGTCACCACCGTCGCCGACCCCAACTACCTGATCGTCTCGGCGAAACTGCCCCGGCCCCTGGTGTACGAGTTGACCCGGCTGCTGATGGAGCGGCGGGTGGAACTGGGCCAGGCACATCCGGCGGCCGGGCGGATCAGCACCCAGTCGGCGATCGCCACCGCCCCGCTGCCGCTGCACCCCGGCGCCGTCGACTACTACCGCGCCAGCAAGCCCTGACCGGCTCCCCCGCCCGCTGCTCCGGTCGTCTCACGCCTCGGTGTTCGTCGCGGGTGCGACAGGTAGCGACAGCAGCGCCGACGTGGCACTCTCGATCAGCCAACGCTCCGCCTCGTCCCAGGACCAGCCCCCGTCGACGAGCTGTGACCATGCGTTCAGTCCGAAGTAGAACCACAACACGTGGGCAGCCCGCTCCACCGTGAGACCGGCGCGCAGGGCGCCGAGTTCGTTCAGGCGTACGGCGACCACGTGCAGGGCCTCCCGGTAGGACTCGGTCGCCTCGCGTACGGCCTCGGACGCGCTGGGCGCGACGTGGGCCGTGGTCGCCATCAGTCGGACCGTCTCCGCGTGCTGCTCGTTCCCGTGTCGGGTGCCGGCGGCGAGCAGGCGCAGGATCTCGGCCGGGTCCGACGACGCCTGGATGGCGGCCTGCGTACGGGCCGTCTCCGGGTCCTGCACTCCGGCCTGGATCAGCGCCCGCAGGAGAGTCGGTTTGCCGCCGACGCTGGTATAGACGGTGGCGACCGCCACCCTGGCCCGGGCGGCGATGTCGACCACCGTGGTCGCCGGATACCCCTGGGTCGCGAACAGCTCCCGCGCCGCTTCCAAGATCACTTTTTGGGTGAATTCGGCGCTCTCCTGACGCCGGGTCGCGGGAGATCGAGGCTTTGCCATCAGATGACTATAGGCGGTGACGGCTCATCAGAATGATATTCTGATGAGTATGCGCATCCTCTTCTCAACTACCCCGGCCTTCGGGCATTTCCTTCCGCTGCTCCCGCTGGCACGCGCGTTCCGTCGTCAAGGGCATGACGTGGCCGTCGTCACCGCCGCCGGCATGGCGCCGTTCGTCGAGGCGGAAGGCTTCGAACTGCTCCCGGCCGGCCCGATGCCGGATGCTCTCTTCGCCGAGGTGGCCCGGCGGACCGGCGCCGACCCCGCCTACGCACCCACCCCCGAGGGCGTCGCCGAGTTCTTCGCCGGCGTCCGGGTCGACCTCAGCGCCGACGACGCCGTGATCAAGGCGAAGAGCTGGCAGCCGCACCTCATCGTGACCGAAGCGTGCGACTTCGTCGGGCCACTGTTGGCCACCACGCTCGACGTACCGCACGCCACCCTCGCCTTCGGGCCGGCGATCCCGGCGGAGTTCATGACGGCGATGACCATGCTGGTCCGCTCCCGCTACGAGGAACGCGGGCTGACCCCGCCCGACCAGTCGCCCTCCGGGCGGTGGCTGCTCGACACCTGCCCGCCCGGGCTCCAGTTCGAGGGGGCCAGCCCACCGCCGGGAGTCACCCGCCTTCCGCTGCGGCCGGAACCACACCGCAGCGAGCAGACCCCGATCACCGACCCGTCGGGTGGGGCGGCCGTACCCCCGGCCGGAGAACGGCCACGGGTGCTGGTCACCTTCGGCACCGTCTTCGCCGACCCGGGAGTGGTCGCTCCGCTGCTGCGCTCCCTCAGCGCCCTCGACATCGAGATCGTGGCCACCCTCGGCTTCGACGGCAAGCCGGAGGAGTACGCCCTCGACTCCGAGCGGGTACGGCTCGTCCCGTTCCTACCGCTGGCGCAACTGCTGGAGAACGTCTCCGCGATCGTCGGCCACGGCGGCGCCGGCACCACCCTCGGCGGCTTGGCCCGAGGCATCCCGATGGTGGTCGTACCCCAGGGCGCGGACCAGTTCGTCCAGGCCGACCGGGTCGTCGCCGCCGGTGCCGGGCTGGCCCTGCACCCCGGCCAGAACGGACCCGACGCGGTCGCGGCGGCACTCCAGCGGGTGCTCACCGAGCCGGAATTCGCCGCCGCCGCCCGCCGCATCGGCGACGAGACCAGCGCGATGCCGTCGCCGGACCAGATCGCCGAGCAGCTCGTCGCCGCGCTCGCCTGAGTGATCCGATGCCCGCCCGCGCCCCGTCCTGAGCGAACGGAGCCACATCCGGGTGGAGGTCGGCGCGCCCTGCCGACCTCCACCCGGACGGACGGCACTCGTCGGGTGCCTACGACGACTCGTCCGGCACCCGGAACCAGAGCGACGCGTCAAGACCCCGGGGAATCGCCTGCCGCATGGTCAGCCGTCCGCCGGAGACGTCCACCAGCACCGCGACGATGGTCAGGCCCAGACCCGCCCCGGAGATGTTCTGCGCGTCCGCCGCCCGCCAGAACCGTTCCGTGGCGTGGCGCAGCTGTGCCGAGGTCATGCCCCGCCCGTTGTCCCGGACGTGGATCGCCACCCCGCCGTCGAGCCGGTAGACCGACACGTCGATCTTCCCGCCCTCGTCGGTGAACTTCACCGCGTTGTCGATCAGGGCGTCGAGCGACTGGTCCAGGGCGGTGGGCGCGGCGCTCGCGTACGCCGGGATGGCCGGTGTGCTGACGTTGAGTTGGATGGACCGGCGTCGCGCCAGGGGCTGCCAGGCCCGCACGCGGGAGATCGCCACCGCGGCGGCGTCGACCACCACCATCTTGTCCGCGCCCCGCTCGGCGCGGGCCAGGGTGAGTAGGCCGTCGAGCACCTCTGCGAGCCGGTCGCTCTCCTCCAGGGCGAGCCGGTGCTCGGTCCGGCCGTCCTCGTCGGTGACGCTCGGCCCAAGCTCCTCGACCCGCAGCCGCAGCGCCGTGAGCGGGTTACGCAACTGGTGACTGGCGTGCGCGACAAACGCCCGTTGCCGTTCCATCGCGTCGGAGAGCGCGTCCGCCATGTCGTTGAAACTCGCCGCGAGCCGACGCAACTCGGGTGGGCCGACCCGGTGCGGGGCGCGGGCGGACCTATCCCCGGCGGCGATCTCGTGGGTCACCGCGTCGAGCACGGTGATCGGCCGCAGCACCCAGCCGGCCAGCCGGAACGCGGTGAGGACGCAGGCGAGTACGGCAAGCATGCCGATCACGGCGAGCACCAACCACCAGGAGAGGGTGGTACGGCCGATCCGGTTCGTCGGTGACGAGATGATCAGCGAACCGAGCACCTCGCCGTTCTCGCTCACCGGCACCGAGACGACCAGCGGCTCGGGGTTCCAGGGCCAGACCAACCCGGGTGCGGCGGACTGCTGCCCGGCGAGCGAGGCGCGGGTGGCGGACTCCACCAACGCCGGGTCGGGACGATACCGGGGGGTACGGAGCACGACCGTACGGTCCCGGTCGACAAGCGCGGCGTTCAGCCCGTACAGCTCGGCGTAGCGGTCCAGTTCCGCACTCACCGGCCCGGTCGCCCCGACGCGCAGAGCCGGACCGGAGAGCGAGGAGAACCGGGTCGCGTCGGCGAGCCGGTCGGCCCGGACCCGTCCGGTCTCGGCGGTGGCGAGGGTGAAGGCGAGCGGGATCTCCAGCGCGGCCAGCACCAGGACCATCAGCAGCAGGTAACTGAGCACAAGGCGTCGACGCACGGCGTTACCCGACCCGGAGTCGGTAGCCGACCCCCCGAACGGTCTCCACCAGGCCCGGGTCGCCGAGCTTGGCCCGCAGCGACCCGACGTGCACCTCGACCGTGTGCCGGCCGGTCCAGGTGGTCTGCCAGACATCGAGCAGAATCCGATCCCGGGGCACCACCAGTCCGGGTTGGCGGGCCAGGGACATCAGGATGTCGAACTCCTTGCGGGTCAACGCGACCGCCTCCCCGTCGACCTCGGCCGAGCGGGCGGTCACGTCGATCCTGATCCGGCCGGCCTCGATGACCGTACGGGGTGCCGCGGCGTGTGCGCCCCGGCGCAGTACCGCCTCGATCCGGGCGTGCAGTTCCGCCATCGAGAACGGCTTGACCACGTAGTCGTCCGCGCCGACCCGCAGCCCGAGCACCCGGTCGCGTTCCTCGCCGCGCGCGGTCACCGCGATGATGCCCAACTGGGCGCTGCGCTGGCGCAACGTCCGGCACACCTCGACCCCATCGCCGTCGGGCAGGGTGAGGTCGAGCAAGACCAGGTCGCAGGGGGCGGCGGCCAGCGCCGCCGCGGCGGTGGACGCCTGTTCGATGTCGAAACCACGGCGGGTGAGCGCCGAGGCCATCGCCGCCGCGACCCGACTGTCGTCCTCGACCAACAGGATGCGCACCGCACTCCCCTCCCCCAACTTTCCGCTATTGTGCCCGCCCGGCCGCAGACGTCCAGCCCCGTCCTGGTCGCGGTTTCCCGCCCGCACCAGGTGCCGCCGGCACCGATAAACCCGCACCGGCGGGGTATGGGGCACCGGTGACGACACTGCGGCGGACCCGGTGACCGGCGCCGTTCCCGGCTGGGCCTGGATAGCGCTGACCGTGGTCATCGCCGCGATGCTCGCGGTCGACCTGCTCCTGCACCGGGACAACCATGTGGTCGGACTACGCGAGGCGGGACTCTGGAGCGGGATCTGGATCAGCGCGGGGCTCGCGTTCGGTGTGCTGCTCTGGTGGTGGCAGGGATCAAGCGCCGGCACCACGTACTACGCCAGCTACCTGATCGAGAAGACACTCTCCATCGACAACGTCTTCGTCTTCGCCCTGATCTTCACCTACTTCGCCGTACCGGCGTCGTACCAGCACAAGGTCCTGTTCTGGGGAGTCGTCGGCGCGCTCGGCTTCCGGTTGGCGTTCATCTTCGCCGGGGCGGAACTGCTGCGCACGTTCTTCTGGACCGCGTACATCTTCGGCGCGTTCCTGATCTACACGGGTTACCAGATGGCGTTCCGTCACGACCGGAAGGTGCAGCCGGAACGGAACCCGGTGGTCCGCCTGATCCGCTGGATCCTGCCCACCGACGCCCACTACCACGACGGCAGGTTCCTCACCCGCAAGAACGGGAAACTGCGGGTCACCCTGCTCTTCGTGGTGCTGGTCTCGATCGAGGCGAGCGACCTCATCTTCGCGGTCGACTCGATCGCCGCCATCCTGGCCATCACCACCGACACGTTCGTGCTCTGGTCGGCCAACGCGTTTGCCATCCTCGGCCTGCGGAGTCTGTACTTTCTCCTCGCCGGCCTGCTCCGCCGGTTCAAACGGCTGCACTACGGCCTGGCCCTGCTGCTCGTCTTCGCCGGGGTCAAACTCATCCTCGCCGAGACCGACGTCGGCAAGCTGCCCATTCCTCTGACGCTGGGCGTGATCGTGGCGACCATCGCTGGCTCGATCGTCTGGAGCCTGTTGGCCAGCCGGCGATCCGAGGAGCCGTCGCCCCGTTCCGCTGGGCGGGACGGACGCCGCTGAGCCGACGGTACCGGCCGCTATAGAGGAAGATCACATGCTTGGGCCGGCGGTCTGGGCGGAAAAACGCTGGCAGCATGGTCAACAAGTCGGATCAAGGGAGAGAACCATGACCGAAGAGACAGCGACCGGACAGCCGCCGGCAGGCAGCGCGCAGATCGGCGTCACCGGTCTAGGCGTGATGGGCCGCAACCTGGCCCGTAACCTGGCCCGCCACGGCTACCCGGTGGCCGTACACAACCGCTCCGCCGACCGGACGCGGAGCCTGATCGCCGAGCACGGAGACGAGGGTGAGTTCGTCCCGAGCGAGTCGATGCCCGACTTCGTGGCATCGCTGTCCCGTCCCCGGGCGGTCATCATCATGGTGAAGGCCGGCGGTCCCACCGACGCGGTGATCGAGGAACTGATCCCGCTGCTCGACACGGACGACATCATCATCGACTGCGGCAACGCCCACTTCGCCGACACCCGGCGGCGCGAGGAGACGCTGCGTGCACATGGGCTGCACTTCGTCGGCACGGGCGTCTCCGGCGGCGAGGAGGGCGCGCTGCTCGGCCCGAGCATCATGCCCGGCGGTTCGGTCGAGGCGTACGCGAAGCTCGGGCCGATCTTCGAGTCGATCGCGGCGCAGGTGGACGGCGCCCCGTGCTGTACGCATGTCGGTCCGGACGGCGCCGGACACTTCGTGAAGATGGTGCACAACGGCATCGAGTACGCCGACATGCAGCTCATCGCGGAGGCGTACGACCTGCTCCGGGAGGGACTGGACGCGTCCCCGGGCGAGCTCGCCGAGGTCTTCCGCACGTGGAACGAGGGCGACCTGGAGTCGTTCCTGATCGAGATCACCGCCGACGTGCTCGGCCAGACCGACGCCCGCACCGGGAAGCCCTTCGTCGACATCGTGCTCGACCAGGCCGAGCAGAAGGGCACCGGCCGCTGGACCGTGCAGAGCGCACTCGACCTCGGGGTGCCGATCACGGGCATCGCGGAGGCGACCTTCGCTCGTTCGCTCTCCGGGCACGCCGACCAGCGGGCCGCCGCCCGTGAACTCTTCGCCGACGCCGGGAGCAAGGCGAGCGTGCCGGACCGGGACGCCTTCGTCGACGACGTCCGCAAGGCGCTCTACGCCTCGAAGGTGGTCGCGTACGCGCAGGGCTTCGACCACATCCAGGCCGGCAGCGAAGAGTTCGGCTGGGGCATCGACCGGGGCGCGATGGCCACCATCTGGCGGGGCGGCTGCATCATCCGGGCCCGGTTCCTGGACCGGATCCGGGAGGCGTACGACGCCGACCCGCAACTGCCGAGTCTGCTGGTGGCACCGTACTTCGCGAAGATCGTCTCGGAGAGCATCGAGAGTTGGCGGCGGGTGGTGCGGTACGCGACCGAGGTCGGCATCCCGACCCCGGCGTTCTCGTCCTCGCTGGCCTACTTCGACGGGCTGCGCCGGGGCCGGCTGCCCGCCGCGCTGATCCAGGGGCTGCGGGACAACTTCGGCGCGCACACGTACCAGCGGGTCGACGCCGAGGGCAGCTTCCACGTGCAGTGGGCCGGCGACCGTACCGAATCCCCGGCCTGATCGGCCGCGACACCGCCGGCGACGGGTGCAACGTCGCCGGCGGTGCGCGGGGTTCTCACCCTAGGGTCGTTCCTCGACCAGGTAGCCGTGCCGCAGCAGCCAGTCGACACTGAGCGCGGTGCCCGCCTCGGGCAGGTGGCGTTGCTCCAGTTTGTACTGCAGGCCGAGTCCCAGTTGCTCGAACCACGGGGCGATCGGCCCGGAGTCCACCCGGAACGCTTTCAGGACGCAGTAGAGGTGGTAGTTGCTCTGCGCCGTCCCGTTCGGGGTGTTGAGGTTCTGCGGCGGCAGGGCGCGCTGGAGGAAGAGGGTGCGGGCCGGGGCGAGGTAGGCGCCGCCGGGATAACCGAACCGGTCGATGCGGCTGCCCGCCCGTAGGGTCTGCGCGAATCTGATCGGCTGATCGAAGAGGACGAGGAAGCCGTCCGCGGGTGGGTAGACCCAGCCGTTGCCGCTGCGGTACCTCGCCACGAACTCCGACTGGGTCAGTTCGCCGAACCTCTGGTAACCCAGGAGCAGCGGTCCGACGGGACGCTCCGCCGGCACCGGATCGGGACCGAGTTCGGGGCGGGCCGGGTCGTGGAACCGGGTGGTGGGTGTCGCCGGGTCGGGCGTACCCGGCCGGCAGGCGGAGGCGGCGGGAGCCGCGGTGGCGTACGCCGGCAGCGGCGCCGCGGTGACCAGCAGGACCCCGACGAGGGCAGCGGAAGCAACCGTACGAATCTTCATGAACCCCCCAAGCCGGAGCAACATCGCGGTCAGTTTTCAGACAGTCACCCAGCGTCGTCCAGCGATCTATCGGATTTCCGTCAATTCGCCCATCACCCGTCACCGATGGGCGCGGGTGGTGGAGGTCAGCGAAAGCGTCGGCGCAGGCTGCGGCGATTCAGACCCGGCGCGGTGGTCTCCAGCCGGCGCCGGAGTTGGTCCCACTCCCGCCGCCGCTCGTCGGTGACGTCACGCACGGTGATCGCGACGCCCGGCGGCCGGGGTTCGGCACCCAACGGCCGGCAGTCGACCTCGACCACCACCCGGCTGCCATCGGCGCGACGCAGGGTCCACTGCACGCCCGGCCCGGGCGGGTCGACGGCCGCGCGCACCGCGCCCAGCGTCCGCTCGACCTGCTCGTGGTCGTCGGGGTGGACGATGTCGCGCCAGGTGGTGAAGACCCGCGACTCGATGCCGAGGATCCGCCAGATCGCCGGGTTGGCGTAGCCCACCCGGTCGTCGTCCCCGACGATCAGGACACCGTCGGTCGTACTGCCGGCGGACAGGTCCAGATAGCGATCCCGATCCCGACGGCTGGCCGCACCGGTCACCTCAATCCGGTGCAGCGCGAGCGTGGCCTGACCCGCCGCGACCTCGATGACGTCCCGGGAGGCGACGAGGACATCCCGGGCAGCCGCCACCAGCAGGGCCGCGTCGGTCCGTCCGACCACCGGCTCGGCCCCGGGCACCAACGACGCCACGATGGTGGCCGGCAGGCCACCCAACGGCTCGATCAGCACCGAGGGCAGCAGCCGCGTCTCGACCAGCAGGCTGCGTCGCCGGGAGCTTTCGGTCGGCAGCGGGTGGTCCAGCTCAACCCGGGGTGACCAGGCGAAGTCGAGATCGCCCGCCCGACGGTCGGGCCGATGGAGGGCGAACACGACCCGGTGCGGTGTCCCGTCGGGCATCACCTGGGTGACCAGTGCCCGCAGCGCCTCGCCGACCTGCGCGCTGCCGGTCGCGGCGACCAGACTGGTACACGTCTCCCGCAGGTGCCGCTCCCGTCGCAGCGCCTGCCGATGCTTGTTGCGGGCGTCGATGACGCGGACCACCACAAGCATGGTGGTGAAGCCGGCGACCACGGCGATCATGACGCCGTGCAGCACCACACCGGCGGCGGCCTCGAGCAGCAGCACCACCGGGGCGGCGAGACTGGTCAGGGCGACCAGCCCGATCCGCGTCGCCGAGGTCTCCTCGGACGCCGGCTCGGCACGCTCGGTCAGCCGGGTCATCGACGGTTGCAGCGCGGCCGCGCCCCAGCTCAGGTAGAAGACGAGGTAGCCCAGCTCGGCCGGTCCGCCCGGCTGCCAACCCGGACCGACCTGGGCGACGGCGTACGCGATGTCGGCCGTGAGTAGCCCCGCGACACCGACCGTCAGCAGCAGGACCGAGACGTTACGTGGCGCGGCCACGGCCAGCCACAGCATCACCACCAGCGCCAGCAGGTCGCCGAGGATGTGACTGGCCAGCAGGCACTGCTCGACCGGGGAGAGCCCGGAGCCGGGCAGCGCGGGTGCCACCAACTGGGTCCAGCCGACGAGACCGAGGGCGAGCACCACCGCGAGCAGGTCGGTCAGGCCGGACCGGTCCCGCAGGACCGCGCTACGGCGGGTCAGCTGCACCAGGCCGGCGGCGAGCAGCGGGAAATTGCCGACGTAGAACCACTCGGCGACCAGCCCCGCGTCCCGGTTCACCCCCGCTGTCACGACCGCGTACGTCACGTCCCCGGCGGCCAGGAAGGCCAGTCCCGCTCCGAACAGCAGCCAGGGTGCGGGACGGGAGGGTCGGTGCCGTCGGAGGCCGTACACGACTGCGGTCGTGCTGGCGACGCCGATCATCCCCCAGAGGATCGCCGCCGCGGAGGGGAACACGAGGACTCCGAGTCCGAGGGCGGCGGTCAGCGCGACAAAGCCGATCGTGCGGCGCTCCGCCAAACCGGAATCCTCCCACCCGCGCAGCCGGTAGCCGTCGACGGACGGTGCCCGGGTGCACCGGCCTCGACAGCGGGCCTCCGCGTACGCATCCGTCTCCCGCAGCGACGACTATGCCGCACCGGAGGGGGTCGGCGGGAGGAACGCGCCGGTACGGATTCCGCGCGCCTCGTGTCGTGTGTGGAGCGTGGGCGGGCTCCACCTGCGGGGATGCCTCGAACGCACAGGTGTCGATGATCCGTCACATATCCTTTAGTAGCGGATCAAATACGGACTGTAGTATTCACGCACAGTTGTTTCCCGCCCCTGAGGCACCCGCCGCACTCGGCCCGGATCAGCCGGACGGCAGTGGCGCAGTGGCGGCCCACCCCCGAGGGCAATACCGTGAACAAGAACGACGCCCGGTCAAGCAGCCGCCGGGGAACCGACGCCACTCCTCCGCCGCCCACACCGATCAGGATCAGCTCCGGCCGGCACCCGTTCGAGCTGACCTTTCTCCTCGGCGGGCTCGTCTGCGGGATCATGATGACCGTGTTCGACGCCCTTCCGCGCTCACTCGTCCTCGCCATGCCGGCGACAGTCGAGTGGAGCTGGGAAGCCGGTCTGATCATCGCCGGCCTCCTCGGCCTCGCCGGCGTCGGCTGGCCTGGGCAGCTCTCCACCGGCCTGGGCCTCGAACTCGGGGCGGTGCTCCTACTCGGCGCCAACACCGCGATGTACGCCATCGCCCTGTTCAGCATGAGTGGCATGGCCGCCCTCACCGCCGGCACGTTCATCGGTGCCGTCTCGATCGGCTCAAGCTGGAGATGCGCACAGATCATCGGCGACCTCCGCCGGCTGGCCCGCGCCAGTCTGATGAACCCGCCGACCCGAACAGGCACGCCGTGACCGGCACGGACCCGCCGCCCAGCGGGCCGGCGTGGGTCCAGATCCTGCTGACCACGGTCGGTCTGCTGGGCGCCACGGGGGGCGTGGCCGCGGTCGTCACCATCGCGCTGCGGCGGCGCCGATTCAGGACGGACGCCGCGGAGTTGCTGACCGACACCGCGCTCACCATCGTGGGGCCACTGCGCGGTCGGGTGACGGAGCTGGAGTTGGAGACCGCGGAGTTCCGCGGCCGGGCGTTGGCGGCCGAGCGCGAGATCAGCGAACTGCGGGTGCACCACCGCGACCTGACCGCGCTGCTGCGCCGCTGGCGGGCCGCGATCATGGCGTCGGACGCGACCATCGGCACGATCCGCGACCACGTCCGGGCCGTGCGGTCGGTGCGTCCGGACGAGTACCGGTCACGATCCACCCCTGACGGCTGAACCTCCAGCCTGCGGAGCCAGCGAGCGCCGGCCGCCGGGCCCGACGCCGGAATCGCGCACCACGCGGTGCGCCCCGCCGCCCGCCCCGGCGCTCTCCACTGTGGTTGGTCATCGTCCATGCGAGCAGCCCACCGGAGTCGATGAGTCCACAAAGGATGATCGGAATCTGGACCATCGGCCCAGCTCAGCGATTTGTGGTCAACATCGAGCGACAAAAATCACAGGCTGTTATCGATCGCGTTCACCAGGTAATGTGCCCGATGAGCGGCATGAGACCGCTTACGCGGCATTAGTTCTCATTGTTGTCATCAATTCGTCCGAGCCTTGTCACGACCCGGAGGATAATATGGTGGATACCGGGCAGCCACAGAGCACCGCTTCGATGACCGTCCCGGATCCGACCAACCGGGACCGGGCAGCCGCCTTCCGACGTACGCTGCTCCGCCACGACCTACCGGCCTCGTTCGTGGTCTTCCTCGTCGCGGTCCCCCTCTCCCTCGGCATCGCGGCGGCCTCCGGGGCGCCGCTGCTCGCCGGCGTCATCGCCGCCGTGGTCGGCGGCATCGTGGTCGGCGCACTCGGCGGGGCACCACTCCAGGTCAGCGGCCCGGCCGCCGGCCTGTCGGTGATCGTTGCCGACCTGGTGCTACGACACGGCTGGACGGCCACCGCGGCCATGGTCAGCCTGGCCGGCCTGCTCCAGATCATCCTCGGACTCAGCCGGTTGGGTCGGGCCGCACTGATGCTCTCCCCCGCGGTCGTCCACGGCATGCTCGCCGGGATCGGCATCGTCATCGCGCTCAGCCAGCTGCACGTCGTCCTCGGTGGCGCCCCACAGAGTTCGGCCTGGGAGAACCTCAGCGAACTACCGGCCCAACTCGTCGGCTACCACGACGCCGCCGTCCTGGTCGGTGTCGTCACGGTCGCGGTTCTGCTCGTCTGGCCCCGACTGATCCGGCTGTCATACCTGCCGGCGCCGCTGATCGCCATCACCGTCGCCACCGCGCTCGCCACCGGCCTGGACCTCGACCTGACCCGGGTCGCCCTACCGGACGACCCGCTCAGCCACCTGGGCCTGCCGCACTGGCCGGACGCGCCGCTGACCGCGGTGCTCTCCGGCGTACTCCTACTCGCGGTCGTCGCCAGCGTGGAGTCACTGCTCTCGGCGGTCGCGGTGGACAAACTGCACGACGGTCCGCGGGCCCGGCTCGACCGTGAGCTGATCGCCCAGGGCGCGGCGAACACCGTCTCCGGCGCACTCGGTGGCCTACCCGTGACCGGCGTGATCGTACGTAGCTCGGCGAATGTCGAAGCGGGTGCCCGTACCCGCGCCTCGGCGATCCTGCACGGAATCTGGATCGCCGTCTTCGCCCTCCTGCTCACCGGGATACTCGAACTCATCCCCATGTCCGCGCTCGCCGGGGTGCTCGTGATCGTCGGACTCCGACTGATCAGCGTCGCGCACGTACGCGACCTGAGGCGGCACCGGGAGCTGCCCGCGTACGCCGTCACCGTGGCCGGGGTCGTCTTCATCGACCTGGTCACCGGTGTGCTGCTCGGCGTGGCGGTAACCCTGGTCGCGGCGCTCTACCGGCTCACCCACTGGCGCATCGACGTCGACCGGCGCGGTCCCGACGACTACCTGGTCCAGATCACCGGCACCCTGCTCTTCCTCGGCGCCGGTCGGCTCAACAACGAACTGCGACGGCTGCCACCCGGCGCCCGGGTCCAGCTCGAACTACGGCTGGACTTCCTCGACCACGCCGCCTTCGGCGTGATCGAACAGTGGCGGACCGGCTACGAACGCGGCGGCGGCCAGGTACGGGTGGAGGAAGTGTTGGACGGCTGGTTCGACCGGGCGGTCCGAGACCGGCTCGGCAACCGCAAGACGCTGCCCGACCGGCTCCCCCGCTGGCTCGCCCCGTGGTCGCACTGGCAGGCCAGCACGACACCGGCGACGTCGGCCACCGGCACGACACCCACACCGGACGGGACGGCGGCACCGGGGAGAGCCCACGCGGCGCGCACCGGCGCGGTCGTACCCGTACAGACGCCGGGCAGGGCCGAACCGGCAAGGTCGCCCGGCACCGGCCCCACCGGCGGAAACGGGATCGGCGAGAACATGCTGGAGGGCGTACGGGAGTTCGAGCGCCGGTTCGCCCCGCTCGTCCGCCCCTACCTGACCGAACTGGCCCGGGACGGCCAGCGACCCGGGGAACTCTTCATCACCTGCGCCGACTCCCGGATGGTGCCGAACCTGGTGACCGCGAGCGGCCCGGGTGACCTGTTCTGTCTGCGCAACATCGGCAACATCGTGCCCCGACACGGCTACCACGGTGACCACAGCGTCGGCGCCGCGATCGAGTACGCGATGGACGTACTCGACATCTCCACGATCACCGTCTGCGGGCACTCCGACTGTGGCGCGATGCGGGCGGTGCTACACGGTGGCGTCGCCCCGCAGTCCCACCTCGGCTCGTGGCTGCGGCACGCCCGCCTCGGCGTCCGAAGGGACGACCCGCACCCGAACGACACGGCAGCGGCCGAACATCCGATCCTGGAGCACCGGGCGCGGGAACGCCAGATGCTGGAACGACAGGCCCTGGCGAACGTGGCGCAACAGCTGGACAACCTACGGACCTATCCGAGCGTGCGGCGACGGCTCGACGCCGACCAACTCACCCTCGTCGGGCTCTACTTCGACCTGCACGAGGCGCGCATGTACCTGGTGGACGCCGGCAACGGTGCCCGGCGTCCACTGCCCACCTGAACCATCACGGTGCCCGGGCCGGCGTACCCGGCGAGGTCGCCCGTCGAGGGGGTTGGCAGGCGACACTCACCGGGTACGCCGTACGGGCGAATCGCCCGCGGGGCACCTGTGATCAACAAAAGCACGGCGGTGCCGACGCCGTCCGGTGCCTTGACGCGATCGCTACGCCGTCGACGGCCACGCTGACGCCGTCACCACACCGGCGTCAAGAACGCGTCGGGATCGCCCCGGGGGTCGTGGCGAACGCGTGAAGATCGCGGTCAGGAACCCACCGGGGCGCCACGATCGGGACATGTACAGCCCGACCCTGCCCCGTCGTACGCCCCGGCGTACCAGCACCGGACGCGACGCCGGCACCCCGGCCCGGCCCCGCCCGGATGACCTGCTCACGGGCGCGTCGGACGGGATCGAGGCACTGGTCTGCGTACGGCTGGCCGCCAGCACCGACGGCGACCAGTTCGCGCGGCACCTGCGCGGCGACCACCGGGTGATCGCCGCGTGGTGGGTCGCCGCCGACATCGACCTGATGGTACGGCTCTCCTGCGCCAACCTGCCCGAGCTGAACGCCGCCGTCGCCGCCCTACGGCTGAGTGGCGGCGCTGCGGAAACCATCACCCACCTGCTGCTCCGCCCGCTCGAAATCCTCGAGCGGGACACGACCGAACCCGAATGTGACCCGCTATGACTCTCGCGGAACTCATCCCCTCGCTGCGTACCTCCCTCCCCGCCCACCTCTCCGGTCAGGTGTGGCCCTCGATGGCCCACCGGGACGACCACGGCGAGATCTCGGTCGGCGAGGTGCACCTGGGCGAACTCGCCGAGGAGTTCGGCACCCCGACGTACGTGCTGGACGAGGCGGACGTACGCCAGCGCTGCCGGGAGTACGCCACCGCGTTCGGACCCGGCAACGTGGTCTACGCGGCGAAGGCGCTGACCTGCCGGGGCCTACTGCGCTGGATCGCCGAGGAGGGGCTCTCCCTCGGCGTGCACTCGGCCGGGCAGCTCGCCACCGCCGCCGCCGTCGGCTTCCCCGCCGACCGGATCGTGCTCCAGGGCGACGCGAAGAGCCCGATCGACCTGACCGCCGCGCTCGAGTACGGCGTCGGCACCATCGTGATCGAGTCGAGCTCGGAGATTCCGCGGCTGGCCGCGCTGCTGACCCGCCGGCAGCGGGTGCTGCTCCGGGTGCTGCCCGACTGGGACACCGGCCGGGTCGACACCATGTCGATGCTGCCGGCGGCACCGGTCACGGACCGGTTCGGCGTACCGGCGGCCGGCACCAGCCTGGACGAGATGGTCCGACGGATCACCGACCAGCCCATGCTCGAACTCGTCGGCCTCGACTTCTTCCTCGGCTCGCAGACCTCCCGCTTCGGTGGCTACGAACGTGCGATCAGTCACCTGGTGGCGACCATGGCGGCCCTGGCGCAGCGGCACGGGACCCAGCTCAGCGAGATCAACATCGGTGGCGGGCACGCCGTTCCGGGCACGGACACCGACGGCCAGTTCGCCCTCGAGGCGTTCGCCTCCCGGGCCCGCAAGGTCCTCCGGGTCGCCTGCGACGAGCACAACCTGCCGGTCCCCCGACTCGGCGTCGCACCGGGCCGGGCGATCGTGGCCCGTGCCGGGGTGGCGCTCTACCGGGTGCTCGCCGTACGCCGCGACCCCGACGGTCACCAGCTCGTCGCGGTCGACGGTGGGCTCAGCGACAACCCCCGCCCAGCCCTGTACGGCGCCCGTTACACCGCCGTCCTGCTCGGCCGGCTCAGCCGCGCCCAGGAGCAACGGACCACGGTTGTCGGCCGGCACGACGAGTCCGGTGACGTGCTGGTCCAGGACGCGCCCCTGCCGGGCGACCTGCGCGCCGGTGACCTGCTGGCGATTCCGTGCTCCGGCGCGTACCAGCTCAGTCTCGCCTCGAACTACAACCTGGTGCCCCGGCCGCCGCTGGTGGCGGTCAACGCCGGCCGGGCCCAGGTGCTGGTTCGGGGCGAGACGGTCGAGGACGTACTCGCCCGCGACCTCGACCCGGCCGCGCCGCCCGCCGTCGCGACAGCGGGACCGACCGGCGGCCGCTGAACTCCGTCGGGCACCGGCACAGTGGGACGGTCGCAGGGGTGCGAACGTGGTCGTCCACCATGCCGGTGCCAGGCGGGATCAGCCGTCGCCCAGCCTGCCGCCGCTCAACGACCGGCGAACCGCTCGGCGAACGCCCGCAGGTCCCGGCGTTCGATCGCGGCGGCCATCAGGTCGGGAAAGGCGTCCGGCGTGCACGCGAAGGCGGGTACGCCGAGCGCGGCGAGCGCCGCCGCGTTCTCGTGGTCGTACGCGGGCGCGCCCTCGTCGGAGAGCGCCAACAGCACCACCACCTGCACCCCGGCCTCGACCATGGCGGCGACCCGACGCAGCATCTCGGCCCGGACACCGCCCTCGTACAGGTCGCTGATCAGCACGAAGATGCTGTCCCGGGGGCGGGTGATCAGCCCCTGGCTGTAGCCGATCGCCCGGTTGATGTCGGTGCCGCCACCGAGCTGGGTGCCGAACAGCACCTCCACCGGGTCACTGAGCTGGTCGGTCAGATCCACCACGGCGGTGTCGAAGACGACCAGCGAGGTACGCAGCGAACGCATCGAGGCGAGCACCGCCGAGAAGATGCCGGAGTAGACCACGGAGGCGGCCATCGAACCCGACTGGTCGACGCAGAGCACCACGTCCCGTTGCACCGCCGTGTTGCGCCGGCCGTAGCCGATCAGGCGTTCCGGCACGATGGTGCGGTACTCCGGCTGGTAATGCTTCAGGTTTACCCGGATGGTGCGGTTCCAGTCGATGTCGGCGTGCCTCGGCCGGTCGACGCGGGTGGCCCGGTTCAGCGCCCCGGTCACCGCGGCCCGGGTCCGCTGCGCCACCCGTCGTTCCAGCTCCTCCACCACTCGCCGGACCACCTGGCGGGCCAGGTCCTTGGTCTTGTCCGGCATCACCCGGTTAAGGGAGAGCAGGGTGCCGACCAGGTGCACGTCGGGCTCGACCGCGGTCAGCATCTCCGGTTCGAGCAGCAGACTGGTGAGGTTGAGCCGCTCGATCGCGTCGGCCTGCATCACCTGGACCACCGTGCTGGGGAAGTATTCCCGGATGTCACCGAGCCAGCGGGCGACCCGGGGCGCGGAGGCGGAGAGCCCGGCCGAGCGCTGCCGGTTCTGGCCGCCGTCGGCATCGCCAGCGCTGTCGTAGAGCGCGGCGAGCGCGGCGTCCATCCCCGCGTCGGCGCCGGTGGGCTGCCCGCACGGACCGTCGGCCGCCCCGCCGAGCACCAGACGCCAGCGGCGCAACCTCTCCTCGTCAGCCGTGTGCACGCGGACCCCCTAGCAGTGGTTGATGGCCGAGCAGGGTGGCCAGGGTGGGCAGGACCCCGGCGGCCCGGTCGTGGTCGAGCGGCAACCGCTGGCCCGGCTGGTCGGCGTCCGGCCGGCCACCCCGGACCCGCTCGCCGATGGCCCGCCGTTCCGGTGGGGCGAAGGCGCCGAACGTACGCCGCAGCAACGGCAGCACGTCGGTGAAGACCTCCGGGGCGATCCCGGTCAGCCACTCGTCCACCAGGCCCAGCAGTGCGGTGTCGTGGACGAAGAGCAGTCCTCCGCCAGCGAGGAAGCCCTCGATCCAGTGGGCCGCCTGGGCGGGCGGCGTCCCGGGGGTGAGGACCAGACCCATCCGGCGCCGGGTCTCGTCCGCGTCGAGCCGTCCCGCGTCGTGCAGGATCCGGGTCAGCCGACCGGCGACCAGCCCATGGGTCGGCTGGTCCGCTCCCGGATGTGCCTCGGTGTCCCGGGCTGCCAGCCCGGCCAGGGTGTCGAGCCACCGCTCGCGCGGCTCCGGCTCCTCCAGCAGACCCAGCGCGGCGTGCACCGCGTCGATGTGGTCGCGCATCGTCCGGGCCGCGTCGTCGGAGAGCGACCGGAGCGCCGGAGGCAGGCCGACGCAGATCCGGACCAGCAGCCCCGTGGTGACCGTACGGAGCGGGCCAAGTTCGGTGCCCCGGACGTCGCCGTAGCGCAGGGTGCGGGCCAGCGGCGGCACGGCCGCCATCAGCCGGGTCACGTCGGCGTCGAGCGCGGCGCGATGGTGCAGCGCCCGAAGCACCGCCGGGTACGCGTCGGTCAGGTCGGCGAGCAGGGCCTGCTCGACCAACGGGGTCACCTCGGCGAGCCCCTCGGCGTCCTGTGCCGCCGTGGTGATCTTCGTGGTGGCGGCGTGCTGGACGGTCGTACCGTGCGCGCCGGCCTCGACCACCGCGACCGCGAACTCCGGTAGCCAGCGCAACCGCCAGGTCTCCCGGAAGGTGCCCTTGCCCTGCCGCCCCCGGGTCGGCTCGCCCCACCCGATGCCGAGCAGTCGCAGCCGGTGCAGCAACCGGCTTCGCCCGAGGTCGATCTCCTTGCGCAGGTCCAGGTCGAGTTCCCGGTCGAGCGCCTCCGGTTTGAGCCGCAGTGTGCGCTGTTGCGCGGCCAGGTCACGGGCGAGCGGCACCGCGGGCATGTCGTCGGGCACCGCGCCGAGCCGCTCACCGACGACGAGCTGCCGGTCGACCAGGTCGAGCCGCAGATCGTCGCCTTCGCAGATCACCGAACGGGTCGCCTCGGTCAGCTCGGCGAGCCCCGCCAGGGGACGGCCCCGGATGGTGGCCAGTGCCTCGGCCAGCCGAACCGCCTCGATGACATGTGCCGACGAGGTAGGCACACCCTCCGCCCGCAACACCCCGGCGGCGGCGACCAGCCAACGGGTCACCACCTCGTCCTGGGCGGTGAACAGGTGGTGGTACCAACCGGGCGAGCGGACCCCGGCGCCGTAGCCCTGCCAGGAGGCGAGCCGGCCGTACGTCCAGGGCACCCAGGTGAAGGTGACCTTGCTCTTACGTCGTCCCTTGAGCAACGCGTTGTCGTGGCCCGCTGACACCGTGGCGGTCAGCGCCGGCACGTGCCACGCCCCACAGACGACGGCGAGGTTCCGATGACTCTTGCGCGCCTCGCGCAGCACCCCCCGCATGTACGCCTCGCGGAGCAGGTCGTCCGGGTCCTCCGGGGATTCGGCCCGGATCGCGGCCATCGCCTCCCCGATCGCCTCGAAGGCGGGCGCCCCACGATGCTCGACGATGTCCTCCCACCAGCGCTCCGGGTCGTCGTAGCCGGCGGCGGCGGCGAGTTCGGCGATCGGATCGACCGGCCGGACCGGCTGCTCCGGTTCACCCGGTCGGGTCTCCGCGTCGTCGCCGAACGGGCCGTCGATCCCGGTGCCCCCGTCGGCGCCGGTCTCGGCTTCCGGCAGCTCCGCCCCGTCGCCGGCGCGGGCCTCACCGAGCCGGTACGCGTACGGCAGGTCGAAGAAGCGGACCGGTACGTCATGGTCGACCGCCCAGCGGATCGCCTGCCATTCCGGGGAGAAGACCGCGAACGGCCAGTACGCCGCCCGGCGCGGGTCGTCGGCGGCGTAGCCGAGCAGGGCGACCGGCGGCTCCAGGCCCTTGTCGGCGACCCATCGGACCAGGTCGTCGGCTTCCGGCGGGCCTTCGATCAGCAGCAGGTCGGGGCGTTGCTCGGTCAGCGCCGCCAGCACCGCACGGGCCGATCCGGGACCGTGGTGGCGTACCCCGTAGAAGCGCTCAGGCATCGCGGGCGGCGCGGTAGAAGGCGGTCCAGCCGTCCCGCTCACGGACCACGGTCTCCAGGTATTCACGCCACACGACGGGGTCGCTGCTCGGATCCTTGATCACGGCGCCGACGATGCCGGCGGCCACGTCGCCGGGGCGGAGCACCCCGTCGCCGAAGTGAGCGGCGAGCGCCCAACCGTTGGTCACCACGGAGATCGCCTCGGCCGTGGAGAGGGTGCCGGTCGGCGATTTCACCTTGGTCCGGCCGTCCTCGGTCAGGCCGCTGCGCAGCTCACGGAAGACCGTGACCACGCGGCGGATCTCCTCCAGGGCCGGCGGCACCTCCGGCAGTTCCAGCGAGCGCCCGAGTTGTGCCACCCGGCGGGCGACGATGTCGACCTCCTCGTCGGCGGAGGCCGGCACCGGCAGCACAATGGTGTTGAACCGGCGGCGCAGCGCACTGGAGAGCTCGTTCACGCCCCGGTCCCGGTCGTTGGCGGTGGCGATGATGTTGAAGCCCTTGGTCGCCTGCACCTCGCTGGCGAGTTCCGGTACGGGCAGGGTCTTCTCGGAGAGGATCGTGATCAACGTGTCCTGTACGTCGGACGGGACCCGGGTCAGCTCCTCCACCCGGGCGATCGTGCCGGTCTCCATCGCCCGCATCACCGGGCTCGGCACCAGCGCTGCCGTCGAGGGTCCCTCGGCGAGCAGGCGGGCATAGTTCCAGCCGTACCGGATGGCCTCCTCCGGAGTACCGGCGGTCCCCTGCACCAGCAGGGTCGAGTCGCCCGAGATGGCCGCGGCGAGGTGCTCGGAGACCCAGGTCTTGGCGGTGCCGGGAACGCCGAGCAGGAGTAGCGCCCGGTCGGTCGCCAGGGTGGCCACCGCGACCTCCATCAGCCGACGCGGGCCAACGTACTTCGGGGTGATCTTGGCGTCGTCGCCGAGCAGGTAGGTCACCACCGCCTGCGGCGAGAGCCGCCAGCCGGGCGGACGGGGCCGGTCGTCCACACTGGCGAGCGCGGCCAGTTCCTCGGCGAACAGTTGCTCGGCGTGGGGGCGCAGGGCGGTCATCGGAGCTCCTCGTACATCTCGTGCCGGAAGGTCAGGGTGGCGGCGAGCCGGCGGACAACGCCGCCGCGCCGGGTCTCGGGGTGCTCCCGCTCGATCGTGTCGGCCAGCTCGGCGAGCTGGGCGGCGTAGGCGGGCGGCAGGGCGGTGGCGGCGATGCGGCAGAGTTCGCCGGCCTGCCATTCGGTCCGATGGTCGCCCCGGACCAGGGCACCGATCGACTCGACCACCGCGTCGGCGAGCGGTTCGGGCCACGGTCCCGGGTGCAGTTCGACGACCCGCAGCGCGCGGCCCTGGGATCGGCGCAACGCTGCCGTCGCGTACCGGGCCAGGTCGGAGGGGGAGAGCGCCTCGTACAACTGGGCGGTCAACCGCTCGTCGTGCCGGTCGAGGTCCTGCGACATCTCGTCGGCGAGCGGAACCAACCACCCGGAGTCGCGCTGCGCCACCGCCGCCCGGGCGAGTCCCCGGTGCAGCACCGGGCCCCAGTCGTCGGCCACGGGCAGGGCCAGTATCTCCTCGGCTGTCCGGTCGAACGCGCCGCACCAGGCCTCCAGCGGCGTACGCGCGACCACCTCGCCCAGCAGCCAGGCACCGACGCCGACGCCCTGCGGGCCCTTCGGCGGGATTCCGTCCCGGCGCATCCCGGCGTCACATTCGGTCGGTGGGGTGACGACCAGCTGTCCGCCGTCGAGGCGGACGCAGCCGAGCGCCCGGCGCGCCATCCGGCCCCGCAGCGCCGAGCCCGGCAGCCCACAGAGCAGCCCGGCGGCCGCCTCCCGCACCTCCTTGCGGCGATCGTCCAGTGCCCGTTCGAGCAGGGGCTCGTCCCGGTCGGCCAGACCGTTGGCGAGGGCACCGACGAACCGGGCCCGATCCTCCGGCGCCTCGTCGTCGAAGACCCCGACGAGCAGGTCGAGACCGGCTGCCGGGTCGGCACGGCGCAGCGCCACCAGGTAGGCCAGCCGCTCGCCCGGGGTGCCGGTGGCCCAGTCGCCCGGGTTCGGATCGGGAGCCGCCTCGGTCAGCAGATAGCTCCACTCGGCGTTCTGGGCGGCGAGCCACCCGCCGCGACGACCGGCGACAGTGGCGAGCGGGGCGCGAAGCGCACTGCTGCGCCGGCCGCTCTCCAGCAGCGCGGGCAGGCTCTGCGCCGGGGCCAGGTAGCCGCGCTCGGCGGCGAGCCGCAGCCAACCGCCGAGTAGGCGTTGTCCCAGTTCGGCGCCGCCGGGTCCACCGCCGTCGGCCAGGAGCGAGGCGAGCCGGCGAGCCGCTGGAGCCGGTACCACCGGGCGGGTCTCCGCCGGTGCCGCCTCGACCGGGGACCGGCCGGGATCAGCGGTGACGCCGGCCCGCTGGTAGGTCAACGCCACCGCCGCGGTGTCGAGCAGAGTGGTCGCCGGATCAGCACCGGAGACCACGGGCAGGGCCCGTCCGCCGAGGTCGATGGTCACGGCGGTGAACGGCCGACGGCCGGTGCCGACCAGGGCGGCCGAGACGAGTTCCGGTGGGAGCTGCGCCGGGCGCAGGTCCGCACCGGTACGGGCCGGGGCCGGCACGTACTCACCGTCGGGCCAGGCCGCCAACGGACGGAATCCGGCCGGGCCGTACTCGCCGGCCACCGGAACCGGGCGGCCACCGGCGGCGGCGAGCAACCACCACGGCGGGTTGTCCGCCGGTCGCAGTGCGATGGCGTCGCCGGCCCTGTCGATGAGGTGGCCGTCCACGGTGGGCACCACGTCGGCGAGGAGCATCACCACCTGGTCGCACCACGGCTCGGCGGCGAGCGCCGCGCTCCAGCCGGCGAGCGCGTCACGGACGGAGACGGCACCGACCGGTGGTCCGGCCGGCGCGGTGCCGTGCCGGCGGGCGAGCAGGGCCCGCTGTGGGAACGCCCCCGGGTACCAGCAGAGTTCGGCGTCGAGCACGCTGCCCGGCACCACGTCCGCCGGCAACGCCTGACCGGGCGCGGCGAAGGCGAGCAGCAGCGCGGACCGTCCGGACTCGATGCCGTGCAGCCAGGTCCGGCGGGCCACCAGCCGCTCGTCGGGGAGGTCCACGTGGCCGAGCACCTGCCAGCGGTCACGCAGCGCCGGGCCGGCGAGCACCTCCTCGGTGGTGACCGGGAGGCCGACCCGGCTCCGTACGGTGGCGGCCAGTTCCGCCGGCAGTTCCTCGATCCGGGAGTGCCCGGCGACCAGCAGCCGCAGCAGTGACAGTTCGCCGAGGAGCCGGTCGGCCCAGTCCGCCCCGACACCGACGACCTCGCCGACGCGGCGCACCGTGCCGGCGACCGTTGACGCCTGGGCGTCGACCAGGCGGGCGGCCATCGTCGCGTACGGCACGGAGCCGGCGCGCTGTGCGCCGGCCAGCCCCTGGGTCACCTGGTCGGTCAGCCACCGGTCGAGTTCGGTCAGGCCGGCCGTGACCCGGTCCGCCCGTTGCCCGGCCCGCTTCTCGGCGGCGGCCTGGTCGACGGGACCGGCCTGGGCGCGTTTGGCGGCGGTGTTCGCGGCCCGGGCCGAGCGCTTCTCCTGCCACTCCCGCACCCAGTCGGGTGCGGCCTGCTCGGTCACCCCGCCGTCGGACCAGAGCAGGAGCAGGCCGAGCGCGTGTTTGCAGGGGAACTTGCGACTCGGACAGGAGCAGCGGTACGCGGGTTCGGTCAGGTCGACACAGGCCTGGTACGGGTTGCTGCCGCTGCCCCGGCACAGCCCCCAGAGCACGTCGTCGTCGAGCCCGGCGGCGGTCCATTTCGCCGCGCCGCTGACACTGCGCGCACCCTTGGCGGAACTGGGATCGGGTGCCAGCGCGAGCACCTGTGCGTTGGACCACGGTTCGATTGGCACAGCGGCACTTTAGATACCCGCTCCGACAGTTTCGTGCACCGCTCCCCCGGCCGTTCAGTCGCTTCCCCAATGCCTGATCAGCGGTGGTCGGCGTCCACAGTCGACGGCCGATCCAGCCCTCGCCTGTGTCTCAGGTCACAACAGGGCGCGTCACAGCCCGTACGGCCGGCTCGTCCTTGAAGCACAACCCAAGAGGAGGACCATGTTCGCCACCTACGTCACGGTTACCATCCTTGCCTCGGTCTTCAACGGGATCGCCGCCGTCACCTACCTGATCGGCCATGACTATCCGAAGGCCCAGGCGGACATGAAGCGGGTGCCACGGTCGTGGGTACCGGTGCTTGGCATGCTGCTGGCGGCAGGCTCTCTGGGGCTGCTGGCCGGGTTCGCCGTGCCACTGCTGGGGACACTCGCCGCCGTTGGACTCGTGCTGTACTTCGTCGGCGCGCTCTTCGCGCACCTGCGAGTGGGTTCCCGTCAGCTCGTGGGATGGGCGGTGTTCTTCTCCACTGCGGTGGCCGCACTGGCTGTGAGCCTGGCCTACCACTGGTGATCCGGGGACGGTGAGCCAAAGGTTCAACGCCCCCCGCCTACGTCGCGAAGTTCGGCTTCACCCGCCAAGCTGCCCCGGCCCGGCCACCTCCAGCGGCGCGCCGAGGGGTTCCGGCACCGGGCCCGTCCCCTCGGCGACCGGGTTGGCGAACGCCTCGGTGGGGATGCCCGGCCAACGGGCGAACGCCGTGTCGAGGAAGTACTGCTGCCCCGGGTCCCAGGTGTGTCCCGACTCCCGCCGGTGGTAGATGTAGCCGAGCGGGTGGGTCCGGTAGATCACCGCACCGTCGCGCCGGAGTCGCTCGATCACGCCGTAGTCGACCGATCGCGGCACCGGGCGCCATCCGCCGACCGCCTCGAGGTCGCCCTTGGCCAGCAGCATCGTGCCGCCGGCGACCATCTCGCCGTTGGATTCGGGCACCCCGGACGGGCGACGGACGGTGACCCCGAGGGTCTCCAGGAAGACGAACTCGGTGCCCTTGCCGACCAGCGTCGCACCGGAGTAGTGCCGGGCGAGCACCAGGTCCCAGACGTGCTCGGTGCCGTAACTGTCGTCGTCGTCGAACTTGGTCACGAGACTGCCCCGGGCCCGCCGGGTCGCCTCGCCGAGCGCCGCACCGAAACCGGTCGTCCCGGCCACGCGCACGATCTCGTACGGGCGGCCGGACCCGGTGAGCATCGTCGCCACCTCGGTGGGCAGGTCGATGCCGTGCAGGCAGAGGATGATCTCCAGCTCGGGGTAGGTCTGGTCGATCATCGCGCGTACCGCGCCGGCGAGCATCTCCGGTCGCCGGGTTGCCAGGATCGCGCTCACCGACGGCGGGCGGTTCAGCTCCGGCAGCGCGTCCGCCGCCACCCGGGGCAGGGCGAACCCGGCCGCGTGGCCGCGCATCGCCGCCCGGCGCTGCCGTACGCTGCGCGCCTCCAGCGCGAGCGGGTCGTCGACCGGTGGCGCGGTGGCGAGCACGGCGCGCAGTTCGGGTGCGAGCAGTTCCGCCACCCGGGGTGGCAACGCCGGCACGCGCAGCACCGCTCCGGTCATCGCCAACTGGACCAGGAGCGCGGCGGTGTCGAACGGTCGCTCGTCGGTCAACGGCGGGCACTCGACCAAGCTCACCTGACGGAGGGTGGCCAGAGTCGTGGCGTCCAGACCGGGGCCGCCCAGCGGGCGGCGGTCGGACTCGGCACGGGGGCGACGGGCGGGGCGACCGGTCGGTTCCAGGTCGAGCCGGACCGTGCCCGCCTCGGGCCGGTAGGAGCCGCCCCGGCGCCCCCGAGGGTTGATCCGCCGGGCGTCGACCAGCACCACGGACTCGCCGCCGGGAGTCTGTGCGCCGTGCCGGCCGGTCGGCACCGCGACCGCGTACGGGCGTTCGTCGACCGGGCCGTCCGCCGCTGTCACGCCGGGGTGGCGCAACACGATGTCGTGTGCCCGGATGTCGGTGCTCAGCGGCAGCGCGTCGGTCACCACGGCCGCGCCGAGCTGGGTCGGCAGGTACGCCGTCGTCCCACCCTGGCTGGTCAGGTTCGCGCTGACCGGGGCGGGCAGCGGCAGGGTCGGGGCGAGGGCGTGCACCGCCCCGCGCAGGACCTCCCGCAGTGGGAGCGGCTCACTGAGCCGGAGCCGGACGGTCGCGGTACCGCGCCCGAGCCGGGGCAGGGCCACCCGCTGCCGGATCAGGTAGTCGACCGGGCCGATCCGTCCGGACCATGCCTTGCGTGGCCGACGCCAGTAGGCGACGACGATCCGGGCGCGGCTGGTCGGCGTGAGCGCCCGGGGTTGCGGCAGCAGCTCGTGCAACCGGTCCATGGTGCCGGCGACGACCAGCACGCCACGCGATCCCGGGAACCTCAGCACCCGCAGGCCGACCAGGCGGCCCACCCGTTCGCTGAGTGCCGGCCGCGGGCCGTTGACCAGTCGCCACGTACCGCCCGGGTGTGCGCCGGACGATTCAGTTGTGGCTTTCGGCATGCCTCATCCTGTTTTGATCGGTGACCGTTGCACCACTCTACGCGGGATGGGCGCTCCCGCTTGCGGCCGGCGTCCGGCCAACCGCTGCCGAATCTGCCAGGCGCTCATGAGCAGTTCGAAGAGCTGGTACGCGCCGAGCGCGACCAGCCGCTGCTTCATCCCGTCGTTGCCGGCGGCCACCGGCGCACCCCCGGACGGCAGGTGCCGGCGGTACTGCGCGCTGATCCGGGCGAAGAAGGTGCGGCGCATCGGTCCCGGCACCCGGCTCGCGTGCCCGAGGACCTGGAGGCAGTGCCAGATCATCCGCTGGAAGATCACCGGGCGCAGGGTGGCGAACTCGCCGGGGCGGGAGTTCATGAACTCGAAGACCCGGTCCCACTGGTCGAAGACCTCGAAGTGGCGATCGCTGACGGTCCGGGTGATCGCACCCTGCTGCCGCTGGCGGTAGCCGTAGCAGTCGCGGTCGAGCAGGCTGATCCGTCCGGACGCCAGCATCAGCGGCAGGACGAACGCCACGTCCTCGTACCAGCCGGGGCCGAAGGTGAGACCCGTCTCGACCAGGAAGTCCCGCCGGATCACCTTGTTGCAGGCGATCCAGAGGTGGTTGAGCAGGCCCGGCTGCTCCGCGAAGGTGAAAGTCTCCGGCACCTCGCGCCCCTGGTGCACGGCGCTCACCGGGTGGTCCTCGACCCGGCCGTCCCAGTAGACCCGGGCGTAACCGGTCACCAGGAGGTCCGGCGTGGTCTGCTCGATCCGGGCGGCGACCGCCTCGAGCGTGCCCGGCGGCAGCCAGTCGTCGCTGTCGACGCACCAGACGTAGCGGCCGGTGGCATGTTGCAGGCCGGTGTTGCGGGCGGCACCGAGCCCGACGTTGCGGGGCAGGGTCACCACCTTGATCCGGCTGTCCCGCTCGGCGTACGCGGAGAGGATCTCGCCGGAGCCATCGGGGGACGCGTCATCGACCGCGATCACCTCGAAGTCGGTGAACGACTGGCCGAGGAGCGAGTCGAGACACTCCGCGAGGTACTCCTCGACCCGGTAGACCGGGACGATCAAGCTGAGCAGGGCCACGGCTGTCCTCCTCCGGCTACGTCGGGCCGGGTCAGCCTCTGGCAACCGAAAGGCCAGGCAGCGGCCATCACGTTAACGCCGGGTGACCATGTGACAACGGCTGCGCCGCTCCGGCCCCGACTGGATCTCCGCGCGGCGCGGCCCTGGTCAGGACGGTTTCGGCCGGGGCTGGGCGAGCAGCGGCAGCGGGCGCGGCTCCACCAACGGCGGCGGGTCGGCCGAGGGCGCGGCACGGGCGAGCAGCGCGGCCAGCCCGGCCCGGGTGGCGACCACCAGTAACCGGTCGGTACGGACCAACGGCCGGCGGTCCGGCACGGACCAGAGCGTCTGGCCGATCCGACCGGTGCGGACGGCGATGACCCGTACCTCGTGCGGCCGGCTGATCTCGGGGCAGAACTCGCCCTCGATCGCGGAACCGGCGCCGACCGGGATCTCGGCGATGAGCAGCACCCGCCGTCCCACCGAGACGGTGTCGATCACCCCGCGACCGAGCAGCGCGGCGGCGAACGCCGGCGCGGCGAGGTAGGAGACGCTCCGGGAGATGTCGATGCCGAAGGAGCGTTTGATCCGTCCGGCGAACTCCTCGTCGAAGAGGCGCAGCACCACCCGTAGCGGCGCTCGTCCCTCCGCGCTCGTCGACCCGGCCGCTTCCTGGGCGGCCCGGTGCACGGATCGGGCGAGCAGGGCGGTCTCCAGGTTGGTCACGTCGTCACGACAGAGGACCACCAGCGCCCGGCACGTCTGCACCGAGGCCGCCCGCAGCGTCTCGGCACTGTTGGCGTTCCGGACCAGCACCGGGATGCCGAGGTCCCGGGCGACCTGGACGCCCCGGGCGTCGGCGGCCCGGTCGACCGCGACGACCCCGATCCCGAGTGCGTGCAGTTCCTCGATCACCCTGGTGCCGATGTTGCCGAGGCCGACCACGACCACGTGGTTCGTGATCGGCTCGGTGAGTTCACCGGCGGCGAGCGCCAGCCGTACGTTGACCACCAGGCCGACCAGCAGCACGGTGACGGCCGGGATCAGCGCCACCCCGGCGAGGACCAGGACGAGTTGCACCGCCTGTTCGGCGGCGGAGCCCTCGAGGTCTGCGTCGGCCCCGCCGAGGGTGGTGACGGCGGTCAGGTAGACCGCCTGCCAGAAGCTGAGGTCACGCAGCACACTCAGGGTCAGGGTGCCGGTGAGCAGGAGCCCGGCCACCGTGCCGAGGGCGAGTCGTAGTTTGCGGTCGAGCAGCAGCCGGGTGGTGCGCAACGGGCGGCGGCGACGACGCGGAACGGGCCGTGGCCGGCGTCCGGTCACCCGGGCGAGGACGAGGTCGGCCGTGTCGTCGGGCTCCGGCAGCGTGACCGGGTCGGTTCCGCCGCCGGTGACCGCGAGCCCGCAGAGGATGTCGTCCGGATCGGTGATCCGTTCGCGGTTGACCGCCATCAGCAGTTCGTCCGGGAGCCGCACGTAGCGGGGCGTGTCGTCGCCGAGCGCGGCCGCCACGAATGCCGGGGCGGCGATCTCCGAACCGGAGAGTACGTCGCAGTCGCCGAGCATCGCGGCGACACCTTCGCCGAGGATCGGGTTGAAGATCCGTACCACGATCCGGACGGTCGGACTGACCTCGCGCGCCATCATGGCGGCGTCGACGTTGTCGATGTCGTCCCGGCCGACCAGCGCCAGGGCGGCGGCCCGATCGACTCCGGCGTACCGGAGGACCTCCTGGTTGAGTCGGGGCGCGACGACGACGACCGGGCGCAACGCGGGGTCGTCGTTCTCCGGGCGCAGCCCGGCGATCTCCGGCGCCTGTCCGGCGGACATCGACCCGACGATCACCGTGACCGGGGCGTGGTAGGTGTCCATCAGTTCGGCGACCAGCCGGCGGGCGAGCGGGTTGTCGCCCCAGACGATGAAGTGCCCGGCCCGTCCCCGCTCGGCCGGTTCGGGCACGCGGGTCCCCGGTACCTGCGCGGCGGGTGGCGGGTCACCGGACACGACTCGATGATAGGCAGCTCACGCCCTTCTTCCGGCGCGCCGGTCCATCATGGATCGGGCCGGTACGGAGTGTCGCCTCCGCTTCGACCACCGGCCACCGGGTCCCTTCGCTGGCCACACCCGGCCCGGCCGGGCGCGAGGGCGCCGGCGGCATCGAAAAACCGGACGTCGGTGACCCAAAGGTCGGGACGGAGCGGAGGACCCGAAAGATCAGTCCCGGGCTGGACTAACCTAGGCCTCTGGCCGGGCTCTATGGCGCGCTCGCCGCCGATCAACGCAACGGACCGCAACGGACGGAACAAGATCATGATCGACCAGGGGAAGACACGCGTCCTGCTGCTGGAGAACATTCACCCCGACGCGGTCACCCGGCTGGAGTCCGAGGGATTTCTCGTCGAATCACTGCGTAACGCGCTGGACGAGGACGAGCTGATCGCCCGGATCGAGGGCGTGCACCTGCTCGGCATCCGCTCCAAGACCCAGGTCACCGCCCGGGTGCTGGCCGCCGCACCGCAGCTCGTCGGAGTCGGTGCCTTCTGCATCGGCACCGACCAGATCGACCTGGCCACCGCGTCCGCGGCCGGCATCGCCGCCTTCAACGCTCCGTTCTCCAACACCCGCAGCGTGGTCGAACTGGCGCTGGCCGAGATCATCATGCTGGCCCGACGGCTGCCCGAGAAGAACGCCGGCATGCACGCGGGCGTCTGGGACAAGGCCGCCAACGGCAGCCACGAGGTCCGCGGCCGGACCCTCGGTATCGTCGGGTACGGCAACATCGGCGCCCAGCTCTCCGTACTCGCCGAGAACCTCGGCATGCAGGTCTACTTCTACGACACCGCCGACAAACTCGCCCTCGGCAACGCGAAGCGCTGTGACAGCCTGAACGAACTGCTGGAGGTCGCCGAGACGGTGACCCTGCACGTCGACGGCCGGCCGGGTAACAGCGGCTTCTTCGGCGAGGAGCAGTTCGCCCGGATGCGTCCGCGCAGCCTCTTCCTCAACCTCTCCCGGGGCTTCGTCATCGACTACGCGGCGCTCCGCGACAACCTGGTCAGCGGGCACCTGGCCGGCGCCGGCATCGACGTCTTCCCGAACGAACCCAAGGGTCGCGGCGACGAGTTCACCTCCGAGCTGCGCGGCCTGCCGAACGTCATCCTCACCCCGCACATCGGCGGCTCGACTGAGGAGGCGCAGGCCGACATCGGCGGCTTCGTGGCGAACAAGCTGGCCCAGTTCGTCACCGAGGGCAACACCACGCTGAGCGTGAACCTGCCTGCCATCCAACTTCCCAAGGCGACGGGAACGCACCGGATCGCGCACACCCACCACAACACGCCCGGCGTACTGGCCCAGGTCAACAGCATCCTGGCCGAGCACGCGGTCAACATCGAGGGGCAACTGCTCGCCACCCGGGGCGAGTACGGCTACCTGCTCACCGACCTCGGCGCCGGCTACACCGAGGACGTGGTCCTGCAACTGCGCGCGATGAGCCAGACGATCCGCCTCCGGGAGCTGTCGTGAGCGACCTCGAAGAGGAGTTGCGGGCGATCGTCGGTACGGCGCACCTGCTGGTCGACCCGGACCTGCGGGACGCGTACGAGACCGACTGGACCCGGCGGTTCACCGGCAGCGCCCGCTGCGTGGTCCGCCCGGCCGACACCGCCGAGGTGGCCGCCGTGGTGCGGGCCTGCGCCACGGCCGGCGTACCGATGGTGGTCCAGGGCGGTAACACCGGGCTGGTCGGCGGCGGTGTCCCGGCCGGAGGCGAGGTGCTGGTCAGCCTCACCCGGCTGACCGCCCTGGAGCCGGTCGACGAGATCGAGGGCCAGGTCACCGTCGGCGCCGGAGTCACCCTGGAGAAACTCCAGGCGCATGCCCGGCCGGCCGGGCTGGACGTCGGTGTCGACCTGGCGGCCCGGTCGTCCGCGACCATCGGCGGCATGGTCGCGACCAACGCCGGTGGCATCCGGGTGCTGCGCTACGGCAGCATGCGCGACCAGCTCACCGGCCTGGAGGCGGTGCTGCCCGACGGCACCGTGATCACCCGGCTCGCCGGACTCGCCAAGGACAACACCGGGTACGACCTGACCCAGTTGCTCGCCGGCAGCGAAGGCACCCTCGCGATCATCACCCGGGTACGGCTGCGCCTGGTGCCGCTGCTGCCCGCACGGGCGGTCGCCCTGGTGGCGGTCGACGGCACCGACGCCGCGCTCACCCTGCTCGCCGCCGCACGGGGTCGCCTGAGCACGCTCGCCGCCGCCGAGATCTGCTACCCCGAGGGCATGGAACTGGTCCGCTCGTACGGCCGGCTGCCGGCACCCTTCGACGCCGAGTACCCGGCGTACGTGCTGCTGGAGTGTGCCGGGCACACCGACCCGACCGACGAGTTGCTCGACATGCTGGGCGAGTGTGCGGCGGTCGAGGATGCCACGGTCGCCTCCGACGTGGCTGGTCGGGCGCGGCTGTGGGCGTACCGGGAGACCCACACCGAGGCGATCAACACGGCCGGCGTACCGACCAAGCTCGACATCTGCGTACCCCTGCGGGAGTTGTCCGGACTGGTCGCGGTCCTGTCCGAGACCGTCGAAGCGGTCGCCCCGGGCGCCCGGACGATTCTCTTCGGCCACCTCGGCGAGGGCAACCTGCACGTGAACGTGCTGGACGCGGGCGAGCACGCCGAGCAGGTCACGGACGTGGTGCTGCGGCAGGTCGCGCAGCGGCGCGGCAGCATCAGCTCGGAGCACGGGGTGGGCCGGGCGAAGGCGGAGTGGCTGTCACTCTCCCGCTCCGCCGAGGAGATCGACGTCCTGCGTCGGATCAAGTCCGCTCTGGACCCGGCCGGTGTGCTCAACCCCGGCGTCCTACTGCCCACGCCCGCCGACGACAACGTACGCGGGTAGCGCAGGACGGGGGAGGCGGCAGCGGGCCGGGTCAGCGGGTTGTGGACGGCGTCACCGTCGGTGGCGCGGTCACTTCCGCGACGCCTGGCAACTGCCGCAGCTCGGCAAGGACCGGCTCGGCGGCGGTACGGTCGGCCAACGTGACCTTGAACGCCTCGGGGAGGTCCTCGGGTCTGACCGATGCGACCAACTCCGGCGCGTCCTTGAACGTTTCCTTGAACCGTTCGTAGGCCTGCTCCCGAGTTTCGAAGGTAAACCGGGTCACGCTCGGAAGCGCCCGCAGCCTCGCCTCGACTTCCTGTTTCTGTGGTCCCGTGACGTCGTTGCGAAGGAACAGGACGATGTCAATCGGGACGGGTCGGGACGGCGATGGAACCGGCACCGGCAGCACCACTGGCCCTCGCGTGCAGGCAACCAGGCCAGCGACCATCAGGACAATCACCAGCAGCCTGATCCTCCGCACGGTCGCAGCTTAGCCAGCAGCCGTTGCCGGCGCTCGTCGACGAACGCGACTCGGGTCAGGGCCGCACCGGCCGATGGTGCGCCTGTGTCGGACTCCCGTCATGCCCGGACCATCGATGGCTCGGGCTCAACCATGGCAACTGCGCCCTGACCACGATCCTGTACCGGCCCGACCGTCCGCCGACGCTGGTCCGCTTCAACGACATGGCGCACCTGCCGGTAACACTCCGATGGACCGGCTTTCCGACGGAATTCGACATCTAGCCATTACTCGTTTCAACGGTCCACTCGCAAGTAGTAATCACCCGAATTCCTCCCCTCGGGCCAGTGCAGGGCGGTTCAGCGGCCCAAAGTTCGAGCTCCCCTCTCGGGTCTATCACCGGTGCGGACGGGGAAGACAGCCAATCGGGGAGGGGCTCAAGACCCGACAGCCCGGGAGGACCGTCGTAGGTCCGCTGCGGCGTTCGACCTTCGCTGCCCGCTTTCCGACCGGCAACTGAACCCAAGCCGCAGTCGAGGGGGAGAGTCATGGCAGACACCAGGACAAGCCCGCCAGCAAGGGCGGTCGACATGTCGACCGCCGAGTTGGTGCAACGGGGCACCGAGCAGATATCAAGGCTGGTACGTGAGGAACTGGCGCTGACCCGTACGGAGATGATGGGCAAGGGCAAGCGCGCCGGTATGGGCGCGACCCTGTTCGGGGGCGGCGGCGCACTGGCTCTCTACGGCGGCGGTGCGCTCGTCGCGGCCGCCATCATCGGTCTCGCCGCCGTCATGCCGGACGGGGTCGCGGCGCTGGTCGTCGGCGTGGTGCTGCTCGCGGTCGCCGGACTACTCGCGCTCTTTGGGAAACGAAAGGTGAGCCAGGCGATGCCGGTGGCTCCGACAGCCACTGCCGACAGCCTTCGGGCTGACGCCGAAACGGTGCGGAGTGCGGCCAGGAATCGGGGGCGGGGATGACAGCCGGCAGTGAATACGGGGACGTGGACAGCCAACGTGCGGAGATCGAAAAGACGCGATCCGAGCTCGCGGAGACCGTCAACGCGCTGGCGGCCAGGTCCGACGTGAAGGCCCGGGGACGGGAGAAGGTGGCGGAGACCAGGGACCGCGCCCTGGGCCGATCGGAACATGCCGTCGACTCGGTCCGTCAGAAGGCCGCGCACGCGCCGAGGACGCTCGCGCAGCGGACCACCGAGACCGCCAGGTCGGCAGAGCAGAGGGCACGTCAGGTGCCGAGAAAGCTGGCCCAGACCGCCGCCCAGACATCGGAGGCGTTGCGCCAGAAGGTCCTGAAGAGCGCCACGTCGTCGGGTCCGAGCGGCGAGCACACCGCCAACACCATGCGCTCCTTCGTACGCCGGGCCGGCAGCAAGGCACGCCAGAACCCGGCAGGCGTGGTCGTGGCCGTTGCCGCCGCCATCGCAGGGCTGGCCCTTGGCCGGAGGTACCGGCAGTCGGTCCGTAAGCGTGCTCGGGCCGCCCGCTGGGGCGGGGCGCGAGCGCGACGTCCGACACCGTCCGGTTCGGCATCACGGTAGCCGGGTTGGAGGTTCTGGCCATGGCCGCCGGCCCGGTCCGATCGGCGCGACCCCGTCGGTCAGGATGGCGGCGAGCAGCCACAGCGGCGGGTGTTTCCGGGGTCAGACCTGGCCAGGGTGGCGTCCAGCGAACGCGGCCAGCCGATCGTAGAGCGGGGCGTCCTCGGCGATCGGGACCTCCGGGCCGAACGCGCCGCCGTCGATCACCTCGGCACGGAAGTGCGGCTGCAACGTACGCCGCACCCAGTCGAGCGAGGACTGCCCGACCTCCGGGTCGAGGTCGGTCGACTGACCGGTGGCCCTGGCGAGGTCCCAGGCGTGCATGGCGAACTCGGCAGTCTGCTGGTCGACCGGGAAACGCGCCGGCACCTCTCCCATGCCCGGCAGCGTTATCGTCCCGGTCAGGGCACCGGCCTTGCGCCACGCGTCGAGCAGGTCGGCGGCTGCCTTGCGGAAAGCCACGGACCTGTCCCCGGTCACGGGCGGGGCGGGCTTGGACCAGTCGGGTGCGCCACCGGCAGCGGCCAGGGTGAACTGGTGCAGGTCATGGATCAGATGGTCGCCGAGTTGCGCCACCGTCCAGGAACGGCAGGGGGTCGGTAGGTCCTGCTGCTCGTCGCCCACCCCGGCGAGCACCTCGCCGACCTGGTCCAATGCGCTCGCCAGCAGCGCGAGCGGCTCGTGATCTGCGGTCATCAGATCTATCCCCGTTCGTAGTCGGAATCGGCCGGGACGCGTCCTTCCGGACAGACAAGTACATGTGTACGACAACGACCTGTCTGTCCACCCTCGCACGTCGGGCTGAATTCGATGCGGGGACGCGCCGGCAGCCCGCGCCGCCCGGATCGGTCTCTGGATTCGACGATCGCGCTGCTGGGCGCCGGGGGCCCTAACCAAGATCACAGTGTCGGGTAGGCGATACCGGACACGTTGCCCCTAATTATCACCAAAGCTAGTCTGCTTCCGGGTTTGCGGGCTGATGCCTCGGCAGACCCGACCGCCGGAAATTACCCGCTTCTCGCGCGACCGTCCACGATGGTCGGTATCGCCGTGGCCACGGAGGGTGCGACCGAGAACGCCGGCGGCTTCGTTCACGCAATCTTCGAACAACCAGAACTGCGAGGATCAGTGGAAACGTCACCAAACGGTTCCGGAGCCATGCTGGCGGACGCCACCAGCCCCGATGCGTCGCGCCAGACCCAGCAGGGGGCCGGGACGGTGGCTCGCATCAAGCACCATGTCCAGGTCATGCACATGGCATGGGGACTGGCCTGGCTCATCGGGTACGGGCTGCGCTTCCTGGGCGACGGTCCGGGCGAGCGGGTCTTCGTGGACCTTCCGGACCGGTTGCCCCAGACCGTACTGCTCGTGCTCCTGGCCGGGGCCGGTGCGACCACCGCGATCCTCGGTGTCCGGGCCTTCGGCCGTGGTACGACCGACCCCCGATCGACGCTGCAGGCCAAGCGGTACGGCACCGCCTGGCTCGTCGGCTTCGTGGGCTTGATCATTACAATCGGCAAGATCAGTAGTGACCTCTCGCCGCACCAGTCCGAGCTGCTCTGGGGCGCCACCACCACCGGCCTGGTCGGGGCGCTGCACATGAGCGGCAGCGCGATCTGGGGCGACCGGGAGCAGTTCAGGATGGGGCTCTGGTTGACTCTGGTGAACGTCATCGGGGTCATCGCCGGGCCAGGCTGGCAAGCCCTGATCATCTGCCTCGGCGCCGGTGGAGTCACGGTGGTCCTCGCTACCCACAACCTGCTCCGACTCAGCCGGAATTCGTGACCACCACCCAATAGTCCCCGCTCCCCCAGGTGCCGCGACCGCTCTCCACCGGAGCCGGCACCCACCCGCCACCGAAAGGCAATCTCCGAGAATGCGTCTGATCTTCGCTTCGATAGGCGCGTACGGCCATCTCATTCCGCTGCTTCCGCTGGCCGTCGCCGCCCGCGGCGCGGGACACGAGGTGACCTTCGCCACCGACAAGCGGTTCCATCCCATGCTGCACGACGCTGGCCTGACTCCGGTCGCCGCCGGATCCACCGTTCGGGAGGCGATCGCCACGGTGCGGGCGGAGGTTCCCGCCGGTCAACCGTTCGACGCCTCCCCCCGGGCGTTCGGCGATGTCCTGGCCCGGCGCATGGTCGCCGACCTCGCGCCCGTACTCGAGGAGCAGCGGCCCGATCTGATGATCTACGAGGTGCTGACTCCGGGCGCGGGGATGGCGGCGACGCTGGCCGGTATCCCGGCGATCTGCCACAGCATCGGTCGGCTCACCGGCGGGCCGATGTGGAACGCCATGTCTGCCGCGTGGCTCGCCACCGCCGCCGAGTTGGGAATCGAAGCCCCCACCCGGGACGCCGATTTTCTCGGCAACCGGTACCTGGACGTCTGCCCGCCCTCTTTCCAGCTTCCTGGCTTCGCCACCTCGGCCGAGCGGATCCTCATGCGGCCGGGCACCTGGCGTCAGTCTGCCGATCTTCCCGCCATGGTGCGGGAGCGTGACCGTGGTCGTCCGCTCGTCTACCTGACGCTCGGTACGGCCTTCGGGACCCCGGAACTGTTGCGACAGAGCATCGCCGGGCTGTCGAAGCTGCCGGTCGACCTGCTCGTGGCCGCCGCCGGCCCGACCGGCGGGAAGGGCGCCCTGGGTGACCTGCCGCCGAATGTCGTGGTCGAGAGCTGGGTGCCGCAAGGCGACCTGCTCCCCCACGTCGACCTCGTGGTGAGCCACGGCGGCGGCAGCACCGTTCTCGAGGTGCTCGCGAACGGACTGCCCCACCTCATGCTGCCCCAGGGTGCCGACCAGTTCAGCAATGCGCGGGCGGTGGCGGACATCGGGGCTGGCCGGCAGGTGATGCCGGGCGAGTTCAGCGCCGAGTTGGTGTTCAGCCAGGCGGAAGCGCTCCTGGCCGACGAGCAGGCGCGGGCCTGCGCCGACAAGCTGGCCAGCGAAATCGCCGGAATGCCGTCTCCCGAGGAGACGGTCGGCCGGCTCGTCGAGGCCGTCGCCTAGTACGCCGTTGCTGACGTCGAGCCGGGTGGACGAGACAGTCGCCCACCCGGCTCGTCCTCTCCCGTGGGATGGATCTGCGGCTCCAGGTGATGGACGAGACCCTTGACCTGCTGCCGCGCGAGACACCGGTCGGGGCGCTGCTGCACTCGACCTGCTAAAGCGGAGGCGAGGAGCCAGAGATTCCCGGGACGGCAGGGCCGGCACAGTCCGGCCCTGCCGTTCTGGTCAATCTTCGCCACGGTGGGCGCGCAGATCGCGGCGCGCCTGGTGGCGGCTCCGACGGCGTTCCTCGCGACGGAGGTGGTGGTCGGTGCAACTCCGGCAGCCATCGTGGAGCAGGTCGGCGGAGTGGTCCGTCACCACCCAGTAACAGCTTCTCGTGGGGTGGCCGGTCGCCGTCGCGGTGCTGTCGGCGTCGATCCGTCCGGGCAACGTACACGGCCCGAACCGATGGTCATGATGGGGTCGACAGGTCACCAATGGTCGATCGGCAATCTTCACCCACCAGGGCCGAGTCTTGTCGGTCCTGCTCATACGGTCACCTTCTCGGCTCCGTGACGCCCCAGGGTGGGGCTGTCATGAGCAGGGGTACAACGTGATCACCTCCGATATCGGCACTACCGCGTCCAGCCCTGACAGCGTGTGGGTTGCTGAAGAAGACCGGCTCGTCCACCGCCGGGACATGCCGCGCGGACCCGCGAGGGTGGCTATAGCTTGCCGGTCAGCCGCGCGATGATCAAGCGCTTTCTGCTGCCGACCGTGCGTCACACATCGTCAACGCCGGGCGATCAAGACGGGACGGCCTCGCCGGGTAAGGGTGCGTTTCATTTGGTGAGGCGGCGGCGGTAGCACTTGACAACGTTCAGCGGTCGAGGAGGAAGGCCCGGCGCTCGTCCGCGCGCAACGGCCGCACGTCCCGGGTATCGGCGGCGGCGAGCACCCGCTCCATGGGGCCGCAGACGTCGCAGTTCCAGGTCCGGACCGAGCCGTCGGAATGGACGGTCACCACCCGTTCGCCATCGGGACTGAACGCGAAGCCGAGCGGCCCGGTCCCGAGGGGATGCAGGGTGACCGGCTCGGTCGCGGCACCGACTGCCCATAGCTGGATGCCGGACAGCTCCTGACCGCCGAGCAGCGCCAGGTGCCGCCCGTCCGGGGTGTAGGTCAGCCGGGTGGTCGCCGCGCCCTGCCCGGCGGCGGCGAGCAGGGTCGCCGACCCGCCGGTCGCGGGCCAGATCCGGATGGTGCTGTCCAGGCTGAGGCTGGCCACGCTGTCGCCGTCCGGGGCGAACGCCACCGAGGTCACCGCCGCGTCGTGCCGACCGAGGTCGACGCCGCCCTCCTCCGACAACTGGCGGATCGACACGGTGCCGTCGTCCGCCCCGGTCACCATCCGCCGGCCGTCCGGGCCGAACGCCGCGATCGCCCCGGCCGCGGGTAGCGGTACACCGACCGGGGCACCCTGTTCGATCCCGTCCCAGACCCGTACGCCACCGGGGCCGCTGGTGAGCAACCGCTCGTTGTCCGGCCCGAAGGCGATCCTGCTGGACCGGGCGGCGTCGAAGGTGGCGGTGAGCGTACCGGTCCGCCACGCCCAGATGCGGACGGTGCCGCCCGCATCGAGGCTGGCCAGCCGCACCCCGTCGGGGGCGAAGGCCAGGTCCAGCACCATGCCGGCGTGCCCGGCCAGCACCACCGGTTCGCCCGGTCCGTCGGTGACCGCCGTCGCGGCAGGACCGTCGCCCGTCTGGTCAGGGCTCGGCGTGGCGGCCGTGACCCGGACGGTGCCGTCGGCTATACCGCCGCTGGCGATGTGGCGGCCGTCCGGACTGAACCGGGCGACGTGGGCCAGGCCGTCGTGGGGGTGAGCGATGTCCGGATGCCACGGACCGTTGATGTCCCACGTCCGGACCGTACCGTCCTCACCGACGCTGACCAGGTGCCCGTCGGGACCGACGGTGGCGGCCCGAACCGCTCCGGCGTGCCCGCGCAGCGTCAGCGGGTCGCCGGGTGCGGCGGTGTCCCAGAAGCCGAGCACGCCGTACCCGTTGGTGGTGATCAGCCGCTGACCGTCGGGGCTGAACGCCGTCGGGATCACCCCCCGAAGCCGTCCGAGGACGGTCGGCGGGCCGCCGCCGGACGACCAGATCCACAACGTGCCGTCGTCACCGGCGGCGACCCGGCTGCCGTCCGGGCTGAACAACAGCTCGTCGGTGTCGACCGAGTCGCCCAGCTCGACCGGAGCCCGGCCGGGGCTACGCACGTCCCAGATCCGGGCCGGCGCCTCCTCGGTGCCGACGGCCAACCGCCGTCCGTCGGCCGACCAGCCCAGCGTATAGACGGCGCCCCGCCCGCCGCTGGGCAACACCCGGGCCACCGGCGGACCGGTCAGGTCCCAGAGTCGTACGGTCCCGTCCGCGTCGCCGCTGGCCAGGGTCTTGCCGTCCGGGCTGAACCGGATGTCGCGCACCGGACCGGTGTGCCCCGACAAAAGGATCGGGCCACGGGTCGGCACGGCCCCGTCCCAGATCCGGACCACCGGCTCGTTGTGGGCGCTGGCCACCAGCCGTCCGTCGTCGCTGATCGCCACCGCGTACAGGTCCCGGCCGGTCTCGGGCAGCACCAACGCCTCGCCGGGCGGTTCGGTGGCGTGCCACACGCGTACCATGCCGTCTGCGGTCCCGGCGACCCCGTGCCGGCCGTCGCGGGTCAGCGCCGCCGCCTTGTTACGGGGGCCGAACACCTGCCTGCTGGTGAGCCCTCGCCAGTTCAGGGTCGCCTGCCGCAGCACCGCCTCGGCCAACGTGTCCGGCCGAAGGCCGTACGCCTGCCCCGCGAGCAGGAAGGCGAGTTGCGGGTCCCGTGCCATCTGCGCGCGAGCGCTGGCGATAAGCTGCCCGTGCAGGGCGTGGTCGCGCTCGTCGGCGGCCCGTCCCGCCTGGACGATCGCCAGTGAGGCGAGCACCGTGACCACCACGGCCACCCCGGCGAGCGCCCCGAGCATGATGCGTCCGCGCCGGCGCCGCCCGGCCAGCCGCCGCTCGTCGGCTCGCTGGCTGGCGGCGAGGAACTCCTCTTCCGTCCCACTCAGGCTGCTGGGACGGGTACGCGCCCAGGCTCGGGTCCGGGACAGTGCGAGCCCGCGCAGTAGCGCACCCGGGTCCCGGTCCAGCGACTGCCACACCATTGCCGCCTGGGTGAGCTGACGATGGACGCGTACGCCCTCGCGGTCCTCGTCCAGCCAGTCCCGCAGGCGGGGCCAGGCACCGAGCAGCGCCTCGTGGGCCAGGCGTACCGAGTGGTCGTCCACGGTGACCAGGCGGGCGCCGGCCAGTCGCTCCACCACGGAGGCGGTGACCGGTCCGGTGTCGTCGAGTTCGCCGTGCTCCAACCGACGGCTGGTCACCGGCTCGTTCCCGGTTCCGACCTCGACCATCCGCAGCAGCACGTGCCGGGCCGCCCGCCGTTGGCCGTCGTCGAACTCCTGCCAGATCCGCTCGGCGGTCTGCGCGACCGCGCCGTCCATGCCCCCTGCCGCCTCGTACCCGGCCAGGGTGACGGCGCTGCCACGACGGCGCCACCACGCCTCGAGCAGCGCGTGCGAGGCCATCGGCAGAGCCCCGGCACGGCCGGCCACCTGCGCGACGATGGTCGAGACCAGAGCTCCCTCGACCATCGCCCCGGCCCGTTCCGCCGGCCGGACCACCGCGTCCCGGACCTGCGGCGGTGTCATAGGACCGACCAGCACCTGCGCCCCCGACAGGGCCGCCGGAAGTTCCGGCGACTCGGCGCACCGGCCGTAGAAGTCCGCCCGCACTCCGAGCACCACCCGCAGCCGGCTAAGTGGTGCGCGTACGGCGGCCAGCAGCGCGGCCACGAAGCCCGCCCGGCTGGCGTCGTCCCGGCAGAGCGTGAAGATCTCCTCGAACTGGTCCACGACCAGCAGCAGCTCCGGCCCGTCGGCGTCGCCGCCGAGCGCCTGCCGGACCGCCAGATCCAGGTGCGCCGGGTCGGCGACCAGGTCCGCCCGCAGCGCCCCCGCCGGTACGCCGCTCAACCGGGCGAGCCGCACCGCCAGTTCGCCGAGCGGGTCCGGACCGGGCGTCATCACCAGAACCGCCGGCGTCCTCGAGCCCGTCTCCCGCCGGTCCGCCACCACGTCCCGGCTCGCCTCGGCTTCCCCGCGCGCCTCCCGGTCCGTCCCGCTCCCCTGGTCGGGGGCCGGTACTTGGCCGGCAAGCACCGCCGGCACCAGGCCGGCACGCAGCAGGGAGGACTTGCCACTGCCGGACGCGCCGAAGACCGCGAGCAGTCGCCGTCGCGCCAACCGCCGCAGCAGGTCGTCAACGAGGTCCTCTCGGCCGAAGAACCATCCGGCCCGCTCCGGCCCGTACGCCGCCAGCCCCTGGTACGGCGCCTCGACCACGTCACCGGCGGCACCCGGCCCGTTGACCGGCGATGTCTCCCGGGCGGCCCGACGCCACCGCTCCTCCCACTCCGGTTCGCTTCCGCCGCACGCCGCCACGTACGCCAGGGTGACCGCGAGCGTCGGCAGCCGGCGCCCACCGGCGGCCTCCGACAGGGTCGTGGCGGAGAAGTGCGCCCGTCGGGCCAGTTCCCGGTAGCCGGGCCGGCCGGCCTTCTCCCGCAGCAGGCGCAGTCCGGCGGCGAATTCCATGACCTCCGGGTCGCCCGGTCCCAGTTCGCCCTCCGGCCGTGGCACCCGCACGCACCCCCAACAACCGTCCAGTCCGCTCGTCCGGAGTTGATTGTCCAGTTCGCCGGCCCGAAGCCGGACAACGAGTCGGCGACTAGACATCGATACAGCGGGTCCAGACGGTGCCCGCCGTGATGTTCAACGAGAGGGAACCCAGCGATGTCCAAGATCTCTACCAGGAGAAGTTCCATCGCTCTGGCCAGCGTGCTCGGCGTACTCGTGACGCTGGCGGGTGGTGCCACACCGGCGGTGGCGGAGGATCGGGCCTCGATCGCCGCGGGGGTGGTGCGTTACAACGCCATCTGGGAGCCGGGTGACGACGCTCGACCGAGGGTGCACACGTACACGTCGCACGACCTGCTCGAACGCAACAGCGAACTGTTCAACCAGGGCTACCGGATCGACTCGATCAGCCAGACGAGACTGGACAACGGCGAGTCCCGGTACGACGCGATCTGGAGGCCGGGCAGCGGCAGCAGCCCGGTGGTGATCGGCTGGTCGGAGCAGCAGTTCTGGAACCAGAACGCGATCTACTGGGAACAGGGGCTGCGGCTCTGGCGGGTCAACCGCTACCTGCACAACGGCGCGTTCCACTACGACGGGATCTGGAAGCCCGGCACCGACGGACGCCGGGTCGCGGCGGGCTGGACGCTGGCCGCGTTGCAGGCCGAGGACATCCGGATGCGGGCCCAGGGCTACCGCCTGATCCAGACAGCCGGGGTGCGCGAGAACCTGCTCGGTAGCGAGATCCGCTACATCGGCATCTGGATGCCGGGTACCGACGCCCGGCCGACGCTCTTCGGTGCGACCTGGGACGAGATGATCCAGGCGAACGCCAACCACTGGACCAGCGGTTACCGGACCAAGTACCTGAACGTCTACCGGACCCACCAGGGCCACCTGCGCTACGACGTGATCTGGGAACCCGGCAACGACGGGCGACCGGTCATCACCGCCCCCGCCTACGCGGAACTGATGGCGAGGGACGCGGAGCTGCAGACGGCCGGCTACCGGATGACGGTGGTGCAGGGGTACGTGAGCCCGAGCTGAACAACCAGTAGGAGCGGTGGGGGGTGGCCGTAGGTCCCTCCCACCGTCGCCTGCGCTCGACCATCACGACCTCATGCGTCGCCGGCCTCAAGGACCCTCTTGAGGAGTGCGAGGTCGCCACCGACCAACCCGGCGTCCCGCTCGAACTCGGCATCCGTCATACCGGGCGACCGACGCAGCGTGAAGATCACTTCAGAGCCCTCGCCGTCCATGATCGCCCGTAGCGGTACGTATACCGTCTCACCAGAGGGAGTCAGCACCTCATGGTCAAGCACCCCATACTCATTGTCCGGGGCGAATTTGACCCGCACCCGTCCTTCCGGCGTTTCGACGTACCAGTGCCCGTCCTCCCGCACCACGGAGCCACCCAGACCGGGCGCCCAGCGAGGCAGGTTGGCGGGATCGGAGGCGAACCTGTAGACCTCCGCCACCGGCCGATCGATGTGCACGCTCAGGTGCCGGGAATTCGTACTCATCCGGCGATGATGTCACGGCCTCCGTCTCTGACGTACGTGCTCGCGCCACTGCCGACCAACTGCGAGAACACCTCGTACCGTCCGATCCTCTGGCTCGGGACAGCGATGGTTACTCGCACACTCATGGCCGTCGGCAGGGCGGCGGCCGAGATAACGGCTCGAGGTCGGATGGCCGCGTGGGGAAGGATGTGGGCGTGATCCTGTTGGTTCCCGCGAACCCTCTACGGCCGCGCCGCCCGGACGAACACTTCGCGGCGGAGGTCGACGCCGCTCGCGATGCCGGACTGGATGTGGCGGTGGTCGACCACGACGCGCTGACCCGAGCCGACGAACTGGAACGGGCAGTCGCATCGGTGTCAGGGAACGGCGCCGCGGTCTACCGAGGCTGGATGCTCCGCGCCGAGCAGTACGCCGCGTTCGCCGAGGTGCTGACCGGACGCGGCGTGATGTTGAGAACCGGCAGTGAACAGTACCGGCAGGCCCATGAGCTGCCTGGCTGGTATTCCGACCTGGCGACGGTCACTCCGCGGTCGGTCTGGACCACGGGCGCGGATCAGGCGGACTTCGACCGGGCACGCGGCGAACTGGGGGCGGGCCCAGCGGTACTGCGTGACTACACCAAGTCGATGAAGCACTACTGGCACGAGGCCGCGTTCATTCCCGAACTCGACGACCGTAAAGCTGCCTGGGAAGTGGCGAACCGGTTTCTTCAGCTACGCGAGGACGACTTCGTGGGCGGATTCGTCCTGCGTCGCTTCGAGTCGTTCACCTCCGCCGAGGTGCGTACGTGGTGGGTCAATGGCGTGTGTGTCCTGATCGGCTCGCATCCGGACACCCCGGACGACTCTCCGCCCACCACGGTTGACCTTGCTCCGGTCACACCGCTGATCGCCGCACTGGGCCTGCCCTTCGTGACCGTGGACCTCGCACTGCGCACGGACGGTGTGTGGAGGGTCGTCGAGCTCGGTGACGGTCAGGTCAGCGACCGGCCAACCAGCATCGAGGCCCGGGCGTTCATCGCGGCGCTGCTCGGCAAACCTCATTGACCAGGAGAAGGCGAGCAGCCGTTGGCCCGATCCTGCTCAATCCTCGGCTGCCGGGCCCGGGTGGTCGGTTTCCCGGGTGATGAGCGCGAAGCGGTGGATGAACTCGACCTTCTCGTCCAGGTGCAGGGCGGTGACTGGCGCATCCTCCATCGGCGGCGTTTCGGTGCCGACCGAATAACGCGTACGCACCAGTTCGTCGTACGGGCCCTCCTCGTCGATCTCGGCGAGGATGAACGGTGTGCCGGGAGCCCAACTCCCGGAGGCTGTCCAGTTGTACCGCAGCTCGACCTCGCCGTCGCCTGGGCAGTCCCAGGTGAGTTGGCTCACCGCCGCGCTGCCGGTGTTGGCAACGGCTGTCCAGCCAGTGCCGTCCCGCCGAAGGCAGACCCAGCTCGACTCCATCGCACCGTAGTCGTACGGACTGCTGTCCCAGAAGCCCACGAGGTTTTCGTCCCGCATGACGAGCATGATCGCAGATGCGAGACGACGGAGTCCCGGTCCGGATCTCGCCTGCGCACCGATCGACCCAGCGCTGGTTCGGCGGGTCCACGGTCAGGGTGGTGCGGCAGCGCCGCGCCCGCTCCTTCAGGAGAGCGCCGAGCCGGTCAGGTCCAAGGCGCCGGTGGTCACTGACCGTTGCCGCCAGTCCACCCACTCGTCAGCGCCCAGGGTGCGTTTCCATTCGTACGTTCGCGCCTCCACCGACGAGAACGCGTTGTCGTCCACACCTCGACAACCAGCCGTTGATCATGAAGTTGGCGCGGGATTCCGGCCCGGATGGTTGCGCCAACCTCATGATCGACGGGGTGGGTCGGCCGCGCGGACAACACCTGAAAACGGGGTACGGCGGCCGAACGCTTTCGGCCGCCGTACCCCTCCCAGGACCCGGTCAGGTCAGCTGCCGGCGTTGCGTACCCGGCGGATGGTGTCGCGGTACCAGAGCGCGCTGCGCTTGGGCGTACGCACCTGGGTGTCGTAGTCGACCCGGACGATGCCGAAGCGCTTGTCGTACCCGTACGCCCACTCGAAGTTGTCCAGCAGCGACCAGGCGAAGTAGCCGCGAATGTCGGCGCCCTGCTGGCGGGCGCGAGCGACCGCACCGATGTGCGAGGCGAAATAGTCGACCCGGTCGTCGTCGGCGACAAACCCGCTCTCGTCCGGCTTGTCGTCGAACGCGGAGCCGTTCTCCGTGATCACCATCGGCAGACCGGGGTAGTCGCGGCCGAGCCGTACCAGCAGCTCGGTGAAGCCCTCGGGCACGATCTCCCAGTCCATCGCGGTACGGGGCCGACCGAACGGCACCTCCCGGTCGACCGGTAGCCCGTCGGCGTCCTCGGTGCGTCCCTGCTCGTCCACGCCGGAGTGCTGGGTGCTGAAGTAGTAGTTGACCCCGAGCACGTCCATCGGCGTCGAGATGATTTCCAGGTCCCCGTCCCGCACCGGCAACTCGATGTTGCGGGCGGCCAGGTCGGCGACGATGTCCTGCGGATAACGCCCGTGCACCAGCGGATCGAGGTAGATCCGGACACCGAGCCCGTCGGCCCGGCGGGCGGCGTTCAGGTCGGCTTCGCTCTCACTGGCCGCGGTCGAGGTGCTCATGTTCAGCGTGATGCCGAGGTCGACCGGCCCGCTCGCGGCGGCCCGCATCCGCTGGGTGGCCAGGCCGTGCCCGAGCAGCAGGTGGTGTACGGCGTGCATGCCCGCCTCGAAGTCCCGCTTGCCCGGGGCGTGCCGCCCGTACGCGTAGCCGAGCATCGCCGAGCACCACGGCTCGTTGAGCGTCGTCCAGGTGCGTACCCGGTCACTGAGCTGGTCGAAGACGAGCATGGAGTAGTCGGCGAACCGGTACGCGGTGTCCCGGACCGGCCAGCCGCCAGCGTCCTCCAGTTCCTGCGGCAGGTCCCAGTGGTAGAGGGTGACCCACGGGTCGATCCCCTTGGCCAGCAACTCGTCCACCAGCCGGTCGTAGAAGGCCAGGCCGGCCGGGTTGACCGGGCCCCGGCCACCGGGCTGGACCCTCGGCCAGGCGACCGAGAAGCGGTAGGTGTCCACGTCGAGGTCACGCATCAACGCCACGTCGGCGGGCATCCGGTGGTAGTGGTCGCAGGCGATGTCGCCGTGGTCGCCGTTGTGCACCGCGCCGGGTACCCGGCAGAAGGTGTCCCAGATCGAGGCGGTACGTCCGTCCTCGGCTACGGCTCCCTCGATCTGGTACGACGAGGTGGCGACGCCCCAGCGGAAGTCCGCGGGCAGACTGTCGATCGGGTCGGGTTGACCGCTGGCCACGCGGGCAGGATCGAGTGTCGGGGCGGTCGTGTCCATGGCTCTCCTGATCGGGTGTGGGAACTGGTGTCGGGTCGGTCGGCGGCGACCGGTGGTGGCCCGCGCGCGCCGCGACCGGTCCGGGCTGTCACCGGACCGGGTGCAGCCAGCAGGCCACGGTCCGGTCCACGGCCGTACCCTCCTTCGGCACGCCCAGCACCGGGATCTCCGTGCCGCACGGATCGAACGCCTTCGGGCAGCGCGGGTGAAACGAGCAGCCGGTCGGCATGCCGCGCAGGTCCGGCGGCGAACCGGGGATGCCGCTCAGCTCCCGGCGCGGGCCGCGCAGCGCCGGGAACGAGTTCAGCAACCCCTCGCTGTACGGATGCAGCGAGTCGCGGTAGAGCGCGGCGGCGGGCGCCTCCTCGACGATCCGCCCCCCGTACATGATCGCGATCCGGTCGGAGAACTCGACCAGCAGCGACAGGTCGTGGGTGATGAACAGCACCGAGAAGCCGAGCCGTTCCCGCAGCTCGACGAGTTGTCCGAGGATCTGCCGCTGCATCACCACGTCGAGCGCGGTGGTCGGCTCGTCCATGATGACGATCTGCGGTTCCAGGGCGAGCGCCATGCCGATCATGACCCGTTGACGCATGCCACCGGAGAGCTGGTGCGGGTAGCTCTCCAGCCGGTCGGCCGAGATGCCGACAAGCTTGAGCAGCTCACGGGCGCGGGCCAGCCGGGCGGCGGCGCTCATCGTCGGCTCGTGTGCGGCCAGGACGTCGAGCAGTTGGGTCGAGACCTTGTGCACCGGGTTGAGCGAGTTCATCGCTCCCTGGAACACGATCGAGGTCTCGGCCCAGCGGAACCTGCGCAGTTGCGCCGGGCTGAGCGCCATGATGTCGATCGGTTCGCCGCTCGGCGGGTGATAGATCACCGAGCCGCCGCTGATCGCACCGGGTGGTGGAAGCAGCCGGGTCACCCCGTACGCCAGGGTGGACTTGCCGCTGCCGCTCTCCCCCGCAAGGCCGAGCACCTCGCCCCGGTGCAGGGTGAGGTTGACGTCCCGGACCGCTCGTACGGCCTGGTCACCGAGGCCGTAGTCGACGTTCAGGTTCTTGATTTCCAGCACGGGTCGCGTCATCGCCCGGCCGCCTTTCCCTCGGCGTTGGTCAGCACAGCGGCGCCCTCGGGCACCGGCGGTGGGGTCGACGACGGCGAGGCCAGCACCGGGGTGAACCCGACCCGCATCCGGACCACCCGGCCGTCGGCGGTACGCACCTTCGCCTTGCCGCTGCTGCGCAACCGGGGGCTGACGAACTCGTCGATGCCGAAGTTGACCAGCGACAGTGCGGTGCCGAGCAGGGCGATCGCGAGCCCTGCCGGGACGAACCACCACCAGGCGCCCTGGGCCAGCGCCTGCTGGCTCTGCGCCCAGAACAGGATCGTGCCCCAGTTCCACTCGGAGATGGTCGAGATGCCGATGAACGCCAGGGTGATCTCGGACATCACGGCGAAGATGACCGTGCCGACGAAGTTCGAGGCGATGATCGCGGTCAGGTTCGGCAGGATCTCGAAGAGCACGATCCGCCAGGTGCTCTCTCCGCTGGCACGGGCCGCCTCCACATAGTCGCGTCGTCTCAGCGACAGCGTCTGGGCGCGCAGCACCCGCGCTCCCCAGGCCCACGAGGTGAAGCCGATGACGAGGGCGACGACCAGGTCACCGGCGGACTGGATGGTCGACGCGAGGATGATGACCAGCGGCAGTGCCGGGATCACCAGGAAGACGTTCGACAGCGCGGAGAGGCTCTCGTCGGCGGCTCCACCGAGGTATCCGGCGGTGACCCCGATCAGCACCGAGAGCACGGTCGCGACCGCGCCGGCCAGGAATCCGACGAAGATGACGCCCCGGGTGCCGACCAGCACCTGACTGAAGATGTCCTGCCCGAGGTGGGTGGTGCCGAACCAGTGCGCACCGGAGGGGGGCGCGACCAGGTCCGCGCCGCGGGCCGACGGGTCGTACGGGGCGATCCACGGGCCGATCACCGCGATCAGCAGGAAGATGCCCAGGATGACCAGCCCGGTCGCGGCCTTGGGATTGGCCACGAACCGCAGACGGCGGCGGCGGGCGGCGGCCGGCGGCGCGGTTTCGGCCACCGGCCCGGAAGGAATGACAGCGTCGATGCTGCTGGTGGGGATGGCCATCGCTCAGCCCTCCTTGCGGGTTCGGGGGTCCAGGGCCAGGTACGCCAGGTCCGCCAGCAGGTTCGCCAGCAGCACGGAGAGCGTGATGATCAGGAAGATGCCCTGCATCAGCGGGTAGTCCTTGGCGCCGACCGCCTGGAAGAGCTGGAACCCGAGGCCGGGATAGGAGAAGACGATCTCGACCAGCAGGGTGCCGCCGACGATGAAGCCGAGCGACAACGCGAACCCGGAGACGTTCGGCAGCAGCGCGTTGCGGGCGGCGTAGCTGACCGCGACCCGCCGCTCGGAGAGTCCCTTGGCGTGCGCCACCGTGATGTAGTCCTCCGCCGCGACGGTGACCATCATGTTGCGCATGCTGAGGATCCAGCCGGAGACCGACGAGATCAGGATGGTGAACGCCGGCAGCAGGCTGTGCTGGATCGCGCTGCCGATGAAGTACTGGTCGAACGCCGGCACCAGGCCGGGCTCGTACCCGCCGGAGGAGGGGAAGAAGCTCCCCGGGCCGGCCAGCAGGGCGATCGAGATGAGACCGAGCCAGAAGTACGGGATGGAGGAGAGGAACGTGGTCGCCGGGAGCAGCCCGTCGATCCAGGAGCCCCGCCGCCACCCGGCGACCACACCGAGCGCGGTGCCGGTGAAGAAGCTGATCACGGTGGTGATGCCGACGAGGGCGAGGGTCCAGGGCAGGCTGTCGGAGAGCACCTGGGAGACCGGGGCGGGGAAGAACGTGAACGACAGGCCCAGGTCACCACGGAAGAGTTGGCCCCAGTACTCGACGTACTCCTGCCAGAGGCTCTTCTCCTTGTCCAGGCCGAAGAGCACGTAGAGCGACTGCATGGCCTGGGTGCTGATCTGGCCCTGGTAGCGGGAGATCAGCGACTGGACCGGGTCACCGGGGATCATCCGGGGGATGAAGAAGTTGATGGTGATCGCGGCCCAGGCGGTGAACAGGTAGAACGCGATCCGTTGCAGCAGGAACTTCACGAGGCCACCGCCCCTACCTCGCGGGCGGCGGAGCCCGGCGTCTCGGTGTTCTCCGGGTCGTAGAGCCAGCAGGAGGCCCAGTGTCCCGGCTCCCCCTGCACCGCGAGCCGGGGCGGCAGCGCGGTCAGGCAGCGCGGCATCGCGTTCGGGCAGCGGGGATGGAACCGGCACCCGGGCGGCGGGTCGATGAGACTGGGCGGCTCGCCGCCACCCCGGTCCTCCGGGGTGGCCGCGGCGGCGTCGGTGGGCGAGCCCTGGATGCGGTCCGGATCGGGGGCCGAGGCAATCAACAACCGGGTGTACGGGTGCGCCGGCCGTTGGGTGACCGTCTCGCTGTCGCCACCCTCGACCATCCGTCCCGCGTACATGACCAGGGTGTCGTCGGCGAAGTACCGGGCCGAGGCGATGTCGTGGGTGATGTAGAGGATGGCCAGGTTCAGTCGTTCCTTGAGGTCACGCAGCAGGTTCAGCACACCGAGCCGGATCGAGACGTCGAGCATCGAGACCGGTTCGTCGGCGAGGAGCACCTCCGGGTCGGCGCCGAGCGCGCGGGCGATCGCCACCCGCTGCCGCTGGCCACCGGAGAGTTCGTGCGGGAACTTGTCGATGTAGCGCTCGGCTGGGGTGAGCGACACCCGCCCGAGCAGGTCGTGCAGGGCGCGCTCCAGTTCGGCGGCGGTCCTGCCGCCGTGGCCGTGGATACGCAACGACCGGGTGAGGTGGTAGCGGACGGTGTGGACCGGGTTCAGTGAGGCGAACGGGTCCTGGAAGGTGAGCTGCACCCGGCGGGCGTACGCCCGGAACCGCCGGCCGCCGCGTACGGTGGTCGACTCGCCGTGGAGCCGGATGTCGCCGGAGGTACGCCGGTAGAGCTGGGCCAGCAGCCGCGCCACCGTCGACTTGCCCGAGCCGGACTCGCCGACGAGGGCCGTCACCCGGCCCCGCCGCAGGACCAGGTTCACGTCGTCGACCGCGTGCACCACCCGCCGCTCGCGGGAGAGGAGGTCCCGGACCCGCCGTCGGACCGGAAAATGTTTGGTCAGGCTTTCGGCCTCCAGCACCACCTCGGTCAGCGGAGGGGCGGAGGGCTCGCTCAAGGTCATGCCGGAGCTCCTGTCGAAGAGAGCTGATCCCCGCGCGGCGCTGCCTTCCCGCGCGGTGGCGTCGCCTCCCGGGTGGCCTGTTACGGCACACCCGGAAGGCGACGCGGGTGGATCAGGAAGCGGGCTTGAGGTGGAGCACGACGTCAACCGCGTTCGGCTGGGTCGGCTGGGCCGGGGCGTACGGGTTCTGGTCGTCCGGCCAGCCCACCCAGTTCTTCGTGACGTAGGCGCCACCGGCGTTGTCCGCGCCGACGGGGATCATCGGCATCTGCTCGACGAAGATCTTCTGGAGCGTGTTCATCGCGGTGGTACGGGCGGCGTCGTCAGGCGCGCTGGCGTACGCCTCCAGTGCCGCGGTCGCCTCCGGGTTGTTGAAGCGGCCGAAGTTGCCCTGCGGCGACGCGGTGCCGATCGGCTTGAGCAGCCGGCCGTCCATGATGGTCTGGTAGATGTCGTACGGCGTGGCACCACCGTTGGTCCAGCGGAAGCTGGCCTCGAAGTTGCCCTCCTCGACCGAGGTGAACCAGGCGTCCTGGTTGGCCTTCTCCACCGTCGCGGCGATGCCGATCTGGGAGAGGTTGTCCTTCACGATCTCCAGGCTGGTGATGTAGTCGGACCAGCCGGCAGGGTCGCTCAGGTTCAACGTGACCGGCTTGCCGCTCGGGTCCTTGAGCACGTTGCCCTCGAGCTTGAAGCCGTTCTGGGCGAGCAGCGCCTTGGCACCCTCGACGTCGACCTTGTGCATCTGGCCCTTGTACTCGGGCGCGATGAACGACTCACCGGCCGGCAGCGGAATGCCGGTCACGGAGGTCACTTCGGGGTGGAAGTAGGCCGCCTCGGCCTGGACGAAGATGTCGTTGCGGTTGATCACCATGTTCATCGCGCGGCGCAGCGCCGCGTTGTCGAACGGCTTCTTCGTGGTGTTGATGTACAGGCCGTGGATGCCGAGTACGGATGCCGGCCAGACCTTGTTGAACTGGGGGTTCTTGTCGACGTAGACGGTCTTGTAGTTGGGGATGAAGACGAAGCTCCACTCCGACTCGCCGTTGGCCAGGGCGGTGGTCTGCGCGTTGTTGTCGTTGTACGACGTGTAGCGCAGTTCCTTGACCTTCGGCAGGTCCTGCCAGTAGTTGTCCCGCACGGTCAGGGTGGTGGTCTGCGGGGTGAACGACTTCAGGGTGTACGGGCCGGTGCCGACGGGGTTCTTGTTGATGTCGGTCGCCGGGTCCGCGATCGTGGACCAGATGTGCTTGGGCACCATCGGGATGGTGGTGAGGATCTTGTGCTGGTTCACGAACTGCGGTGCGCCGAAGTTGATCGTGACCGTGCTACCGCTGCTCGTGATCTCCAGCAGCGGCAGAGCGTTGATATTCAACGCCTCGGTCTTCTTGATCAGGTCGAAGGTGAACACCACGTCCTCGGCGCTGAACGGCTTGCCGTCGGACCACTTGACGCCGTCCCGGATGGTCAGCGCCAGGGTCTTGTAGCCGTTGGTCCACTCCGCCTTGGTGGCCAGCCACGGCTTGCCCGCGTCGGAGGGGCGGATCAGGTTATCCATGATCAGCGGCTCGTAGATCATCCACCGGTAGCCGAGCGACGCGGCGGACGCGGAGCTCAGGAACGGGTTGTGGTTCTCGGTCTGCGGTCCGTTGGGCATGCCGATGTTCAGCACGGACGGGGCGTTGTTCCCGTCCCTGTTGGCGTTCGGGCTGTCGCCGCAGGCGGCGAGCGCCCCGAGCGCCGTCACGCTGGCGAGCGCTAGCGCGAGAGTCCGTCTGACGTGCATGTATTCCTCCCTGTGTCGTGGTGGTGAGGGTGGTCTTCGGGATGGTCGGGAGATGGGCTGACAAGGGTCCACTCGATCGGTAGAGCGCTCTCACAATCGGGCAGACGGGTGGCGCTGTCCTAGGTCAGGGGTAGGGGGTAGCCGGTCGGGGTGGTTCCGGTGGTGGGGCGGAGCGGTCGGGGGTGGGACCGGTCGGGGTGACGTACGGGTCAGGCGGGGACCATGGTCGAGGCTCGAATGATCAGCGTGGTGGGCAGAACGTGCGGGGCGTCGGGCAGCGGCGTGCCGTCGAAGTGCGCCAGCAGCATCCGCGCCGCGGCCTCGCCCATCTGGCGCATCGGCTGATGCACCGTGGTCAGTGGCGGATCGGTGTGCGAGGCGTACGGGATGTCGTCGAAGCCGACCAGCGCGACGTCCTCCGGCACCCGACGGCCCGACTCGCGGATGGCCAGCAGAGCACCGGCCGCCGAGAGGTCGTTGTGCGCGAAGACGGCGTCGAACTCCAGCCCGTCGGCCATCAACTGCTTGACCACCGCCCGACCCCGATCGAAGGTGAAGTCCCCCTCCACCACGAGCCTCGGGTCCAATGGCGAGCCCGCCTCGGCGTAGACGTCACCGAACCCGGCCAGCCGTTCCTGGGTGCAGCCGAAGGGTTCGATGCCGGTGATGACCAGGGGCCGACGTCGGCCGAGTTCCAGCAGGTGGCGGGCGGCCTCGGCACCACCGCTGCGGTTGGTGGTGGTGACCGACGGGAAGAGCGGCTGGTGGCCCCGGTCGTCGATCAGCACCACCGGCAGGCCCCGCGCGTGCAGGTCGGTGATGTAGTCGAGGGTTCCCTCGGGCTCGATCACCAGCAGTCCGTCGAACGACTTCGCCGAGACCTGGGAGGCGAACTGGCGCATCGACTCCTCGCCCCGGTTGCAGGTGAAGAGCAGCAGGCCGTAGCCCTCGGTCTCCACCACGTCGACCGCCCCCTGGAGCACCTCGCCCATCCAGGGCCAGGTGAGCGAGGGGACCAGCATGCCGACCACCCGGGTACGACCCCGGGCCAGGCCTACCGCCCGCGCGCTCGGCACGTATCCCAGTTCCTCGATCACCCGGCGCACCCGCGCCGCCGTCTGTACGTCCAGCTCACCCTTGCCGTTCAGCACCCGCGACACAGTGGTCTTACTGACCCCGGCCCGGGCCGCGACGTCGGCAATGGTGATCGGCACGTGGGTGCCCTTCGTGTCAGGACGGTTAACGGCTGGTTCGGAACCGGTTGCGGAAGCGGTTCCGGCCCGAGTCAACCGGAGTGACGCGGGCCACGTCAATCACGTTCGGGTAACAACCAGAATTTCTAAACAAACCTTGCAGTTGGCTGTACGGCCGAGCTGCCGCTTCATCCCCATCGATGCCACAGACCCGCTCGACGGATCAATTTCCGACGCCCGGGGGCATCACACCCCGGCCGACCAGCACGGCGAGCCCCAGCCCGGCCGCGACCCGTGGGCGCCGTGCGGGCGGCAACCGTCCGGCGCATCAGGCGCGCGGCGCCCACCTCCGGCGAGAAAACCGCTCGCGGAACGGGAGATTCTGTGCCATCAACAGAGGTACGCCGCGCAGGCGCCAACTCGGACCACGTGACCACACAGAATGAGCGACCTGTCACGCGAGCTACCCCTCGTCGCACTGGAACGCCACGGGCTGGGTGGAACGCCTCCGACTCCCCGGAATTCACCAAGAACCTGAAGGCGAAGGTGAACCAGGGACCGGACCAACCAGCTCGCGACCGACGGGCCGACCCGGCCGATCACCGGCCTCGGCGGAAATTGCACCGACATCGCCAGCGCCGACTCCGCCGACGGCACGGCGGTGCAGTTGTACGGCCGCAAGGGAACAACAGCGCAACCCGTGGACCCGGCGCCGGCGGTACCGTACGCGCACTCCGCGAATGCCCCGACATCAGCGGCGGGTCCACCGCGTTGGGGGCACGAGTGCGGCACTACACCGGCAACGGCTCAGGCGCCCGGAGGTGGACCGACACAGACGGCCGCGAGCCTTGCCAATGCGCAGGTGAACAAGCGCCTCGACGCCACCGGCACAAACCGCCACCGGCGGCACCCCATGGCAGATCCGAAGCTGCACCGGGGCCACAAACCAGAATTGGACCGCCCCGGCTTAGTAACCACATCGGAACTTCCCACCGTACCGGCCACCGCCGGCCCGCACCGAACCGGGAGGGTGCCGGTGGCGGCTCTTATGCCGGTGGGGCGAGTTTCCGGGGCGCCGGCGGCGGCCACGCCACTCGGACAATGAGGGGAACGTTGCAAAATCAGTGATTGATGAGTCAAACTCATCACCTGGAACCCCATTGTTCACGTGGAGTGATCAACCATGGCTAAAAAGGTAATCACCGTCCTGACCGATGACCTCGACGGCGGCCAAGCCGACCGCACGGTCGAGTTCGGGCTCGACGGAGTCAGCTACACCATTGATCTGTCCGAAGAGAACGCGGGCAAGCTCCGCAAGGTGCTCGACCCGTACATCGCCGCTGGTACGCGCGTGGGACGCGGTGGCGTCGAAAGCCGTCGCCCGACCCGTCGCAGCGGTGGTGCCCCCACCCGCAGCGACCGGGACCAGAACAAGGCCATCCGGGAATGGGCCTCCAAGAACGGCTACGACGTTTCCGAGCGCGGTCGGATTCCGGCTTCCGTGGTCGAGGCGTACAACAACCACTGAGCGGGCAGCTCAGGGGGCAGTCGATAGTGCGGGAGTCCTCCGTCCCAGGCATCTCCCCTCGGATATCGATCGCCTTCGGTGAGTCGGGCCCGGCCTACCCTCTCTCGGTGAGCCGGGCTCGGAAGCTCGTGCGGCAATGTGCACCACCGGAAACACCCTCCCGGTCCGCCGGAAGAGGAACGCGGAGCGCCGCAAGCTCCTGACCGGCGTACGCGGCGTAACGGTCAGAGACCGAAACCCGACGAGCGCGCCCTGTGCACGCCTGCGGGGATCGTCCTCGCATCCTGATCGTCGCCGCGTTGACCAGGCAATCCTGCCGTTGCAAGGCAATGCCAATGGTCCGTTTCCGACTGCAATCCGGGGCCGGTGACCCCGGCACACAATGTCACCTTGTCGCCGGGTATTCGCTATAGCAGCGCCAAGAGCGGCCGGTCAGTCGAGTGCGCAACTCTCATTGGACGAAGTCGACCTTGTCTGTCGGGAAACCGACTGGACACCCCATCGTGTTCGGCGACACCATCGGCGGCCTCGATCGCCACCCGAGCGCTGATCAAGTCGTACGCGGAGGTCGTCATTTTCACCCGCGACGACCTGCCCGCCGCCGCCACCTCCGATGAGAGCAGTGTCTGACCGCACCGGCAGTCGCACCTGGCGTCGCTTGACCGACAACCGGGTCGGGATCCAGCATGGCCCGATGCGCGCCGTCGTCTTCGACTTCTTCGGCACTCTCACCGATCCGGCCGTCGAGGCGGAACGGCGGGTGGCGTTCGCCGAAACGGCCGCCGCCCTGGGCGTGCCGGCCGAAGTGTTCTGGCGCCGGATGAGCGACAGCTTCGGCGCACGGGCCACCGGACGGTACGGCGGAACCGCCGCCACGCTGCGGACGATCGCCCGCGAGTGCGGCGCGGAACCCGACGAGGAACGGCTCCGACTGGCGGTACGGGTCCAGCACGGCGGTGCCGAACGGGTCCGGCGTCCCCGGGTCGGGGTCTTCGACGTCCTCGACGACCTCCGGAAACGGGGTTTCCGCCTCGCACTGCTCAGCGATTGCGCGAGTGAGCTCTGCGAACGATGGGGCGACACTCCGTACGCCGGTTACCTCGACGCGGCGGTCTTCTCCTGGCAGGAGGGCTACCGCAAGCCGGATCCCCGGCTCTACGCCACCGCCGCCGCCCGGCTGGACGTACCGCCGGGTGCCTGCTGGTTCGTCGGCGACGGCGGGAGTCGGGAACACTCGGGCGCGATCATCGCCGGCATGCGGCCGGTGCTGGTGACCAATGCCCTGGTACCCGGCTCGGCCGGTTACCGGGACGACCCCGACCCGGTCCGACCGGAGTACGTGGTCGACGACCTGACCGAGTTGCCCTCGTTGCTCGGCGACCCTACGTACGGGTGACGGGCAGGGCGATGACGGCGAGCAGCAGACCCCGGTCGGCCAGCCAACGGCCGGTGAACCCGCTGATCGGCGTGCCGTCGACCACCGGACCCGGAACCAGCAGGGTCGCGGTGAAGGTGCCGGCGTACGGTTCGATCTCGACCCGGGCCTCGTGGAAGTCCAGCCACCGGCGGGCGAGCGGGAACCAGGCCTTGTAGACCGCCTCCTTGGCGCAGAAGAGCAACCGGTCCCAGTGGACCGAGGGTTCGGCCGTGGTCAGTTCGGCCAACTGGACCAGCTCCCGCGACAGCGCGATCGACTCACGCACCCCGGACGGCAGCGGCTGGTTCGGCTCGGCGTCGACACCCAGGGTCAGCAGTTCGGTGTTCCTGGCCACCGCCGCGGCCCGGTACCCGTCGCAGTGGGTGATGCTGCCGACCACCCCGTCCGGCCAGCGAGGCTCCCGGTTCGGACCGGGCAGCAGCGCCACCGGCGCCAGACCCAGCCCGGCCATCGCCTCCCGGGCGCAGCGGCGGGCGGTCGCGAACTCCCGTCGCCGCTTCTCCACCGCGTTCGTGACCAGCGCCTCCTCCTCCGGAAAGAGCAGAGCGGGCAGCTGGTCGTCGAAGGCCTCCACCGCGCTGACCGAAGAGGGCAGCAGCCGCTCGATCACCGGTCCACCCCCACGGCGGTGAGGACCGGGCGCGGCACCCGTGGAGGTTGCCCCCGCTGCCGCCACTCGCGCGGATAGCCGAGCGAGACCTCCTCGAACCGGACCCCGTCGTGCCAGGTGGTCCGGGGAATGTGCAGGTGGCCGTAGACCGCCACGGCGGCCCGGAACCGCAGGTGCCAGTCGGCGGTCCGGTCCGTACCGCACCACTGGGCGAACTCCGGATAGCGCAGGATGTCGGTCGGCTCCCGGACCAGCGGATAGTGGTTGACCAGAACGGTGGGCAGGTCCGGGTCGCAGGCGGCGAGGCGGCGCTCGGTCCGCTCCACTCTGGCCCAGCACCACTGCTCCCGGCTCGGGTACGGGTCGGGGTGCAGCACGAACTCGTCCGTACAGACCACGCCGGTCTCGTACGCCCGGGCCAGCGACGCTTCCTTGGTGTCGAGTCCGGGCATCCGGAACGAGTAGTCGTAGAGCAGGAAGAGCGGCGCGACGATGGCCGGTCCGCCGACGCCGTTCCAGACCGGGTACTCGTCCTCCGGGGTGACCACGCCGATCGCGCGGCACATCCGTACCAGATGTTGGTAGCGCTCCTCGCCCCGGAGCTGGAGCGGGTCCCCGGCCGGTGTCCACAGCTCGTGGTTGCCGGGCGCCCAGATCACCTTGGCGAACCGGTCGGCCAGCATGGTCAGGGTGGACTCGATGTCGGCCGCCATCTCGCCGACGTCGCCGGCCACGATCAACCAGTCGTCGTCGGACCCGGGTCGCAGTTCGGTGGCTATCCGGCGGTTCTCCGGGTAGCCCACGTGAAGATCACTCACCGCAAGTAGCTGGCCGGTCACGACATCGCTCCACGCTTCACCGGACCAGCCTCGCATCCCGGGCCGCTCCAGCCAAGATCGCTACGACGGTTCATCACCCGGAAAGGCGGCGCCGGTACGGGCCTCGCCGCGCGCGGCCTCGAGCGGATGTCAGGATGATCGGGTGCGCCACCCATCCGACCCCGTTCCCGTACGCTCCGACCAACGCCGGTGGGCGGCACCGACGGGCTGCGCGTTGACCGTCTGCCGGGGCTGCTGCTGCGGCTCCACCCGCAAGCACCCCGATGTCGACCACGCCGGGCAGGTCGACCAGCTCCGGGCCCTGGTCGGCACCGACCACCGGGTACGGATCACCGATGACTGCCTCGACGCCTGCGAACGGTCGAACGTGGTGGTGGTCCACCCGTCCGGGGCGGGTCGCGCGGCCGGCGCCCGCCCGGTCTGGTTCGGCTTCGTCCTCGACGACAGCGCGGTGGACGACATCGCCGCCTGGGTACGTGCCGGCGGTCCCGGCGTCGCCCCGCTCCCCGACGTGCTGGACCTGTACGTGATGCCCGCACCCGGCCCGACCGCCCGCCGCTGAACCTCGCTCCGCCCGATCAGTAGTTCTCGACCGCGTTCACCCGCGCCGGCCAGTAGCGCTGGCCGGGAGCCGCCTGGTAGTGCTCCCACCGGGGCGGCTCGCCCTCGGGGTGGTCGCCGAGGATGGTGACCCGCTGGCCACGACGGGGCTCGACGTAGTCGTTCACCGCGTAGTGCTGAGTGACCCGGTTGTCCCAGACCGCCACGTCCCCGGCCCGCCAACGGTAGCGGCAGGTGAACTGCGGCCCCTCGGAGAACTCGAAGAGGTACTGCAACAGCGCGTCGCTCTCGTTGCGGCTCAGCTGCGGGATGTGTGAGGTGAAGAGGCGGTTGACGTACAGCGAGCGGCGCCCGGTCTCGGGGTGTGTCCGTACGACGGGGTGTTCGGCCCGGCTGGTGAACTCGTTGCCGATCCTGATCACGTGGATCGCGGTCAGCCCGTCGAGGAGCTGCCGGATCGGCGCGGAAAGCTGCTCGTAGACCAGGCACTGGTTGGTCCACATCGTGTCGCCGCCCACGCTGGGAGTCTTCACCAGGTGCAGGATGGAGGCGATCGGCGGACTCTGGTGGAAGGTCATGTCGGTGTGCCACACGTCGACCTTGCCGCCGCTCTCCGAATCGATCACGACGATCTCCGGAGTGCCCTCGAGCCGGGGCAGGTACGGGTGCAGCTCCACCTCGCCGAACCGGCGTCCGAAGGCGACGTGCGCCTCGGGAGTCAGGCCGGTCTGTCCGACCACGAAGATGACCTGGTGTCGCAGCAGGAGGCGGTGCAGTTCGGCGAAGAGTTCGTCGGTCAGGTTGGTCAGGTCGACGCCGTGGATCTCCGCGCCCAGCGCTCCCGAGATCGGCCTGACGTCGAGGGTGGTCCCGGTTGAAACCGACATGTTCGCCCTCCGGCCTCGACAACACGTCACCGTCCGATCGACGAATCATTCCACGGCTCCCGATCACCCGCCAGAGCCAACGCGTCCAATATGGACGCCCATTCGCGGTGGAACCTCGACGCCCGCGGTGGAACCTCGACGCCCGCGGTGGAACCTTGACGGCACAGCGGGTCGCGGGAAAGCATCCCGTCTCGTGCGCATCCTCGTGACCAGCCAACCGATCTACTCGCATCTGGTGCCGGCGCTGGTGCCGTTGGCCCAGACCGCACAGGCCCTCGGGCACCAGGCCGCAGTAGCCACCGCCGACTCGATGGCGGACGAGCTGGCCCGGCACGGCGTACCGCACCTGCCACTGCCGAACGTCGCCGGCCAGGAACAGCTGCGCCACGATCCCCGGCTGGCCGAGGAGTTCGGCCTGCCGCAACGGCTGATGCTGCCCGGCCGGCGCACCGTCGACCCGATCGCGGCCGAACAGATCGCGCGGGCGTACGCCGGGCCGATCGCCCTGCGCTTCGCCCGTGACCTGCTCGAAGTGGCCCGCGACTGGCACCCGGACGTGATCGTGCGCGAACCCGCCGAGTACGGCGGCTACCTCGTCGCCGAGGTGCTCGGCATCCCGCACGTCACGCTCGACATCTCCCCGTACGCCACCCGGGAGCTGCCGCTGGTGATCGACACACTGGACGCGCAGCGGGAGGCCCTCGGTCTCACCCCGGTCCGTCAGCCGCTGCACCCGCACCGTCATCTGCGCGCCGGGCTGGTGCCCCGGGCGTGGTACCCGCCCGAGCTGAGGCTGCCGTCCGGGCGCTACTACCGATCTCCGACGCCACCCGAGGACGTACCCCTCGACCCGGTCGTCGCGGCGCTGCCAGCGGACCGGCCGGTGATCCTGGCGAGCCTCGGTTCGCTGGTGCTGACCCTGCCCGGGATGGCGGAACTGCTCCCACCGCTGGTGGCGGCGCTCGGCGCGCTCCCCTGCCACTCGGTGGTGACGCTCGGCGGCCAGACCGGGCTGGCCGAGGTGGTCGGCCCCCCACCGCCGAACGTCCAACTGACGCCGTTCGTCGCGCAGCGCACCCTGCTCCCCACGGTCGACCTCTTCGTGACCCACGCCGGATTCAACGCCACCCACGAAGCGGTGGCTGCCGGCGTGCCGATGGTGGCGCTGCCGGTCTTCGCCGACCAACCCGCGAACGCCGACCGGATCGCCGAACTGGGGCTGGGTGAACGGCTCGACGTGGCCGAGCTGACCGAGGCGGGATTGGTCGGGGCCTGCGAGCGGGTGCTCGGCGATCCGGGTTTCCGGTGGCGGGCGGGGGCGATGCAGCGCCAGCACCTCGGCAGCCCCGGCTTCGCCCAGCTGGTCACGGACCTGGCCGAACTGGCCCGCCGGCGCTGACAGCACCGGTCGGCCGAGCCCGACGATTCGACTGACGGTGTCCCGGCCGGTCAGCCTGGACCGGTCGGACATCCGGCGCGGAGCGCGGCGAGGCGGTGCCGCCACGCGGGAGCCACGGGGACAAGTACGTCACCGTGATCAGCCGCTCTTCCTGGGGTCGGCCAAAGATACGACGGAAACCGGCAACCAGTGATCTTGAGTTGAACTTGCCGCAGGTGAGGCGCTGGGGCGGATCGGCGTCGGCTGCCCGACCAGGGACAGCGATGCGCAAACGCAGCCGGAGGCCCGATCTTGTGTCACCGTTCGCAGTGGACTTCTTCGCGTACCCGCTCAGATCGGTCAACGGCGCACCCGATAGCGCAGGTGAAGCACCCGGTTGCCCTGAATCACCACGTCAGGATCCTCCAACAGGTGCTGCGCGTCGACCGACCCGAAGTAGCGCTTGCCGGACCCGAACACGACGGGTACGACGTCCATGCGCACCTCGTCGACCAGGCCCGCGGCAAGCACCTGGCCACCGACGTCGCCAGCGGCGACCTCGACCACGCGGTCACCCGCAAGCTCCTGCGCCTTGGCCACGGCTGCCTCGACGCCGTCGACGAAGTGAAACGGCGCCTCGGGGTCCCAGCCCTCGGGCCTGCCCCGGTGGGTCACGACGACCACGTGGTCGATCCCGCTCGGAGGCTTCCCGTCCCAGCCGTCCGTCATGTCGAAGACGTGGCGGCCGGCGATTGTCGCCCCGATCTGGTCCCAGTACGACCGGGTGTAGTCGTAGGACGCCTGCGACACCTTCAACACGCCGCTCTCGTCCAACGGGACGTCACCGCGGGACAACCAGTCGAACAGCGGTCCGGGCTGGTCGTTCTCGTCCGCGACGAAGCCGTCCACCGACACCGAGCTGTACATGACCACCTTGCCCACGGGGCTCTCCTCTGCTTTGGGATGCCCCCAAATTAGCGTGTCGTGAGCTGTCGCTCTTGTAAGAAATCAATCGGCCGGCAGCGGCCAGCCGTCCATCGCGTGGCCGGGATGTTCGCGCAGGAACCGCCGCCGGACTTCGACGTACCGGGTCGGCGTGAGCCCGGTGAACGCCCGGAACTCGTGGCTGAAGTGGGCCTGGTCGAAGTAGCCTGCGTCATAGGCGAGGTCGCCCCAGTCGATCGGTCCGGCGGGGTTGATCGCGAACACGGTGGCGGTGAAGCGGTAGGTGCGGGCCAGCCGCTTCGGCGTGACGCCGATGAGCTCCTTGAACCGCTGTGCCAGATGAGTGCTGCTGACACCGGCTGCCACGCTCAGGTCGCCGATCGCCACGCCCTTGCTGGTCGCCGCGATGACGCTGCTCGTATGGCGGACCAGCCCCAGGCCGGCGGTCTCGCACAGCCGTCGCATCAGCTCCTCCTCGAGCAGCGTCAGCATCTCGTGCGCTCCGTCCGCCGTGGCCAGCCGGTCTCGCAGCTCAGCAATGGCGGGTCCGCCCCAAACCTGCTCTACCGTCACCGGCCGGTCACACAGCTCGGCCGCGGGCATCGGCAGGAATGGCGCCAGCCCCCACGGCTTGAAGTGCACGCCGACTGACCGGGTCCGGAGTGGGTAGCCGAACTGCCACGCGCGGGTGGGCATGGTGACCACACAGCCGTCGGCGTACTCGGCCGTCTCGATGTCAGTGCCGCCGCGGATGCGGAACGGCGCCCCGAGGTTGACGATGAGCAGCGCCGACGGCGCGGGCGGCAGCGTCAGCCAGGCGTACGGCGACGCACCCTCCAGGTAGTAAAGGTCGTCGATCAGCCCGTCCAGCGGCGGTCGCGGCACTCTGGACACGTACTCCACGCCCACAGTATCGCCGGCATCGCGCGCCGGGATGGTCCAGCCACGCCGCCGCCAGCATCGAGCCGGCGCCGATCCCGGACGAGCGCCGGGCCGCGGACATTTGCGTGGGATACGCGTGCCGCGTGAGCGATGGAGGATTCTCGGCCCTCCAGTGTCGCCCCGCATGGGGGCGGCGCTAAACCACCCTCTGCTGCGTTACCGCGCACTGCTATGCGGCCGCAGGCTGTTCGCCGCCAAAGTCGACCTCGTCCAGCGCGGGGTCGAACACGTCCGGCGGGATGTGGAGTTCGTCGAGCATTTCGATCCGGGCGAGGCGCAGGTCCGGGCTGGTACGGGCGATGCCGAGTACGCACCGGAGGCGTTCCTGATGGTCGGAAACCGTTTCGGGTGGATAGCGTTCCGGGCCGGCGATGAAACCTGTCCGCACCTCGGTTTCGGGGGCGCTGTAGACGTCTGTCGTCAAATCGTCGGCTGGCCCCACTCTGAGGTGCGGAAAAACTGTCGGATAGTTGAGGAAATTGTCCCGCACGAGGGTCGGTCCACCGCACCGGCTCCACCCCCCGACCTCCGCGCGGTACGGGACCGCACCGGCCCAGGGGCGGACCCGATGGCGTCGCTCTGGTTGACCATCGTCGGCAGGTGGGCCAGGTGGGTCCGCCGGAACCAGCGGTTCCAGGTGAACGCGGACGAGGCCCCGGTAGACGGCGTCGGCCGCCCGGACGGCGGGCGACGAGCCCGTCGAGAAGACACGGTCGACCCGGACCGGTTCGGGTCGACCCGTCACGGCAGCCGCGTAGAGGTCGGCCACACCCGCCGCGGCCTGGGAGTATCCGGCGCCGGCCGAGGCGACGTGGTGAACCCGTCGGTGGTGGAGAAACTGCCGCACCGCCCACTCCGACGCCGGCTCGATGATCTGGCCGGGTCACCGTCGTGGTCCACGAACCACAGCCGCCACGCCTCGGTCTCGGCCACGGTCCGGCGCATCGCGTCGGCCATCAGCAGCGGGTCGGCCTGGGCGGCAGCGCCGCAGGCGGAGGCGGAGGCGGAGGATGGCAGCGGATTCACGCTGTTCGAATATCAGCGAATGGCCGGGACATCGGTCCGGATACGTCGATCCGCAGCCCGAACAGGGAAAATTCCGATTCGATCAGAGAGTGTGGATCTTGCCTGATTTCACCCTAGAGGCGATCTTTCAGGAAGGTCGTTCGCAGTTGCCCTGAGCGGCCGTGAATTGAGCGGCGATACCGCCCTTGTGACAGGTTTGACACGAAGATTACACCATCGAGAAACTTCTTTACCCCGCGCGGAGGCGATGGTACGGTCGCCGTAATTCAATTGATCCACAAGAGACACACCCGCGATCCTGCCAGCAAGGACCGTGAGCCCATGACCGCGATTGCCAGAACAGACCCCCGCGACTTCCTGAAAGACCTGACGTCCAGTCGCGCGGCCCGACTCCTACGTGACGCACTCGATCGCAGGTGGCCAGCGACAACAGACACGGCCGACCGGTTGTCGACTATACATCGTTACGCACTGCTGCCGGCGGGAAAACTGATCCGGCCGATATTGATGCTGGAGTCGGCGGCCGCCGTGGGCGGCCGACCCGAGGACATCCTGCCGGCCGCACTCGGCCTGGAGTACCTCCACGTCGCGACCCTGGTGCACGACGACATCATCGACGCCGACGAGATGCGTCGGGGCCGCCCGGCGGTCCCCCTGGTGTACGGCCTGCCGGACGCGATCGTGGCCGGGGACGCCCTCATCTTCACCGCCTTCGAGTCGATCACCGAGTGTCGGGCCACCGGGGTGTCGGACAGTGCGATCGGCACCGCGATCGCCGTACTGGCCCGCGCCGGCACCGATCTGTGTCGGGGACAGGTGCTGGAGGCGCAACTCGTCGGCGACCCCGGCATCGACGTGGACATCTACCTGGAAATGATCCGGCTCAAGACTGGCGCCCTGTTCCGGGCCGTCTGCGAGATCGGCGCCATCCTCGCCGGTGCCGAACCGGCCCACTGCCAACAGTTGGCCAGCTACGGCGAACACCTCGGAGTCGCCTTCCAGATCCGCGACGACCTGCTGGCGTACACCACACCGGCGGTCGTGGCGGGCAAGTCCCCCACCAACGACCTGGCCAACGGCCGCACCACCCTGCCGGTGCTACTGGCGTACCAGGCCGGCAACCGGGCCCAGCGCCGACGCCTGGTCGAGGCACTCAACCACCGGACGGCCGACGCCGACGCCCTCAAGGACTTCCACCGTCTACTGGAAGAGACCGGTGCGCTGGAGCGGGCGCCCGAACACGTGGCCGAACACATCCGGCGGGCACGAAACCAGCTCTCCACACTGGAGTCGTCACCCAGTGTCGCGGTGCTCGCCGGCATCACCCACTGGGCCACCGCGCGGCAATGGTGACAGCAGGCATGACGAAGACCTCCCGGTACGGTCGAAACGCACTCGTCGCACACGTACAGACCTGGCGCCCGTACACCCTCTGGTACGTCGGCCTGCTCGGACTCGCCGGCGCCGGCCTGACCGGCGGAGAACACCAGTGGTGGGCACTGCTGGCCGCCTGGGCCACCCCGACCATCGGCTGGATCGGCGGGCACTACCTCGGCGACTGGTTCGACCGACGGTTGGACGCGATCGGCAAACCACACCGGCCGATCCCCTCGGGTCGACTCCGCCCCGAGACGGCACTCGGCTGCGGCATCGCGTGCTTCGTCGCGGTCGGCGCGCTGACCGTACTCGGGGGTTGGCCCGCCACGCTGGTCGCCCTGCTCGCCGCAGCCGGCATCGTCGCGTACAGCCGGGGCCTGAAGGCCCGCGGCCTGGCCGGCAACCTGATCCGCGGCCTGCTCGGCGCGCTGGCCCTGCTCTACGGCGCGTTGCTGGACCCCGGACCGTACCTGTGGGCACTGCTCCCGTTCGTCGTCGCGATCTGGGCCCACGACACCGCCTCGAACCTGGTCGGGACGCTGCGCGACGTCGACGGTGACCGGGCCGGCGGATACCAGACCATGCCGGTACGCCACGGCTACCGGACCGCGATCTGGACCGCCACCGGCTGCTACGGCCTGACCCTGGTCGCCGCCCTGGTCGGCGGTGCGACCGCGCCGGCCGAAGTGATCCGCCCCGAGGGCCGGGCACCCTATTTCTGGCTGCTCGCCCTGCTGGCCGTGGCCGGGCCGGCGATCTTCGTCAGCCTGCTCGCCCACCGTGGCGACCTACCGGTACGCACCGCGCTGCGCGCCCACGAACTCCTCGTCCTGGAACGGATCGGACTGGCCGGCGCGATGGTCGCCCTCGGCTTCGGGCTCGCCCCCGCCGGGCTGCTGACGGTGGCGATCCTGCTCGTCACCGGGTGGAGCCAGGCCCGGATGCGGGCCGGATACGAACTCGGACCAGCCAGCCACCCGGCGATCACCCTGCCCCACCTACCCGAACACAGCTGAAGGAAGTCGCCCCATGCGCTCGGTCCAGATCGACCAGGTCTCCCGCGCCATCTCCGTCGGCGCAGAGGAACTGTTCCGGCGGCAGCGCCCGGACGGAGCGTTCCGGGACTCGCCCCCCGGGTCGGTCCTGGGCACCGCCGGAGCGATCGCGGCCCTGCACACGGCAGACCCGAGCGGGTCCGGCGCACTGATCAAGACCGGCGCGGACTGGCTCCGGCGACAACAACGCCCGGACGGCGGCTGGGGCGGGGTCACCGGCGCGGAGAGCGCCCTCGTCCCCACCGTCATCGCCACCGCCACCCTGCACCTCGTCGCCCCGGTCGGCAGTGCCGAGGCGGTCGTCGCGGGCCGGCGCCGGCTGGCCGAACTCGGCGGGGTGGCGGTGATCGAGGACCTGGCGGTGACCGCCATGTGCAAGCAGTTCCTGGCCCTGGCCGAACTGCCCGAGGCCGGCGACCTGCGCCGGCTGCCGCTGGAACTGGTCCTCTTCGACAAGGTACGGCGACAGCGGATCTCCTTCCGTACCGCCCCGTTCATCGGCATGGCGCTGCTGCAGACCCGCACCCTGCCGGCCCCGGGACCGCTGCGCCGGCTCACCCGTCGGCTGGCCCAGCCCACGGCGCTACGCCTGCTGGAGGCGATCCACCAGCACGAGGGTCGGACCGGGGTGCTCAGCGAGGACCCGTGGCCGGCGGCCCTGGTCTGCCTGGGGCTGGCCCACGCCGGCCTCGCCCCGCACCTGGTCGCCGCGATCACCCGGTTCCTGCGCGACTCGGTCCGCCCGGACGGGGCCTGGGACGCGGTCTCCAACCTCGACCTGACCCGCTCGGGCTTCGCCGCCACCGGCCTGATCGCCGCCGGATACGCCGACGACCGACGGCTGACCGCGACCCGGGACCTGTTCCACCGTGGGCAGCAGCGCGAACCGTTCACCGTGCTCGGGGTGCCGGCCGGCGGCTGGAGCTACTCCGGCCCGCGTGGCTGGCCGGTCACCCTGGAGTCGGCGGAGATCCTCGCCGCGCTGGCGCGCCTGCCCGGCCACGACACCGACCCGGTGCTCCGCTCCGGGCTGGCCTGGTTGCTCGACCGGCAGGACCAGCGCGGTTCGTGGAGCCTCTGGGTACGCGACACCAAGCTGGCCAACGACGGCCCCTGCCCCGGCATCACCAGCCAGGGCATCATCGCCCTGCGCGAGGCCGGTCACGCCCACGACAGCCCGCCGGTCGCGGCGGCGGCCCGCTGGCTGCTCACCCAGCAACGGCCGGACGGCTCCTTCCACAACCTCTGGTACCGCGACTTCACCACCGGCACGGCGATCGTGCTCGACGCCCTCTGCCACGCCGGTCTGCGCGCCGACCCGGTGGCGGTTCGCGCCAAGGGATGGCTGCTCCGCGCCCAGCGCGCCGACGGCGGGTGGGGTTCGGGTGACGCCGCCGACGACGCCTCGGTCGAGGAGACCGGGTGGGCCCTGTCCGCCCTGCTCGCCGCCGGGGTCCCCGCCGACGACGAGGTGATCCGGCGCGGCGTCGGCTGGCTGGTCGCCGCACAGGAGCCCGACGGCATCTGGCGCCCCAGTCGGATCTGCGCCTACATCCGCAACTACATGTACTACCCGAACGGAGCCATCGCCCAGTCGCTGGCACTGCGGGCGCTCGGCGGTTACCGGGCGGCGGTCGAGGCGGCGGCGCGTTGAGCTACGACGTGGTGGTCTGCGGCGCCGGGGTCGGCGGACTGGCCAGTGCCCGGGCACTCGGCGCCCTGGGCCTGTCCGTGCTGGTGCTGGATCGGCAGGCGGCGCCGGCCGAGGTGGCAAAGGGCGAACTGCTGCAACCGGAGTCGGTCCGGATCCTGGACCGCTGGGGCGTCCTGCCGGCGTTGCGTACCGGCGGGGCGGTGCCGGTGGGCCGCCTGGCGATCCGGGACCCGGCCGGACGGATCCTGCTCGGCCTGGACTACGACGCGCTGCCCGGCGCCTACCGGCAGATCCTCTGCACCGGGTATCCGAACGTACTGCACGCGCTCGCCGGCACGCTCGGCCCGACCGTCGAGGTACGCCGTGGTGTGCTGGTCGAGGAGGCACTGCGCGACCCCAGCGGCCGGGTCACCGGCGTACGCGCGGTCGACGGCGGCGAACCGGTGGAGATCGAAGCGCGGCTCGTGGTCGCCGCCGACGGGCTCTCCTCCCGACTGCGCCGCTCGGCCGGCCTGCCCGGGATACGCCGGGACTACGACCACAAGCTGGTCGCCTTCGACCTGCCCGGGGTGCAGGTCGCCGACGAGGTCAGCGCCTACCGGGCCGCGCACGGCCTACGGCTGGTCTACCCGCTGCCGGGCGACCGGTGCCGGCTCTACGTCCAGATCCAGCGCGACGAACTACGCGGCCTCGGCGCCGACGCGCTCGCCGCCTGGTGCGACCGGGTGCTGACCGGGGTGCCCGCGCTGGCCCCGCTCGCCGACGCGCTCCGGGCACACCTGCGTCAGCGGCAGATCCTCGCGGTCTACCGGCTCCGCGCACCCCGACTGGCCGTACCCGGCCTCGCCCTGGTCGGCGAGGCGGCGCACGCCGTACATCCGATGGCGGCCCAGGGCATGAACAGTTCCCTGGGGGACGCCGAGGCACTGGCCGACCTCCTCGACGCCACCGGTGGCACCGACACCGGCACGGTGGACCGGGTACTGGCCGACTACCACGCGACCCGGCTGCGGCGGCTCGACCACACCGCGACGGTGAGCCACCACGCCGCCCGGATGCTGACCAGCACCACCGGCCTCGCCCGGCTGGTCGGCGGGCGGATGATGCGGCACACCGCCGCGAATCCCCGTCTGCTCGGGCTCACCACCGGCAACCTCGCCGGGGTCAGCCCGCACCGGTTGACCCCCGTCGACCGGCTCTACCAACTCGGACTGCTCGGTGACCGGCGGGCGTACGCCGGCAACGGGCAATCCCCGGCGAACGGTGGTACGACAGCATGACCAGCACAGTGGAGCCGAACCGGGTGGCGGACGGGTCGACCCGGACCGCGCCGGTGGCGGAGCTGGCGATGAACGAGACGCCCTACCCGCCGCTGCCGAGCGTGCTGCGCCTGGTGCGGGAGGGGGCGGAACGGCTCAACCGGTATCCCGACCACAACTCCGGCGCGCTCGTCGCGGCGCTGGCCGCGCGGTTGGGCGTACCGGCGGCGCAGGTGCTGGTCGGCCCCGGATCGGCCGGGCTCAGCCAGCACATCGTGGCGTCGCTCGGGCCGGACCGGCCGGAGGTGGTGTATCCGGCGCTGTCGTTCGAGGGATACCCGCTGATCGTCGCGAACGCCGGGGCCCGCCCGGTGCCGGTCCCGCTCGACGGCTACCGGCACGACCTGCGCGCGATGGCCGACGCGGTCACCGAACAGACCCGGTGTGTGCTGATCTGCAACCCGAACAACCCGACCGGGGCGGTGCTCGGCCGGGCCGAGATCGAGGAGTTCCTGGACCGGATCCCGCCAGAGGTGGTGGTGATCGTCGACGAGGCGTACCGGGAGTTCGTCACCGACCCGGACGTACCCGACGCCCTCGACCTGTATCGCGACCGCGACAACGTCTGCGTGCTACGGACCTTCTCCAAGGCGTACGGCCTGGCCACCCTCCGGGTCGGGTACGCGGTCGCGCCGCCCCGGGTCGCGGCGGCGGCCCGGATGGTCGGCCTCGTCTTCTACCCCGGCGGCCTGGGACAGACGGCGGCGCTGGCCTGCCTGGACGAGGAGGCCGGGGTGGAGTTGGCCGCCCGGCGCGACGAGTTGGTCGTGGCCCGGACCCGGCTGCGTGACGGGCTGCTGGCGGCGGGCCTGCCGGTCGCGCCGAGTGAGGCGAACTTCCTCTGGCTGCCGCTCGGGCCGGCCGCGCTCGAGTTCGCCGACCGGTGCCGGCGCGCCGGCATCCTGGTCCGCCCCTACCCCGAGCAGGGGGTACGGATCACCGTCGGTACGGCGGAGGCGAACGAACGGGTGCTGACGGTGGCCCGCGACACCGGCCGGCAGGTGTCCGGTGAGTGACCACGGTGGTACGGCCGCACCGCTCCCGCTGAGCGTGGTGATCCCCGTGCTCAACCACGGCCACCTGCTCGATCTCACCCTCGACGGGTTCACCCGGCAGACGCTGCCGGCCGACCGGTTCGAGGTGATCGTCGTCGACGACGGCTCGACACCTTCACTGGAAACGGTGGTCTCCGCGTACGCGGGCCGCCTCCCCCTGACCTATCTGCGCAACGAGCGCAACGGCGGCCGTTCCGTCGCCCGCAACCGTGGCATCCGAGCGGCCCGGGGCGAGGTGGTCGTCTTCGTCGACGCCGACCACTGCCCCCACCCCGACCTGCTCCGCCGGCACCTGGACTTCCACACCGGACGATCACTGCGGCCCGGTGTGCTGCTGGGGCGCAGCCTGATGGTCGACTGGGCCGCGATCGGGGCGCTGCGGGCGGGCCGGACCCCGACCGAGACGATGCTCGGCGACTACCGCGAGGATGTCCGCGACTATCTGTTCGCGGCCGAGAATCACCGCCGGGACTTCCCGCGCGCGCCCTGGCTGTACGGGCACACCAACAACGCCTCGGTGGACCGGGCCACCCTGGAGGCGATCGGCGGCTTCGACGAGGCGCTGGTGACCTGGGGCGGCGAGGACAACGAACTGTTCTACCGGATCTTCCACCAGTACGGCCGGGCCGCGGACACCTTCGCCATCGGCACCGACGCGATCTGCTACGCGGTTCCCCACCTGCGGGCGTGGCCGGTGCTGATGGCACAGCTCGCCGAGAACTACCGCACGATCGCGGCCAAACACCCCCGGTACGACATGGAACTGCTGGGCTACCCCGGCAACTGGGCCACCCTGGTCCGACGGATCGCCTGGTTCGAGGATGCCCTGGACGTCTGCCGGGAACGTGGTCTCGGCCGGGTGACCGACCTACCGTCGACACTGCTGGACCGCCTCGACGGCGGCGACAGCCTGCTGGTCGGCTTCGGGGCGAGCAAGCTGCGACTCGGCCCGGACGCGGTGACCTTCGACTACGACGCCCCGCTGGGCGAGCGGAACCCGCACCTGATGGGCCTGATGACCCCGTACGCCGAGCGCCGGTTCGACCGGGTGGTCAACGTCGACCTGTGGCGCTTCTTCAACCCGGAGGACCTCGGCGGGTACCTGCTGGAGTCGCTGCGGGTGGCCGGACGGGTGGAGCTGGTCCGGACCGAGGACCGGATCAGGGCTGACGAACTGCTGCCGCTGCCCTTCGTCGACGATCTGGAGTTCCTCCGGTCCACGGTCGAGCCGTACTTCCCGGTCGAGATCACCACGGTCGACGGCGTCACCGTACTGGCCATGGGCGGGGCCTGATGGGGCGACCAACGCGTGTCGAGGGCCCGGACCGGCGGTGCCCGTGCGGGTGCTGATCGCCACCTGGGGCTGGCGGTCGCACTTCTTTCCGCTGGTCCCGCTCGGCTGGGCGTTGCAGGCCGCCGGTCACCAGGTGCGGGTCGCCGCCCGGCCGGGGCTGGTCGACGCGGTCACCTCGGCCGGGCTGACCGCCGTACCGGTCGGGGTGGATCTCGATTTCGCGACGGTGTTCAGCGGTCAGATCGGCCCGGTGGCCGCCCGCCTCCCCGAGCACGCGGTGACGGCGCCCGGCAACCGGATGAAACCGGAGATCACCCCGGACGGCGGGGTGGTCCGGTACGCCGACGCGATGCTCGACGACCTGGTCGCCTTCGGCCGCGCGTTCCGACCCGACCTGGTCGTGTACGAGCCGTTCAACCTGGCCGGCGCGATCACCGCCGCCGCGCTCGGCGTGCCCGGTGTGCGTCACCTGTGGGGGCCGGACTCCGGCACCGAACTCGACCTCGACCTCGAGACGGTGGTCGGCCCGCTCGCCGCCCGGGTGGGCGTACCGACCGACCAGGTCGATCTCGACGGCACGCTGACCATCGACCCGTGCCCGGCACCGATGCGGGTGCCGGTCGCCGTACCCACCGAACCGACCCGGTTCGTGCCGTACAACGGGGTCTCGGTGCTGCCGGACTGGCTGTGGCGCGACGACGCTTCCGGGAGGCCGGCCCGGATCTGTGTCACCTGGGGAACCATGATGGCGGGCGCGGAACTGACCGGGTTCGTCGGTGCGCCGCAGGTGGTGGCGGCACTCGCCGCGCTCGACCTGGAGGTGGTGGTCGCGCTCGACGCCGGGCAACGTGACCAGCTCGGCGAGCCGCCGCCGAACGTACGGCTGGCGGCGGCGCCGCTGGCCCTGCACCTGGTGCTGCCGACCTGCCGGGCGCTGGTGCACCAGGGCGGCGCCGGCACCACCATGACCGCCGCCGCGCTCGGCGTGCCGCAACTCGTGCTCCCCCAGGTCAGCGACCAGCATTTCAACGCGGCGCGACTCGCCGCGACCGGTGCCGGCGGCTACCTGGACGGACCGGCGGTGGACGGGTCGGCGATCCGGGACCGACTCACCGACCTGCTGCACCACCGGAGGTGGACGGACGCGGCGCACCGGTTGCGTGACGCCATCCGGGCCCGCCCCGCACCGGCCGATCTGGTCCCGGCGCTGGCCCGGCTGGCCGCCCGGGGACGGGTCGGCGCACCGCCCTGAGCTGCCCGCAGTCTCCCTATCCGCTACCGACTCCCAGGGCAGGTACCGATGACCGAAGCGCAGACCCCGCTCCCGTACCCGTTCGCCGCACCGCCGACGATCTTCCACCCCTCGCCGCAGCTCGCCGAGTTGCGCGAACACCGCCCGGTCACGCCGGTGACCATGCCCGACGGCAGCCCGGCCTGGTTGGTGAGCCGGTACGCCGACGTGCGCCGGGTGCTCACCGATGCCCGGTTCAGTCGGGCCGCCGCCGTCGGGCCCGGTGGGCCGCCGAAGGAACTCGGCGTGCTGGAGACCGAATCGTTGATCGGGATGGACCCGCCGGACCACACCCGGATGCGTCGGCTGGTCGCCCGCGCGTTCACTCCGCGTCGGGTCGAGCAGCTACGACCGTGGGTGACGAAGCTCGTCGACGAACTGCTCGACGACGTCGAGGCCCGGCCCCGGCCGGTCGACCTCGCGCGGCACTTCTCGACGCCGTTCCCGATCGCGGTGATCAGCGAACTGCTCGGCGTACCGGACCACCTGCGGTATCTCTGCAAGACCTGGTCGGACACGATGATGGGTGACTGGAGCCGGGACCCGGAGGGAACCCAGGCGGCGTTCGACAGCTTCGCGTCGATGATCGACGCCAAGCGCGCCGAACCGGGCGACGACCTGATCACCGCGCTGATCAGCGCCAGCGACGACGAGGACAAGCTCACCGAGCGGGAACTCGTCTCGGTCTGCGTCGGCGTCCTGATCGGCGGGCACGAGACCACCACCAACCAGATCAACATGTTCCTGCTGACCCTGCTGCACCACCCCGAGGAGTTCGACCGGCTCCGCGCCGACCTGGACACGATCCCGGCCGCGGTCGAGGAGCTGACCCGTTTCATCCAGCTCGGCGAGACCGGCGTGATGCTGCCCCGGGTCACCACCGAGGAGGTGGAGCTGAGCGGGGTGACGTTGCCGGCCGGGTCGGCGGTGCTACCGGCGTTCGTCGCGGCCAACCGCGACCCGGCCGCCTTCGCCGCGCCGGACCGGCTCGACCTGTCCCGCCCGGAGAACCCGCATCTCGGCTTCGGCGCGGGCATCCACCACTGCCTCGGCGCGCAGCTCGCCCGGATGGAGCTCCAGGAGGCGCTGCGCGGACTGCTCCGGCGTCTGCCGAACGTGCGGGTCGCGGTGCCCGCCGACGAACTCCGCTTCCGTCAGGGCATGGCCGTACGCACTCTCGAATCCCTCCCCGTCACCTGGTGACGGTGTAAGGAAGGGCCCCTTGTTATCGCCTGGCGATAACAAGGGGCCCTTCCTTCGGGAGGTGGGCTACTCGGAGCCGTCGTCCTCGAGGTCGCCCTCGGTCTGGACGTACAGTTCGCGCAGCGCGTCGAGGGTGGCCTGCTCCGGGTGCTCCCAGAGCTGCCGGTCGGCCGCCTCCAGCAACCGCTCGGTGATGCCGTGCAACGCCCACGGGTTCGACTCGGTGAGGAACTTCTGGTTCTCCGGGTCGAGGACGTACGTCTCGGCCAGTTTCTCGTACATCCAGTCGGCGACGACGCCGGCGGTGGCGTCGTAGCCGAACAGGTAGTCGACCGTCGCGGCTAGTTCGAACGCGCCCTTGTAGCCGTGCCGGCGCATCGCGGCGAGCCAGCGCGGGTTCACCACCCGGGCGCGGAAGATCCGGGCCGTCTCCTCGCTCAACGTACGGGTACGCACCGCGTCCGGCCGGGTGCTGTCCCCGATGTACGCCGCCGGTGCCTTACCGGTGAGCGCGCGCACCGTGGCGATCATGCCGCCGTGGTACTGGAAGTAGTCGTCGGAGTCGGCGATGTCGTGTTCCCGGGTGTCGGTGTTCTTCACCGCGACCGCGATCCGCTTGTACGCCGTCTCCATGTCGGTACGCGCCGCGACCCCGTCCACGCCACGGCCGTACGCGTACCCGCCCCAGACCGCGTACACCTCGGCCAGGTCTGCGTCGTCACGCCAGTTCCGGCTGTCGATCAGCGGCAGCAGCCCGGCCCCGTACGCACCGGGCTTCGAGCCGAAGATCCGCATCGTGGAGCGCCGCTCGTCACCGTGCTCCGCCTGGTCGGCCAGGGCGTGCGCCCGTACGTAGTTCGACTCGGCCGGCTCGTCCAGTGCGGCGACCAGCCGTACGGCGTCGTCGAGCAGGGCCACCACGTGCGGGAACGCGTCCCGGAAGAAGCCGCTGATCCGCATCGTCACGTCGATCCGGGGCCGGCCCAGTTCGGCCAGGTCGACCGGTTCCAGCCCGGTGACCCGACGGGACGCCTCGTCCCAGCGGGGCCGTACGCCGAGCAGCGCGAGCACCTCGGCGATGTCGTCACCGGCGGTACGCATGGCGCTGGTGCCCCACATGGAGAGCCCGACCGAACGCGGCCACTCGCCGGTGTCGGCCCGGTAGCGGGCCAGCAACGAGTCCGCCATCGCCTGCCCGGTCTCCCAGGCCAGCCGGCTCGGCACCGCCTTCGGGTCGACGGAGTAGAAGTTGCGGCCGGTGGGCAGGACGTTGACCAGGCCGCGTAGCGGCGACCCGCTCGGGCCGGCGGGCACGTAGCCGCCGTCGAGCGCGTGCAGCACGGCGGTGAGTTCGTCGGTGGTCCGGGCCAGCCGGGGCACGATCTCGGTGGCGGCGAACTCCAACACCCGGGTCACCTGCGCGTGGTCGACCGCCGGGTCGCCGGCCGCCGCTACCTGACCGGTCTCCGGGGCACCGAGGACGGCCGCGCACACCTCGGCCGCCACCCCGGGCGCCCAGTCCTGTTCCTCCATCGCCAGTACCAGCGCGCGGGCGGTCTCCTCGATCCGGTCCACCTCGCCGCGGGCGGCGCTGCCGTCCTCGATGAGGCCGAGGGCCTCACGCAGACCGGGTAGCGCGGCGACCTGTCCGGCCCACATCTGCCGGGCCCGGAGCATGGCCAGCACCAGGTCGACCCGGTTCTGCCCACTCGGCGCCACCCCGAGCACGTGCAGCCCGTCGCGGATCTGCACGTCCTTGATCTCGCAGAGCCAGCCGTCGACGTGCAGGATGAACTCGTCGAACTCGGCGTCGTGCGGCCGGTCTTCGAGGCCGAGGTCGTGGTCGAGCTTGGCGGCCTGGATCAGGGTCCAGATCTGGGCCCGGATCGCCGGCAGTTTCGCCGGGTCCAGGGCGGCGATGTTGGAGTGCTCGTCGAGAAGCTGCTCCAGTCGGGCGATGTCGCCGTAGCTGTCGGCGCGGGCCATCGGCGGGATCAGGTGGTCGACCAGGGTGGCGTGCGCGCGCCGCTTCGCCTGGGTGCCCTCGCCGGGGTCGTTGACCAGGAACGGGTAGATCAGGGGCAGGTCGCCGAGGGCGGCGTCGGGTCCGCAGGCGGCCGACATGCCGAGCGTCTTGCCGGGCAGCCACTCCAGGTTGCCGTGCTTGCCGACGTGCACCACCGCGTGCGCGCCGAACTCGTCGGCCAGCCACCGGTACGCGGCCAGGTAGTGGTGGCTCGGCGGCAGGTCCGGGTCGTGGTAGATGGCGACCGGGTTCTCGCCGAAGCCGCGCGGCGGCTGGACCATCACGACCGTGTTGCCGGACCGGAGCGCCGCGAGCACGATCTCACCGTCGGGGTCGCGGGAGGTGTCGACGAAGAGTTCACCCGGGGGCGGGCCCCAGTGCCGTTCCATCTCCTCGCGCAACTCGGCCGGGAGGGTGGCGTACCAGGCCCGGTAGCGGCGGGCCGGGATCCGGATCGGGTTGCCTTCGAGCTGTTCCTCGGTGAGCCAGTCGAGGTCCTGTCCACCGGCGGCGATCAGCCCGTGCACCAGGGCGTCGCCGTCACCGGCGCTGACGCCGGGGAAGGCGTCCGGGCCGTCGGCGGGGCCGATGTCGTACCCCTGCTCGCGCATCGCGGTGAGCAGCCGGACCACACTGGCCGGGGTGTCGAGGCCGACGGCGTTGCCGATCCGGGCGTGCTTGGTCGGGTACGCCGACAGCATCAGCACGATCCGGCGCTGCTCCGGTGGGGTGTGCCGGAGCACACCGTGCCGGACCGCGATGCCCGCGACCCGGGCGGAACGCTCCGGGTCCGCGACATAGACGGTGAGCCCGTCGGCGTCGATCTCCTTGAAGGAGAACGGCACGGTGATGATCCGGCCGTCGAACTCGGGGATGGCGACCTGGGTGGCGGTGTCGAGCGGGGAGAGGCCGTCGTCGTTGTCGGCCCAGACGGCACGGCTGCTGGTCAGGCAGAGCCCCTGCAGGATCGGCACGTCGAGGGCGGCGAGCGCGCCCACGTCCCAGGCCTCGTCGTCGCCACCGGCACCGACCTCGGCCGGACGGGTGCCGCCAGCGGCGAGCACGGTCACGACCAGCGCGTCCGCCTCGCCGAGGGTTTCCAGCAGGGCGGGCGCGGGGCTGCGCAGCGAGGCGCAGTAGACCGGCAGCGGCCGGCCGCCGGCGTCCTCGATGGCGGTGCAGAGCGTCTCGACGAAGGCGGTGTTGCCGGCAACGTGGTGGGCCCGGTAGTAGAGCACCGCGATCACCGGGCCGTCGGTCTGGCGGGACTCGCGCTCCAGCCGCCCCCACTCCGGCGTCGCGACCGGCGGGGCGAAGCCGTAGCCGGTGAGCAGGATCGTGTCGGAGAGGAACCGGTGCAGCTCGGTGAGGTTGGCCGGGCCCCCGTGCGCGAGGTAGGTGTGCGCTTCCGCGGCCACCCCGGCGGGCACGGTCGAGCGGCGCATCAGCTCCGCGTCGGGTGCCTGCTCACCGCCGAGGAGTACGACCGGCAGCGTCCCGGCGAGGAGCGCGTCGAGCCCTTCCTCCCAGGCCCGGTAGCCGCCGAGGATGCGTACGACCACCAGGTCGACGCCGTCGAGCAGGGCTGGCAGCTCCTCGACCGAGGTACGGGCCGGGTTGGCGAGCCGGAAGTCGGCGCCACTGGCCCGGGCGCTGAGCAGGTCGGTGTCCGAGGTGGAGAGGAGCAGGATCATCGGGCACCGCGCAGGGCGTGGCGTGACATGGTGGTTCCTCCCTCGGGGTCCGCGCCCCGGGTTTGTCGGTTGCGGCCGGGCGCGGGCCCCTCGGGTCCGTTCCCTGCCGCGCGGTGACCTGGAGTCTCCTGGCTCCCGGATCGTCGCTCGCCCCGGTCTTCCCGCCCGTGTGGGCCGTGACCATGTCGGGGTCCGCTCCCCGGTAACAGTGGCGGGACCGCGCCGGGATCACACCGGCTTCCTCCACCTGTCGCCGCGTTTCAGCGGCTCCCACTCTCACGAGTCGGACCCCGGTTCGTCAAGCCATGCCCGACCGGGGTGCTGGTGCGGCGGCCGGCGTGCCGGTCGGCTGGGCCTGCCCAGGCCGTAGTATCCGCCGGGTGTGGTCACCACGAGGGCGGTCGGCGCCGGACGCCTGTCCGGGGGCGCTGCGCGTACATGTCGCCGCTGACGGCAACCTGGCCCGGGTCCGGGTGCCCGGTGGGCGGCTGCACGCCGATCAACTGGCCGCGCTGGCTGCCGCCGCGTCCGAACTGGGCGATGGCGGGCTGGAGCTGACCTCGCGTGGCAATGTCCAGCTCCGGGGTCTGCCGGCGGGCGCGGAGCGGGAACTGGCCGCCCGGCTCTGGGCCGCGGGTCTGTTGCCGTCGGAGACCCACGAGCGCGTACGCAACGTCATCGCTTCCACACTCAGCGGCAGAGCCGAGGGTGGACGGTTCGATCTCCGTACCCTGGTGGACGAGCTTGACCAGGGGTTGTGTGCCGATCCGGCGCTCGCCGAACTCCCCGGCCGGTTCCTGTTCACGGTCGACGACGGCCGTGGTGACGTGACCGGTTTCGGTGCGGACGTGGGCCTGTTCGCCGTGGCGTCGGACACCCTCGCGGTGCTGCTGGGCGGCACCGACACGGGCGTACGGCTGCCTCCGGCGGCCGGTGCGGGCACCGCCCTGCGGGCCGCGCGCGCCTTCCTCGCCGAGTACACGGCGCAGGGCGGCACCGCCTGGCGGCTGACCGAACTCGACGACGGCGTACCGCGGGTGGCGCACCGGCTGCGTAGCGCACTCGACCCGGCGTTTGTCGGATCACCTGGTGGTCTCGCCGACGCGCCCGCACCGACGCGGCCACCGGTCGGGCGGATCGCCCAGATCGACGGGCGGCTGGCGCTGGCCCTGATGGTGCCGCTCGGCCGGCTCACCCTGGCGCAGGTCGACGTCCTCGAGGCGGCGGCACGGGCCGGCGCCCACGAGATCAACATCACTCCGTGGCGCACCGTCGTCGTACCCGATCTCGGCACCGGCGAGGCTGAGCGCCGGCTGGCCGCGCTCACGGGCGAGGGACTGGTGGCCGACACCTCCGCCGGTTGGGTCGGGGTGACCGGGTGCACCGGGCGCCCTGGCTGCGCGAAGGCGCTCGCCGACGTACGGGCCGACGCGAACCGGGTGCATCCGGTGGCGGCACCGGGTCCGGCGGGCCTGCCGGTGCACTGGGTGGGTTGCGAACGGCGCTGCGGCCGGCCGGTGGACCGGCATGTCGAGGTACTGGCGACCGTTGACGGATACCAGGTCAGCCTGGACGGTCGGCCGCGCTCGCGGTCGGCGACGCTGGACGAGACCGCTGCCGCGATCGCGGCGGCACGGAGGGGTACGTGATCGACTACGTCCGCGACGGCGCGGAGATCTACCGCCGGTCGTTCGCCACGATCCGCGCCGAGGCGGACCTGTCGGGCCTGCCCGCCGATGTCGCCACGGTGGTCGTACGCATGATCCACGCCTGCGGCATGGTCGACCTGCCGTCGGATGTCGGCTACTCCCCCGACGTGGTCTCCGCCGCGCGGGCGGCGCTCCGGGCGGGTGCGCCGATCCTCTGCGACGCCGAGATGGTCGCCTCCGGGGTCACCCGCAGCCGACTGCCCGCCGACAACGAGGTGATCTGCACCCTGCGCGACCCCCGGGTACCGGCCCTGGCGGCCGAACTCGACACCACCCGCAGCGCCGCCGCCCTCGAACTCTGGGGTGACCGCCTCGAGGGTGCCGTGGTCGCCGTCGGCAACGCGCCGACCGCCCTGTTCCGACTGCTGGAGCTGATCGACGCGGGTGCCGGACGACCGGCCGCCGTGCTCGGCATCCCGGTGGGGTTCATCGGCGCGGCCGAGTCCAAGCAGGCGCTCGCCGAACATCCGGGCGGACCGGAGTACCTGGTCGTGCACGGGCGGCGCGGTGGCAGCGCGATGACCGCGGCGGCGATCAACGCCATCGCCAACGAGAAAGAGTGACCAGGGTGGACAGCGGCACGCCGGTGGGGCGGCTCTACGGGGTGGGACTCGGGCCGGGCGACCCGGAACTGGTGACGGTGAAGGCCGCCCGGCTGGTTGAGCGGGCGGACGTGGTCGCCTACCACAGCGCGCGGCACGGACGCAGCGTCGCCCGGATGATCGCCGAGCCGTACCTGCGGGACGGGCAGATCGAGGAGGCGCTGACCTACCCGGTCACCACGGAGAAGCCGGAACACCCGGGTGGTTACCGCGCGGAGATCGAGGAGTTCTACGCCGACTGCGCTGCCCGGCTCGCCGCGCACCTGGACGCGGGGCGGGACGTGGTGGTCCTCTGCGAGGGCGACCCGTTCTTCTACGGCTCGTACATGCACATGCACAAGCGGCTCGCCGGACGTTACCCGACCGAGGTGGTACCGGGCGTGACCTCGGTGAGCGCCGCCGCGGCCGTACTCGGGCGTCCGCTGGTCGAGCGGGACGAGACACTGACCATTCTGCCCGGCACCCTGCCGACCGAGGTGCTGGCGGAGCGGCTGGCGGCAACGGATTCGGCCGCGATCATGAAGCTGGGCCGTACCTTCGGCAACGTCCGCGCCGCACTCGCCGAGGCGGGCCGGCTGGACGAGGCCTGGTACGTCGAACGCGCCACCACCGACCAGCAGCGCTCGGCCAAACTGGACGAGGTCGACCCCGAGACGGTGCCGTACTTCTCCCTGGCCCTGCTGCCGAGCCGGGTGCACGAACGTACCCGGGCCGAACTGGCCGGCCAGGCGGCGCCGGTGACCGTCGCCGAGCCGGTTCCGGTCGAGCCGGCGGGCCTCGGCGAGGTGGTGGTGGTCGGACTCGGACCGGCCGGGCGGGAGTGGCTGACCCCGCAGGCACGGGCCGCGCTCGACACCGCCGACGACCTGGTGGGGTACGGGCCGTACCTGGACCGGGTGCCGGCCAACCCGCGCCAGCGACGGCACGCCTCGGACAACCGGGTGGAGGCGGAACGGGCCGAGTTCGCCCTCGACCTGGCCCGACGCGGTCGCCGGGTCGCGGTGGTCTCCTCGGGTGACCCGGGCGTCTTCGCGATGGCCGCCGCCGTACTGGAGGTCGCTTCCGAGCCGAAGTGGACCGAGATCCCGGTACGGGTGCTGCCAGGGCTGACCGCCGCGCAGGCGGTGGCGAGCCGGGTCGGTGCCCCACTCGGGCACGACTACTGTGTGCTGTCGCTCTCCGACCGGCTCAAGCCGTGGGAGGTCATCACCAAGCGGCTGGCCGCGGCGGCGAGCGCCGACCTGGTGATCGCGATCTACAACCCGGGCTCCAAGAGCCGGGTCTGGCAGGTGGCGGCGGCCAAGGAACTGCTGCTGCAACACCGGTCCCCGGAGACCCCGGTGGTGCTCGGCCGTGATGTCGGCGGTTCCGGCGAGCGGGTACGGGTGGTCCGGCTCGCCGATCTCGACCCGGCCGAGGTCGACATGCGTACGCTGCTGCTCGTCGGCTCCTCCACCACGCAGGTGGTCTCCCGGGGCGGCGCCGGCCCGGTGGTCTTCACACCTCGGCGCTACCCGGCCTGACGTCCTGAACGCTGATCGGTCGGGACGCCCGGTTCACCGCCCCGACCGATCAGCGGCGAACATTCAGGACACCAGCGCCGCGTCGGCGGCCCGCACCTGCTTGTGGAACCGCCAGTGCACGTACAGCTTCTCCTCGCCGATCCTGGTCTTGGCCCAGATACCCCTGACCGGCCCGATCCGGGTGTCGCGGGGCAGCCGGGCGAGCACCTTCGTCGGCGTCGTGTAGGTGAGCCCGCCGGCCTCCATCACCACCACCGCGTCGCCGGTCACCGCGACGATCCGAAACCTCACCAGGGCGAGTGCGATGAGCACGCCCATGCCGCTGCCGAGCCACGGGGTGATTCCGCCCTGGGCCGGAAACACCTCCTGCAGGACTTCCCCAGGTTCGAGAAACGGTACGACCCGTGCGGCGAGCACGTCACCAAGTGCCATATCCATTGCCTTCTTTTCAAGATCCAATTGGGTTAGCAGCGTATAACCTGAAGCGGTGACGGACCAGGAGACGACATACCGGCGGCGCGCGGCGCGGGTCCTGCTGCTCGACGGGGCCGGCCGGATCCTGCTCCTGCGGTTCCTGCGGGACCCCGGCGATCCCGCTCTCGGCCACTCCTGGTGCACGCCCGGCGGCGGGGTGGACGAGGGCCAGTCACTGGCACAGGCCGCGGCCCGGGAACTCCGCGAGGAGGTCGGACTGGTCGTCGACCCCGACGACCTCGGTGACCCGGTCGCCTACACCAGCGGGTACGCCGACCTCGGCTGGGCCGAGGGCAACTTCCGCGACGACTTCTTCCGGCTTCAGGTCCAGACGTACGAGGTGGACACGAGCGGGATGGCGGGTTACGAGGTCACCGCCCACACCGGACACCGGTGGTGGCTGGTGGACGAGTTGGCGGCGACCGACGACCTCGTCCACCCGCTCGGGCTCGCCGCGCTCCTGACCGACCTGCTGGCCGAGCCACGTCCGCCCGTACCGCACCAACTCCGCTGGCACCACTGAACCGCACGGAGCGCCATGACACCTCCCGTGAGTTGAAACAGACGCTCGTGATGGACCGGCGTCGAGCGCAGTCAATCAAGATCGCGGGGACGAGTCTCACAGGTCCGGCGTACCTGGGCCAGTGATTTGATCAAGCTTGCTAGGCCACCTGGCCGATGAGCATGGCAAGCTCAGCCACCTTCGGGTCCCGAGTCTGCTCCGCCGCCCGCTCGGCGACCCGGCGCAGGTCCGTCAACGGGATCTGCTGCCCGACCGGCGTACGCCGCAACGCCTCGGCGAAGTATCCGGCCGCGTAACACACCCACAGTCGCGGGGACGCCAGTTCGAACCGGCCGTCGAGGTCCCCGACCGTGACCGACTCGTACGTCTCGGCCGCCGTCTGGTCGGCCGGGTCGAGCCAGCGCACCCGTACCTGGGCCGCACGCGCCGAGGCGGGCCGCTCACCGGTGAGCCGTACCTCGTAGAGCGCGGTGACACTGTGCCCCGGGCCCACCTCGCCACCGTCGACCCGGTCGTCCCGGAAGTCGTCGTCGGCGAGCGCCCGGTTCTCGTACCCGACCAGCCGGTACGAACTGACCGTCGCGGGATCGAACGTCACCTGCACCTTGGCGTCCAGAGCCCGTACGGTCAACGTCGCCGGCAACTGCCGTACGAAGACCTCCCGCGCCCGCGTGCGGTCGCCGACGTACACCACGAACCCGTCGCCTCGGTCCGCCAACTTCTCCATCAGGGCGTCGCCGTACTCGCCGCCGACACCGACCCCGAGCAGCGCGATCTCCTTGTCCGCCTCCTCCCGGACCTGCCGCAGGATGGAATCGGCACCGGTCTGTCCGGAGTTCGCCAACCCGTCGGAGAGGATGATCACGCGGTTCGTCTGGCCGACGCGAAAGCCCTCCCGGGCAACCTGGTAGCCGAGCACCAGTCCCGCCTCCAGGTTCGTGAAGCTCTCCGGCCGCAACGAGTCGATGGCGGAGTGCAGTCGCTCGGCGTCGGAGACGCGGGTCATCTCCCGTACCACCCGGGCCTCGCCGCTGAACGCCACGATGGCCACCGATTCGGTAGGCCGAAGCTGGTCGACGAGGGTGTGCAGCGCGTCCTGGACCAGGTCGAGCCGGCCCGGCTCCGCCATCGAACCGGAGGTGTCCACGACGAAGGTCAGGGCGGCGTCCGGCCGGCTCTCCGCCTCCTCGGAACGGGTCTGCAACCCGACCCGCATCAGGCGGAGCTCCTCCTCGATCGAGGGGCCGTGACTGGCCGGCGGGCTGGCCCCGTCGATGTGCACCGCGAAGCCGTCCCCGCTCGGCTCCGGGTAGTCCTGTTCGAAGGAGTTCACGAACTCCTCCGGCCGTACCTTGTCCCGCTCCGGCCACCGCCCCTCCCTGAGCAGGCGTGAGGCGTAACCGTACGACGCGGTGTCGATGTCGACGGCGAAGGTCGACTCGGGGTCGTCCTCGGTGGACGAGCCCTGCTTGCCGGGCCATTGCCTGTCCTCGTCCTCGCCCCGGGAGACCGGGGGGCGCGCCGACCCACGGTCGTCCTCGCCGGTGGCGGAGCAGCCGACCAGTGTGGCGGACACGGTCAGGGCCAGGGTGCCGAGCAGAACCGCCAGTGGAGCCGATCGGCGGGTGGTAGCCATCGCCTACCTCCGATACACGTCGGTGGTGAGAGGCCCGGGCCGATGGATTCGGCACGGTTCGACACAGCCCCGGGCCCACGATCGGACCACCGCGGTTGGTCGCTCCTGCCATTGCGCCAGAGATCAGAGGTGGCGGGTCACCCGGTTACCGAGCCGACGCTCAAACGTGAGCGTCGTGATCAGGCCGTACGCAGAACGTGACCGCGCGTTGGTTGCCGAAGAGACCTGCCGGACGGGTGAACGAGCGAAACTACGAACCCGGGATGCCCGGCAGCCCGGGCAGCCACGAGACGACCTCCTCGATCCGCTCCACCCGCTCGGCGAGCGGGGTCGGCGGACGGTCGACCAGCACCACCGGAAGACCCAACTCGCGGGCCGCCTCCAGTTTCGCGGCCGTCATCGTGCCGCCACTGTCCTTGGTGACCAGCACCTCGATCTCGTACCGGCGCAACAACTCCAGCTCACCGGCGACGGTGAACGGCCCCCGGTCCAGCACCACCGCCAGGCGGCGCGGCAGCGGCGGGTCCGGTGGGTCCACCGAGCGGACCAGGAACCAGTGCCGGTCCAACCCGGCGAAGACGGCCACGCTCTGCCGCCCGGTACTGAGGAAGACCCGCTCCCCCAGGCCGGCGACCATCTCGGCGGCGGCCTGCAGTGACGGCACCCGCCGCCAGTCGTCACCAGGCCGCTCGGTCCAGCCCGGTCGGCGTACGACCAGCAGCGGCACCCCGACCTCCGCGCAGGCGGTGACCGCCGAGGTGCTGATCCGGGCGGCGAACGGATGGGTCGCGTCGACCACCGCACCGACCCGTTCCCGACGCAGCCAGTCGGCCAGCCCCGCCGGGCCACCGAACCCGCCGATCCGGACCTCCCCGTCGGGCAGTGCCGGTCGGGCCACCCTGCCGGCGAGCGAGGTCACCACCCGCAGGTCCGGCCGCTCCCACGCCAGCAGCGCCGCCAGGCGACGGGCCTCCCCGGTGCCGCCGAGCAGCAGCACGGTGAACCCGCTCATCGGACCCCCCGCTGCGTCGATCTTCGGGCAACCGGCATGCTGGGCCGGTGACCAGCGGCAAGACGTCGACCCCGCTGCGGTACGGCTGGACGACCGGTGCCTGCGCCACCGCGGCCACCACCGCCGCGTACACCGCTCTGCTCACCGGTTCCTTTCCAGACCCGGTGGAGATCACCCTGCCGAAGGGACAGCGGCCGTCGTTCGCGCTGGCCCGGGAGGCGCTGGACGACCGGATGGCGCTGGCCGGGGTGGTGAAGGACGCCGGTGACGACCCCGACGTGACGCACGGCGCACTGGTCTACGTCACCGTACGGCCGGCACCGGCCGGTGTCGGGGTGGTGTTCCAGGCCGGCGTGGGGGTCGGCACGGTGACGAAGCCGGGCCTGCCGCTGCCGGTCGGTGAACCGGCGATCAACCCGGTTCCCCGGGAGATGATGCGCCGAGCGGTGGCCGAGGTCGCGGACCGGCACGGCGGCACCGGGGACGTTTTCGTGGAGGTCTCGGTCGAGCGGGGCGAGGAACTCGCCCGGCACACCTGGAACCCCCGGCTCGGCATCCTCGGCGGGCTCTCCATTCTCGGCACCACCGGGATCGTGGTGCCGTACTCCTGCTCGGCCTGGATCGACAGCATCCGGCGCGGCATCGACGTGGCGCGCGCCGCCGGACACCCGCACGTCGCCGCCTGCACCGGCAGCACTTCCGAACGGGTCGCCACTGAGCTGTACGGGCTGCCCGAGGACGCGCTGCTGGACATGGGCGACTTCGCGGGCGCGGTGCTGAAGTACCTGCGCCGGCACCCGATTCCCCGACTCACCGTGGCGGGCGGCATCGGCAAGCTGACCAAGCTCGCCAACGGCCACCTCGACCTGCACTCCGGCCGGTCGCAGGTGGATTTCCCCGCCCTGGCGGAGCTGGTCGCCCAGGCCGGCGCGGACCCGGCGCTGGTCGAGGGGGTACGCGAAGCGAACACCGCCCTGGACGCGCTGCGGCAGTGTCAGGCGGTCGGGTTGCCGCTGGGCGACCTGGTGGCCGCCGGTGCCCGGAACACCTCGATGGAGGTGCTGCGCGGGGCGGACGTGGCCGTCGACGTGGTGGTGATCGACCGCGCCGGCACCATCGTCGGCCGGACCCACTGACCGGCGCGCCGGCTCCACCGACCGCCTGCTCCGACCCCTCGGCGCGGGGGCGGGATCAGGCACGGCAACGGTCGGTCGAATAGAGGTGGCTGTCCGGGAAGGCGGCGGCGGTGAGGACCGAACCGACGACGACCACGGCGGTACGGACGATCCCGGCCGACCGGACCTGCCCGGCGATGTCGGCCAGGGTGCCCCGCAGCACCAGTTCGTCCTCCCGGCTGGCCCGCGCCACCACGGCGACCGGGCAGTCGGCGCCGTAGTTCGGCACCAGCTCCTCGACCAGCTCCTCGATCCGCTGCACTGCCAGGTGCAGCACGAGCGTGGCCCGGCTGCGACCGAGCGTGGCCAGGTCCTCCCCCGCCGGCATCGGGGTGGCCCGCGCGGCGGTCCGGGTCAGGATCACCGTCTGGCCGACGCCCGGCACGGTCAGCTCCCGACGCAGCGCCGCGGCCGCCGCCGCGAACGCGGGAACGCCGGGCACCACCTCGTACGGGATCTCCAGTGCGTCGAGGCGGCGCATCTGCTCCGCCACGGCGCTGAACACCGACGGGTCACCGGAGTGCAACCGGGCCACATCCAGGCCGGCGCGGTGCGCGGCGAGCAGGTCGGCCACGATCTCGTCCAGGTTCAGGTTCGCCGTGTCCACCAGCCGGGCGTCGGGCGGGCAGTACGCGAGCAGTTCCGGCGGAACGAGGCTGCCCGCGTAGAGGCAGACCGGCGCCGCTGCCAACCGGTCCCGGCCCCGAACCGTGATCAGATCCGCTGCGCCCGGACCGGCGCCGATGAAGAAGACCGTCATGCTTTCGCCACCGTCCACTGGGTCACCGGCAGCATCGGCCGCCAACCGGTGAAGTTGCCAACCGGCGCCGCCCGCTGGACCGACAGCCGGATCAGGTCGCCGCCGAGCCGCCCGTACGCGTCGCCGACGGTTCGCTCCGACTCCAGGGTGACCGCGTTGACCACCAACCGCCCACCCGGCCGCAGCGCCTGCCAGCACCGGTCGAGCAGACCTGGAACGGTCACGCCGCCGCCGACGAAGACCGCGTCGGGTGCTTCCAGCCCGGACAGCGCCTCCGGTGCCGCGCCGCGTACGACATGTAGCTCCGGCACCCCGAGCGCGGCGGCGTTGACCCCGATCCGGTCCGCCCGCACCGGGTCGCGTTCGATCGCCACCGCCCGGCAGGACGGGTGCGTACGGAGCCACTCGATCGCGATGCTGCCGGCACCGCCACCGACGTCCCAGAGCAGTTGCCCGGGGGTGGGCGCGAGTCGGGCCAGGGTGATCGCGCGGATCTCGCGTTTGGTGATCTGACCGTCGTGCTCGTACGCGTCGTCGGGCAGGCCGGGGACGGGCGGGCGCGGCGGGGCGCCGGGGTCGGCCTGGCAGTGGGCCGCGACGACGTTGAGCGGGCCGACTGTCTCCTCCCACCCGGCGGCGGTGCCGGTGCGGATCCGCTCGTCCGGCCCGCCGAGCGACTCCAGTACGGTCACCCCGCTCCCGCCGTAGCCACGGGCGGTGAGCAGGGCGGCGACCGCCGCCGGGGTGCGCCCGTCGGCGCTGAGGACGAGCAGCCGCCGGCCCGGGTGCACGAAGCGGTGCAGCCGTTCGACCGCCCGCCCGACCAGACTCACCACCTCGACCTCGTCGAGCGGCCAGCCGAGCCGGGCGCAGGCGAGCGAGACCGACGACGGGTGCGGGACGACCCGTACCCGTTCGGGTCCGAGCAGCCGGGTCAGTGTCGTGCCCACCCCGAAGAACATCGGGTCGCCGCTGGCCAGGACCACGACCGCCCGACCGGCGTGGGCGTCGAGCAGGCCGGGCAGTGCGGCCAGCATCGGCGACGGCCAGGCGATCCGTAGCATGCTCGTGCCCGCGCCGGGCAGGTCGGCCGGCTCGGGCAGCAGCGCCAACTGGCGGGCACTGCCGAGCAGCACCTCGGCCGAGCGGAGGGCGGCGCGGGCCGGTCCGCTCAGCCCGGCCCAGCCGTCGGCACCGATGCCGACGACGGTGACCACGGCGTCCGGCTGGTCCGGGTCCGCTGCCATCGCCGAGGGCTCAGACACTGGCGGGTGCTCAGACATTGCCGAGGATGCGGGTCACCCGGATCTCGATGACCACCCGCTCGGGGTTCGGACGCGGCTGGCGGTAACGCTGCGCGTAGCGGCGTTCCGCGTCGGCCACCGTCGCGGCGTCGTCCCGGACCACCGCGTACCCCTCGATCGTCGACCAGCGGCGACCGTCGACCTGGCAGACCGCCACCGGGCCGCCCTCGGTGCCGAGGTTGAGCACCTTCCGGGAGGTACGTGAGGAGATGACCCGGGCCAGGCCGGCGTCGGCGTCGAAGGTGGCGCCGACCGGCACCACGTGCGGCGTACCGTCGGCGCGGAGGGTGGTGAGGGTGCAGAGGTGCCGTTCCCGCCAGAACTGGGCGAGTTCCCCGTCGGCCGGATCGATCCGGTGGTCCACCTTGCCGCCGCTGCTCCCGCTCATATGTGTCTCCTTGCTGTGCTGGTCCCCGTGGTGCTCGTTCGCGCCGGGCGCGCCGGTGCTCGTTCGCGCCGGGCGCGCCGGTGCTCGTTCGCGCTGGCGTCGCGGTGCTCGTTCGCGCTGGTGGCGCGGGTGCCGCTAACCGCCGTCGTGACGGTACGCGTCCACCTCACCGGCCGGTCCGGCCACCGCCACCGTGGCCGCACCACTGGCCCGCTTTGGCAACAGCAGGACAGGCTCGGCGCCCCGGTCGCGTACGGCGCGCAGCGCGGCGGCCTCGGCCACGCTCGGCGTACCGGTTGCCGCCCGGACCAGCGCCGACGGGTGCGGCACCGCCTCCCGGGCCAGTTCCAGCGCCGGATAGCCGACCAGTGGCCAACCCCGTCGGCCGGCGACCTCGACCAGGCCCGGTTCGACCACCCGACGGTCGACCGTGGCCAACGCGGCCACCCGCTCCGGGGCCAGCCCGATCGCGGCGAGCGCCGCACCGACCAGGGCGTCGAGTTCGTCGGAGTCCACGCCCGGCCGGGCACCGACGCCGACGATCAGCGACACGCGGCCACCAGGTTCCGGGCCAGGGACGGTGTCCCGGCCCAGTGCAGGTGCAGGTACGAGGCGTGCACGCCGCCGGAGACGAAGCCCTCGGGTGCGGCGTCCCGCCAGGCCCAGGCCGGTGCCGTACCCGATCTGGGGGTCACGGTGGTGCGGTGGAACTCGTGCCCGGTGACCCGGGTGCCGGTCGGCGCGAGCACGCTGTCGCTCAGCGCGACCGCGTCCCGGTAACCCAGGGTGAGCCGGTCGGTCATCACCGCCTCCGCGTCGAGCACCCCGCACATCGGCGCACCGTCCAGGCTCCGGCTGAGCCAGAGCAGGCCGGCGCACTCGGCGGCGATCGGCGCCCCGGTCGCGGCGAGCCGGGCCACCTCGGCGCGCAGCGGCGCGTTGGCGGTGAGCTGCTCGGCGTAGACCTCGGGGAACCCGCCGCCCACCACCAGGGCGGCCGTGCCGTCCGGCAACTGTTCGTCGTGCAGCGGGTCGACCACGGCCACCTCGGCGCCGGCGGCGCGCAGGAGTTCGGTGGTCTCGGCGTACCCGAAGCTGAACGCCGGTCCACCGGCGATCGCGACCACCGGACGGGGCCCGGCGACCTCGACCGTCGGGGGCTCCCAGGCGCGCGCGACCAGCGGCGGCGCGCTCCGGGCCACCGCCAGTACGCCATCCAGGTCGACACTCTCGGTGATCAGGCTCGCCAGCGCGGCCACCGATTCGAGCGCCTCGGCGCGCCGCTCCACCGCCGGCACCAGGCCCAGGTGGCGGGAGGGGGCGGCGATCACCGCGTGCCGGCGCAGTACGCCCAGCACCGGTGTGCCGACCTCGGCGCAGGCGTCCCGGAGCAACTGCTCGTGCCGGTCGGAGCCGACCCGGTTGAGCAGGACGCCGGCGATCCGGACCGCCCCGGTCGCGGCCGAGCCGAACGACCGGAAGCCGTGCACCAGTGCGGCGACCGAGCGCGCCTGCGCGGAGGCGTCGACGACCAACAGCACCGGTGCGTCGAGCAGCGCCGCGACGTGGGCGGTGGAGCCGAAGTCACCCGCGCCGACCCGACCGTCGTACAGGCCCATGACGCCTTCGACCACGGCAAGGTCGGCCCCGGCGGCGCCGTGCGCGAAGAGCGGCCCGACGAGTTCCTCACCGACCATCACCGGGTCCAGGTTCCGGCCCGGCCGGCCGGCGGCAAGGGTGTGGTAACCGGGATCGATGTAGTCCGGGCCGACCTTGAAGCCGGCCACCCGTACGCCACGCGCGGCGAACGCGGCGAGCAGGCCGGTCGCGACGGTGGTCTTGCCGTGGCCGGAGGCCGGTGCCGCGATGACCAGTCGGGGTACGTTCACCACTCGATGCCCTGCTGGCCCTTGCGGCCGGCGTCCATCGGGTGCTTGACCTTGGTCATCTCGGTGACCAGGTCGGCGAGGTCGACCAGGTCCGGATGAGCGTCCCGGCCGGTGATCACCACGTGCTGGTTGCCGGGCCGGTCGCGCAGTGTCGCGACCACGTCCGCGATGTCGATCCAGCCCCACTTGATCGGGTAGGTGAACTCGTCCAGCACGTAGAAGCGGTACGCCTCGGCGGCGAGGTCCCGCTTGATCTGCGCCCAACCCTCGGCCGCCTCGACCGCGTGGTCCCGCTCGGTGCCCGGACGTTGGATCCAGGACCAGCCTTCGCCCATCTTGTGCCAGACCACGCTGCCGCCCTGGCCGCTCTCGCCGAGGGTGCGCAGTGCGGTCTCCTCGCCGACCTTCCACTTCGGGCTCTTCACGAACTGGAAGACGGCAATCGGCCAACCCGCGCTCCACGCCCGCAGCGCCATCCCGAACGCGGCGGTCGACTTGCCCTTGCCCTGACCGGTGTGGACGGCCAGGACCGGCTGGCGGCGCCGAGCGCGTGTGGTCAGGCCGTCGTCGGGTATCTGTTCCGGCTTGCCCTGGGGCATGTCAGGCCGCCTTTCCGAGAGTGTGCAGCGCGTCCAGCGGGACGCAGTCGGCGGCCAGGGCGGTGGCGAGCCGCCGGGCCAGTCCGAGCCGGATCGGTCCGGACTCGCAGTCGACGACCACCGAGGCGACGTCGCCGAGGGCGGGCAGGACCGTCAACGGGTCCGGCCCGCTGGTCGCCCGGCCGTCGGTGACGACGACCAGCAGGGGGCGACGCCGCGGGTCGCGGCGCCGTTCGCTGTCGAGGGTCCGCGCGGCCTGGCGCAGGCCGGCGGCGAGCGGGGTCCGGCCGCCGGTGCGCAGTTCGGCCAGGCGCAGCACACCGACCTCGTGGCTCGCCGTCGGCTCGAGCACCGTGCTCGCCCCGGTCCCCCGGAACGTGATCATGCCGATCTTGTCGCGCCGCTGGTAGGCGTCACGCAGCAGGGAGAGGACGGCGGTCTTCACCACCCGCATCCGGCGCCGGGCCGCCATCGAACCGGAGGCGTCGACCACGAAGAGCACCAGGTTCGCCTCGCGTCCCACGTGCACCGCCTCACGCAGGTCCGCCGCCGTGACCACGCGGGCGCCGCGCCGGGCCGTGGCGAGCAGGGTGGCGGGCAGGTGCAGGCTGGTCACCCGGCCGGCCGGCAGCCGGGCGCCGACCACCCGGCCGCGCCGGGCGTACGACGGGGAACGGCGGCCGGTGTGCGCGCCGGTGCCCCGTCCGCGTACCGCCAGGGGCCGGGTCCGGTACGGCTGCGTCGCGGCGACCGGTGGTGGGCCGCCGGCGTTCGACTGCTCCGGCTGCCGCTCCGGTGCGGGCTGCTCGTCCGGGCTCGCCGGCTCCGACGCGGGCGGGCCGTCCGGGGTGTCGTCCCGGCTCGGACCGTCCGGGCCCGGGTCGCCGCCGCCCGGTGGCGGGCCGCCGTGGGGCCCGTTCGGAGGTCCGTCCGGCGGGCTGTCGGGCGGTGTGTCGTCGGGGCCGTCGTCCGGCCCGGCCGGCGGTTCCGGCTCCGGGTCGGCGTCGCCGCCGTGTTCACGGAGCAGTTCCTCGAGTTTGTCCTGGTCGGTGCCGGGCGGGTCGAGCGGGTCCCGGCGGCGCCGGTGTGGCAGCGCCAGCCGGGCGGCGGCGGCGACGTCATCGGCGGTCACCACGTCCCGGTCGTGCCAGGCGGCGAGCGCCACGGCGGTCCGGGCGACCACGATGTCGGCGCGGAGCCCGTCGACCCCGTACTCGAGGCAGATGGTCGCGATCCGGTCCAGTTCGGCGTCGGGCAGCCGCACCGAGGGCAGCCGCAGCCGGGCGGCCGCGATCCGCCGGGCGAGTACGGCGTCCTCCTCCACCCAGCGCGCCGCGAAGCCCACCGGGTCGGTCTCGTACGCGAGCCGCCGGCGCACCACCTCGGCCCGGGCGGGCGCCTCGCGGGGTGCGGCCACGGCCACCACCAGCCCGAACCGGTCCACCAACTGGGGGCGGGGTTCGCCCTCCTCCGGGTTCATCGTGCCGACGAGCAGGAAGCGGGCCGCGTGCTTGACCGAGACCCCGTCCCGTTCGACGTGTGCCCGGCCCATCGCGGCGGCGTCGAGCAGCAGGTCGACCAGGTGGTCCGGAAGCAGGTTGACCTCGTCGACGTAGAGCACGCCACGGTGGGCGGCGGCGAGCAGGCCCGGCTCGTACGCCTTGACCCCGTCGGCGAGGGCGCGTTGCAGGTCCAGGGTGCCGACGACCCGGTCCTCGGTGGCGCCGACCGGCAGCTCGACCAGGGTGGCGCGGCGTCGTACGGCGGTCGCACCGGGCTCGTGCGGGCCGTCCGGGCAGTCGCCGTCGGGGTTGGCCGGGTCGCAGGCGAACCGGCAGCCGGGGACCACGTCGACGTCGGGCAGCAGCGCGGCGAGGGCCCGGACGATTGTCGACTTCGCGGTGCCCTTCTCGCCACGGACCAGCACCCCGCCGATGGCCGGGGAGACCGCGTTGAGGAGCAGGGCGAGTCGCAGTTCGGCCAGGCCGACGACGGCGGAGAACGGGTACGGCGGGGTCATCGCCCACTCAGGCGCGCAGAAGCCATGCTCAAGTCCCTTCCGCGGGTGTCCACGCCCGCGTTGGCTGGGTGGTGCGAGCGGTCGGAGTCTCCTGACTCCCGGATCGACGCTTCCCCTCGACCTTCCGGCCTTTCGGCCGTGGCCCGTGCGTGAGGGGTCACTCCCCGGTCACAGTGGCGGGACCGCCCCGGACTCACACCGGGTTCCTCCGCGCACCGCTCTCGTTGCGCCATGCTGTCCCACCGACCGGCCCGCCGTCAACGTGAGCACCGCGACCCGCAGAAGCAACTGGCTTAAGCCAGTTGCGTTACACTCGATGACTGGTGTCCCAGAGACGGGTGGAGCAGTTGACCGAGCGACCCGAACCAGACAAGCGACCCGCGAGCCGGCGAATCGCGGATGACCTCCGTGCCGCCATCGATCGCGGTGAGCTGCGCGCAGATGCCCGACTGCCGTCCGAGCGCGAGCTGTCGATGACGTACGGCACCGCGCGCAACACCGCGCGGGAAGCGATCAGCATCCTTCAGTCCGAAGGTCTGGTGGTCGCACAGCACGGACGGGGTGTCTTCGTCCGAAAACGCTGGCCGCTCATCCGACTTGGCGCAAGCCGCTACTCACGCCGGTTGCGTCAGGAGACCGGGCTGTCACCATTCCGGATCGAGGTCAGCCGGCAGGGACGGGCCCCGCGTACGGAATGCCGCTCGGTGACGCGCGAGCGTCCACCGCTCGACGTGGCCGACCGACTCTCGCTCGACCCGGCGACGTCCGAGGTCGTGCGGCGGGAGAACTGGTACTACGCCGACGAGGAGCCGGTCCAGCTCGGCGTCACCTACATTCCGGTCGACATCGCCGGCGATTCCGTCCTCGCCACAGAGAAGACGCTCGGGACCGGCAGCATCTACGCCAGGTTCGAAGACCTCGGGTATCCCATCGCCCGGATCCGGGAAGAGGTCAGCGCACGCATGCCGAGCACCGACGAGTCGGCCCGACTCGCCGTACCGCCCGGCGTACCGATCATCGAGGTGCTGCACACCGGGTACGACGCCGAAGGCCGGCCGTTCGAGGTCACCAGGTTCACCATGCGCGGCGACCTGAACGGCCTGGACTACGAGATGCCGATCGAGGATTGATGTGGGAACCCGGATCGACCGTGGAAGCATCGCGCGACTGGCCCTGCTGGCCCTGATCTGGGGTTCGGGCTTCTTGTGGATCAAGCTGGCCCTGCGCGGGTTCACTCCGGTGCAGATCGTCCTGGCCCGACTCCTACTCGGGGTCATGGTGCTTGCGCCCATCGCCCTGGTACGCCAGATGCCCCTCCCGTCGGGCCGGCGCATCTGGGCACATCTCGTCGTTGCGGCACTACTCGCCAACGCCGTTCCGTACACGCTGTTCGGCATCGGGGAGCAGACCGTCGGCTCGAACGTGGCCGGCGTACTCAACGCCACCACACCGCTGTGGACGATGCTGGTAGCAGTCCTGGCCGGAACCGATCGCGCGGTCAACGGTTGGCGCGCTGCCGGAATCGCATCCGGCTTCGCCGGTACGGTGCTGATCTTCACACCGTGGGAATCGGCGACGGAGATCGCGAGCTGGGGCGGGCTGGCCTGTCTGGCCGCTTCCGCGAGCTACGGCCTCAGCTACGTCTACATGGGCAGGCACCTCGCCGGACGGGGCATTCCCCCGATCATGCTCTCGACGTGCCAGCTCGCCGTTGGTACGGCGCTGCTCATCCTCGCCCTGCCCTTCGGCGGCCTGACCGTGCCGACGTGGAGCGCCGTTCCGGTCAGCAGCCTGGTCATACTCGGCACCGTGGGGACCGGCCTCGCCTACGTCCTGAACTACCGGCTCATCAGCGACCTCGGGTCGACGGCGGCCTCTACCACCACCTACCTACTTCCGGTCGTGGCCGTGGTACTTGGCGCCCTCGTGCTCAAGGAGCCCGTCACCGCGCCGATGGTCGCCGGCATGATCCTGGTGCTCGCCGGTATCGCCCTCGTCCAACTGCGACTCGATCCGTCCACCGCACGGACCACTCTGGCAACCGCTGGCGCACCTCCGAGGGATGCCCATGAACAGCCCGATTGAAGCCGCACAATCACGCTTTGCCCAGCGCCTGAAGGAACTCCGTCAGGAACACGGGCTTTCGCTACGCAAGCTCGCCCGTCTCGCCCACTACTCCCGCACCTATCTGTGGGAGATGGAGACCGGACAGCGGAACCCCCACGAGCGGTTGGGCAGCGCGCTCGACCGCGTCTTCGGCACCGGTGACGAACTCAGCGTGTTGGCAGCCCAGTGCCCACCTGCGTTACCCCGACGCCGTCCGGCGCGAGCACCCATCATGCCCGACCTCCGCGCACTGGCGACCTACCGGCAGACGCTCGAAGACACGGCGCGCTTAGCGCGGCTACACATCTCATCGGTGAACACCCCACCTCGCGACACCGCCATCGACGGCTCCGCGTCAGACCGAGCCTTGGTGACGAGAGCGGCCGGCGAATGGGCGCGGACGGTCAGCCGGCTGTACGACCTGTTCGTACGGCGACGGCCACTCCTTGCCCGCATCGCGCCCTACCGGTACTCACGACGACTTCGAGCCGAGAGCGGCGTGTCACCGTTCCGAATCGAGGTGGGTGTCCAAGGCCGGATACCGACGACAGCCTGTTCCGATATCCGGCGCCTGCGAGCGCCCGCCGACGTGGCCGCCCGGCTCCGACTCGACCCGCACGACGACGAGGTTCTGTGCCGAACGAACCACTACTCCGCTGACGACGAGCCGGTACAGGTCGGGACCACCTACCTTCCCCTGGCCCTGGCCCTGGCGCAGCGGTCGGCTTTCCCCACCGAGAGCAAACTCGGCCCAGGTTCACTCTATGAACAACTCGAGCGCGCCGGTCATCGTCTGGCCCGGGTGCGGGAGGAAGTCAGCGCCCGGCTTCCGACACCACAGGAGGCAGCGGAGGTCGGCGCACCCGTCGGCGTGCCGATCCTCGAAGTGCTGCACACCAGCTACGACGCCGATGACCAGCCCTTCGAGGTGACTCGTTTCCTCATACGTTCGGACCTTTCGATGCTCGACTACCAACTGCCCGTCGGAGATCGGAACTAGCCGGTTGGCGGTGAGCCGCAACCACCGCCACAGCCAGGCTCGGTATGGAGGGTCAGAGTCGGATGTCCTCAACCTCATGATCAACCGACTGGGCCGGGGTGCCGGGGACCTCGACGTCGACGGCGAGCAGGGCACCGTCGAGCGGGCCACGCGGGTCGAGGCCCAGGTGGGCCGTGGTGACGAAGAGCCGACGCAGCCCCGGACCGCCGAGGCAGACGCTGGTGGGCTGGGCCGCCGGCAGGCGCAGCTCGCGGTCGAGGGTGCCGTCCGGGCGGTAGCGGCGGACCGCGTACCCGCCCCAGAGGGCCACCCAGAGGTGCCCGGCGGCGTCGACGGTCATGCCGTCGGGCGCGCCTTCGGCCCCGGCGAGCCGCAGGAACGGGGTACGACCGGAGAGCGCCCCGGTGGCCGGGTCGACGGTGAACCGGTCCACCTCGCCCCGGGCGGTGTCGGCCAGGTACATGGTGGTGCCGGTGGCGTCGAACGCCGGCCCGTTGGTGATCGTCAGCCCGGTGACCACGGGAGTCGTGCCGGTGCTGTCGTACCGGTAGAGGGTGCCGGCGCCCGGGGTGGTGTCGTACGCCATGCTCCCGGCCCAGAAGCGGCCGTGCGGGTCGGCGACGCCGTCGTTCATCCGGGCCGGTGACGGGTTGCCGCTCTCCAGGTCGACGAGTTGACGGTGCCCGTCGGCGCCGGCCAGCTCGGCGAGCCCGGTGCCGGTCGCGGCGATCCAGTCGCCCGGCCGTCCGCCGATCGGTGCCACCGCACCGAGCGGGGCGTCCACCCGGCGCGACTCGCGCAGCGGTGCCGGGGCGTCACCGGTGGTCTCGTAGAGCCGGCCGGCGAGCAGGTCGACCAGGACCAGCCGGTCATCCACCCAGCGGGCACCCTCGCCCAGTTCGAACCGGTCATCGCTCCACGGGGTCGGCTCGGTGAGCCGCATCGTCTCCTCCTGGGGGGGGTGGTCGGTGGTGGCACAACTGTCAGCGGACCCCCGACGGGGCCCGACAGGTCGGTACGGGTCGAAGCGGGTCAGCGTACGGCGCTGCCCGGGGCGTGGTCGAGCAGCGACAGCTCGGCGCGGGTGGGTAGCCCCTCCCAGTCGCCCCGGGTGGCGACCGCGAACGCACCGGTGGTGACCGCCCGGTCGAGCCGGTCGGCGACGTCGAGCCGGTCGAGCAGGCCGGAGAGGAGCCCGGCGACAAACGCGTCCCCGGCGCCGATGGTGTCGAGCACCGGCACCGAGCGGGCGGGGGTGTGGACGCTCCCCCGCTTGGTGTGGCTGGTGGCGCCCTGGCCGCCGTGTTTGACCACGACCTCGGGGATCCCGGCCGCGAGCAGCGCGGCGACCGGATCGGGGTGGTCGCTCAGTACGCCGAGTTCGTCGTCGGAGGCGACCACCAGGTCGATCGAGGGCAGCAGGGGTCGGAGCGCGGCGGCGGCCCGCTCGACCGACCAGACCCGCTGGCGGTGGTTGACGTCGAGGCAGACCAGGGTGCCGGCGGCGCGGGCCGCGTCGACGGCTGCCACCACCGCCGCGTACGGCTGGTCGCCGAGTCCGGCGGTGATGCCGGTGACGTGCAGGATCCGGGGTTTCCGCTCGGCTGCGGCGAAGGCGGCCGGTACGTCGTCGACGCTCAGCCGCGAGCCGGCCGACCCGCTCCGGTAGTAGGTGACCCGGCTGATGTCGCCGACCCGCGCCTCGAACAGGATCAGGCCGGTGGGCGCGTCCGGGTCGACCCGGGCCAGGGTCAGGTCGACGCCTTCGGCGCGCAGCGTACGGCGGATCAGTTCGCCCGGCTCGTCCGCGCCGGTCACCCCGATCCAGCTCACCCGGTGACCGAGCCGGGCCAGGCCGATCGCCACGTTCGACTCGGCACCGGCGACCGAGAGCGAGAGGGTGCCGCCGAGCCGCAGCGGCGCCGGGGCGCGGAACGCCGCCATCGTCTCGCCGAGCGTCAGCACGTCCACGCCCAGGGGTGTGCCGGTCACGACGCCGCGCCGGGTGCCGCCGCCACCGCGACCAGGAAGTCGGCGACGCGCTTGCGCAACGCGTCGAGGTCACCGCCCCGGACCGCGTCGCCGAGCAGCGGCGAGCCGACGCCGACCGCCACCGCGCCCCGGTCCAGGTAGCTGCGGGCGCCGGCCGCGTCGACGCCGCCGACCGGCACGAACGGCGTACGCGGGAACGGGTCGCGCAGGGCACGCAGGTACTCCGGGCCGCCGATCGAGGCGGGGAAGAGCTTGATCGCGGCTGCCCCGGCGGTGGTCGCCTGGACCACCTCGGTCGGGGTGAGCGCGCCGGCCAGCACCGGCAGCCCGAGCCGGCCGGCCTCTTCGAGACTCGGCGCGACAGCCGGGGTGACCAGGTAGGTCGCTCCGGCCTCGGCGGCCTGCCCGGCCTGTTCGGCGGTGAGTACGGTGCCGGCGCCGAGGGCGTACCCGGCGCCGAGGGCGGCGCGCGCTCGGCTGATCACCCCGTACGCGTCGGTGCTGGTGAGCGAGACCTCGATCAGGTTGACGCCACTGTCGGCGAGGGTGAGCACGGTGGCGAGCGCGGCCGTGGGATCGTCGCCCCGGACGATCGCCAGCAGCCGGTGGGTACGCAGGGTGTCGAGCAGGTTCATCGGTGGTCGCCTCCGGGCGATCGGTGGGCGGTGAGGGTGAGCTGCCAGGTGACTTCGCCGCTGGCCGGTACGACCGCGGTGTCGGCACCGGGGCCGGCACCGGGGCCGGCCACGTCGGAAGCAGCTTCGAGGCCGGCCTCGGCCAGGTCGAAGACGGTGCCGAGCATCGGTTCGACACCGATGCTGCGGTACGGCCGGTTGTCCGGCCAGCCCCGCAGGTTGCGCCAGAGGGCGGTGGCGCGGGGCTGGTCGGCGCAGTGGAGTTCGAGGGTGAGCGTGTCCGGGCCGTCGACCACCTGGACCCGGGCGCAACCGATCAGCACCGCACCGAGGGCGGTGCCGTCGTCCGGTCCGAACCGTTCCAGCGGCAGCCCGGCCGGGGTGGGCCAGTCGGCGATGTGCCACGGCCGGCCCCGCGGCCAGACGCCTGCGGGTAGGAGGTCGGCCGCCTCCGGGTAGAGCCGGGTGGGGGTGCCGGCGGGCGCCACCAGTCGGGCCTGCGGTGAGAGGTCGAGCAGGGCGTGCGCGGCCCAGACGAACCGGTATCCGGGGGTGGCCAGCAGGCGGTAGTCGGCCACCACCACCCCGTCCTCGTCGGTGAGCCGGCGGGTGAGGGTGAAGTCGGGGCACTCGACGGTGGCGGTGTCCGTACCGGTCGGCTGCCAGCGGCGGGACCAGGCGTCCCCGTGGTCCGGCAGACCCCGTACGGTCGGCACGCACTCCTCCAACCCGCCGGCGTCGACGAACGCGTCGCCCGGGGTCACCTGGTCGCGGCCGGGTTCGGGGCCGGTCCAGAGCCACTGCCGACCGCCGCCGGTCAGGCTGGTCCAGCGGCCGCCGAGGCGGTGGTCGTGCCTGACCCGCAGTGGAATCCGCACCTCGGGCGACTCGGCGGGCGTCACCATTCGGCGAAGGAGCCGTCGTCGTGCCGCCAGACCGGGTTACGCCAGGCGTGACCCTCGCGGGCGGCGGCGCGGACCGCCGCCTCGTCCACGGTGATGCCGAGGCCGGGCGCCTCCGGGCGGCGGATGTGTCCGTTGACGAAGCGGAACGGTTCCGGGTCGACGACGTAGTCGAGCAGTTCCGCGCCGCCATCGTGGTAGTGCATGCCGATGCTCTGTTCCTGGATCAGGAAGTTCGGGGTGGAGAAGGCGATCTGCAGGCTGGCGGCGAGCGCGATCGGACCGAGCGGGCAGTGCGGGGCGAGCACCGCGCCGTACGGCTCGGCCATCGCACCGATCCGGCGTACCTCGGAGATGCCACCGGCGTGCGACAGGTCCGGTTGCAGCACCGCGACCCCGGCCTGGAGTGGGGTGAGGAATTCGGCCCGGCCGAAGAGGCGTTCGCCGGTGGCGACCGGGACCGGCGAGGCGGTGACGACGTCGTGCAGCAGGTGCGCCTGCTCGGGCAGGAGCGGCTCCTCGACGAAGAGCGGGTGGAACGGGGCGATCTCCGGCAGGATCCGACGTACCCCGGCGGCGGTGGCCCGGCCGTGGAAGTCGATGGCGACGTCGCGGCCGTCGCCGAGCACCTCGCGGGCGGCGGCGACCCGGCGGACCACGTTCGCCACCTCGGCGGCGGTGGGGATGGCCGAGAGCTGGCCGGAGGCGTTCATCTTCACCGCGGTCATGCCGGCCTCGACCTGGGCGGCGACCGCTTCGGCGATCTCGTTCGGGTCGTCCCCGCCGACCCAGGAGTAGACCCGGACCCGGTCGCGTACGGGGCCACCGAGCAGCGCGTGCACCGGGGCGCCGTACGCCTGCCCGGCGATGTCCCAGAGCGCCTGGTCGAGTCCGGCGACGGCGCTGGAGAGCACCGGCCCGCCCCGGTAGAAGCCGCCCTTGGTGAGCACCTGCCAGTGCTGTTCGATGCGGAGCGGGTCTTCACCGATGAGGTACTCGGAGAGCACCTCGACCGCGCTGCGTACGACCTCGGCCCGCCCCTCCACCACGGGCTCGCCCCACCCGATCAACCCTTCGTCGGTCTCGACCCGGCAGAAGAGCCACCGGGGCGGAACAAGGAAGGTTTCGATACGGCTGATCTTCACCGGGTGCCTTTCTGTTGACGTACCTTTTCGACATCCCGGACGGCCTTGTCCAGCAGTCCCCGCATCGCCTCTTCCGCGCCGGTGGCGTCACCGGCGCGGATCGCGTCCACCACCGCCCGGTGGCTCGGCACCGGGTCGTCGTGCTGTTCGACCCCGTGCACCAGGCGGTCTCGCTCGGCGAGGCCGGTCTCCATCACCACCTCCATCCGTTCGAGCAGCTCGTTGTGGGTGGCGGCGAGCAGCGCGCGGTGGAAGTTCAGGTCGGCGCCGACCGCGGCGACCGGGTCACCCTCGGCGGCGGACATCTCCGTCAGCGCGCCGTCCAGGTTGGCGAGGTCGGTCGTGCTGGCCCGGGTGGCGGCGAGCCGGGCGGCGGCGGGTTCGATGATGAGACGCACCTCCTGCAGCGCGTCGAGCAGGCGCGGGTCGGCGCCGTCGGCGAACTGCCAGCGGATGACGTCTCCGTCGAGCAGGTTCCAGTCCGACCGGGGGCGGACGAAGGTGCCCCGCTTCTGCCGGGCGTCCACCATGCCCTTGGCGGTGAGCACCTTGAGCGCCTCGCGTAGCACGGTGAGGCTGACGTCGAGTTCCTGCTGGAGGGCGGCGAGGTGGAGGGTGGCTCCCTCGGGGATCTCGCCGGCCAGGATGCGCCGGGCCAGGATCTCGACGGTCTGACCGTGGATGCCGCGACGTGCGTACTGTGCCAATGCTCTGGGTGCCTTCTCGCTCGTCAGAATCGATGTTTCAGGCCGAGGCTTTCATCGCGGTCCAACCGCCGTCCACCACCAGGCTGGTGCCGGTGACATAGGCCGCGTCGGGCGAGGCGAGGAAGGCCACGGTGGCGGCCACCTCGTCCGGGGTGCCGAACCGGCCGGCGACGGTCTGGGCGACGCTACGCTCCCGGTCCTCTTCGGGCACCCGGTCCCAGGCGGCGGTGAAGATCGGACCGGGCAGGACGCTGTTCACCCGTACCTCGGGGCCGTACTCGACGGCGAGCTGGCGGCCGAGCGAGACCAGGCCACCCTTGGCCGCCGCGTACGCGGGGTGGGCCGGGATTCCGATCAGCGCGTGTACGGAGGAGACGATCACGACCGCGCCCCGGTTCGCCCGCAGGTCGTCGAGGCAGGCCCGGACGCCGAGGAAGCTGCCGGTTAGGCAGACCGCGAGTTGGCGGTCCCAGGATTCACGGCTGGTCTCGTGCGCGGGCGCGAGTTCGTGGAAGTAGGCGTTGCTGACCAGGATGTCCACCGGTCCGAACTGGACCCGTACGGCGGCCACGGCGGCGGCCCAGTCTGCCTCGTCGGCCACATCGGTAATCACCGATTGTGCTCGCCCACCGGCTGCTCTGATCTCTTCGGCGAGCGCTTCCGAATCGCGAATGTCGAGCAGGCCGACTGCCGCTCCCTCGGCGGCGAGCCGCCGGGCAGTTGCCGCCCCAATTCCGCCCGTTGCGCCTGTGACCAGGGCAACCTTGTCTTCAAGCCGTCGCATATGCTGGCTCACCGTCCGCCGACCTTCGAATGATCAAATCATTAATTACGAAGAAATCTTGACAGTCGCTGGCCCCAGATGCAACCTTCTGACTCACACCGTTTACAGGACCGACACACCGCGACCTGTCACGCACCGTGTCGTTGAGGAAGGGACACACCCCCGTGAACGACTTCGATCCGAGTCGTCGCCGGTTCCTTGGGCACGTCGGCCTGGCCGGCCTCGGCGTGCTCGGAGCGGGCAGCCTGGTCGGCTGCGCCAGCTCCGCCAGCAGCCCCAGCGGAAGCGGTAACAGCGCCATCACCCTCCAGTCGAACCTCTCCTCCCCGCAGGCGAAGGTCGCGATGGAGAAGATCATTGAGAACTTCAACAAGCAGGGCAAGGGCGCCGCGTCGCTCAACACGGTCGCGTCCGAGACCTTCCGCACCCAGCTGCCGACGTACCTGACCTCGGCGAACCCGCCGGACCTCTACACCTGGTACGCCGGCTCCGTGGCGAACGACTACGCCAGCAAGAACCTGCTGCTGGACGTCTCCGACGTGTGGCAGGGCATGGCCGACTACCCCGAGTCGCTGCGCACCCTCTCCACCGACGCGGCCGGCAAGAAGGTCTTCGTGCCGATGAACAACTACTGGTGGGGCTTCTTCTACCGCAAGTCGAACTTCGCCAAGTGGGGCGTACAGGAGCCGAAGAACTGGGCCGAGTTCGTCACGCTCTGCCAGACCCTGCAGAGCAAGGGCGTCCCACCGATCGGCATCGGGCTCGGCGACACCCCCTGGGTCGCCTCGGCCTGGTTCGACTACCTGAACATCCGGATCAACGGCGCGCCGTTCCACCGCGAACTGCTCGCCGGCAAGCAGCGCTTCGACGACCCGAAGGTCAAGGCAGTCTTCACCAAGTGGCGCGAGGTGCTGCCGTACTTCGACCCGAAGGGCAAGGCGTACCCGTTCCAGGAGGCGACCACCGCGCTGCTGGCGGGCAAGACCGGCATGTTCCTGATCGGCACCTTCTTCGCCGACGCCGCCCCCAAGGACGCCCTCGGCGACCTGGACTTCTTCCGGTTCCCGATCATCGACCCGGCGGTGCCGCTGGCCGAGGAGGCCCCCACCGACGGCTTCTTCGCCAGTGCCAAGTCGGCGAACCCGGCCGGCACCAAGGCGCTGCTCACCTACCTGTCCTCGGTCGAGGCGCAGGAGGCGTACGTCGCCGCCAGCGCCGGCATCGTGCTGCCGGCGAACCCAAAGGCGAAGGCGTCGGACTCGCCGCTGGTGGCCAAGGGCAAGGCGATGCTGGAGAGCGCACAGGAGCTGACCCAGTTCTTCAACCGCGACTCCAGCGACGCGCTCCAGCCGACCGCGGACACCGCACTGACCAAGTTCATCGACAAGCCCGACCAGATCGACGCGATTCTGCGCGAGTGGCAGGCCGGAGCTGAGAAGGTCTTCAAGGGCTGATGACTTCCGTTGACGAGCGGGTGCTGGCGGCACAGCCGCCGGCACCCGCCAACACCCGCCCGCGGCGGCGACGGGGCAAGCCCCTGTCGCCGCTGCTGGTGGCCTTCGTACTCGTACCCTTCGCGGTCGAGAGCATCTGGGTGTTCTGGCCCGCGCTACAGGGGTTCTGGTTCTCCCTTACCCGGTGGGACGGCCTCGAGCCGCCCACGTACATCGGTTTTGACAACTACGCGGAGTTGGCCGGCGACGCGACCTTCCGCGGCGCGCTGATCAACACGGTGCTGTGGCTGGTGCTCTTCGGTGGCCTCTCGGTCATCGGCGGCTTCGGGATGGCGCTGATCCTCCAGCGGGAACGGCGCGGGGTCGGCTTCTACCGGGCCGCGCTCTTCACCCCGGTGGTCTTCTCCCTGGTGGTGACCGCGCTGGTCTGGCGGGTCTTCTACCAGCCGGACGGGGTCGCCGACGAACTGCTGCGCGCGGTCGGCCTGGAACACCTGATCCGACCCTGGCTCGCCGACCCGGAGACCGCGCTCTACGCGGTGATCCTGCCCGCCCTGTGGCGGCAGATCGGCTACGTCATGGTGCTCTACCTGGCCGGGCTCAAGGCGATCGACCCCGCATTGCACGAGGCGGCCAAAATGGACGGCGCCAACAACTGGCAGCGGCTGCGCAACGTCACCATCCCCCAGCTCAAGGGGGTCAACGCGGTGGTGCTCTCGGTCATCGTGATCGACTCGCTCCGCTCGTTCGACATCGTCTGGTCGCTCACCAAGGGCGGGCCGTACCACTCGTCCGAACTGCTGAGCACCTACATGTACTCGACCGCGTTCCAGAGCCTTCGTCTGGGCTACGCCTCCGCGATCGCCGTGGTCATCTTCGTGCTCGCGCTCGCGGTGATCCTCGGCTACCTGGTACGCGCGTTCCGGGAGGACGCATGATCCGCGCACTAAGGACCGGCACGTTCCACCTCGGTATGGGCCTGCTGTCCCTGCTCTGGCTCGCCCCGATCCTCTGGGTCGTGATCATGTCGACGCGTACGTTCGACGACATCGCCGCGAACGGGGTCGGCAGCCTGCCACACTCGTTCACGCTGGACACGTACAGCCAGGCATGGACCGACGGTGGCGAACTCCGCGCCCTGATCAACAGCATGCTGGTCACCGTGCCCTCGGTCGCGCTCAGCCTGGTCCTGGCCGCGCTGGCCGCGTTCGCGCTCAGCCGTTACCGGATTCCCGGGCGCCGCACGATCCTGCTGCTCATGCTCGCCGGAAACCTGCTGCCGCCGCAGATCCTGCTCATCCCGGTGAGCAAGTTCAGTGAGCTGACCGGGACCTTCGACACCCTGTACGCGCTGATCGCGGTCCAGGTCGGCTTCGGTCTCGGCTTCTACACCTTCGTCCTGCACGGGTTCATGCGGGACCTGCCGAACGAGATCCAGGAGGCGGCGACGATCGACGGCGCCGGCCCCGGCCAGATCTTCGCCCGGGTGATCCTGCCGCTGACCCGGCCGGCGCTCGCCGCCCTCGGAGCGCTCTCCTTCACCTGGATCTTCAACGACCTGCTCTGGGCGATCACGGTGCTCCGTACGGACGACAACATGCCGGTCACCCCGGCCCTGTTGGCGCTCCAGGGCCAGTTCGTCTCGTCCTGGAACGTCATCGCGGCCGGCACGGTGATCGCGGCGGTGCCGACCCTGCTGGTGTTCCTGCGCTTCCAGCGCCACTTCGTGTCCGGCCTCGCGATCGGAGCCGTCAAGTAATGAATCGGAACAAGTGGGCGCGGCCGTGGACGCAGCAGGAGAGCCTGATGAATCGGAACAAGTGGGCGCGGCCGTGGACGCAGCAGGAGAGCCAGTAATGAATCGCAAGGATGCGGCGCGGTCGTGGACGTTGCGGGGGGCCCGCACCGAATACACGGTGGCGGTTCCGGAGCACGGGCGCTGGCTGGAGCTGGTCGCCTGGGGCCCGCACGGCGTCAGCGACGGCCCCTCCCCGGTCAGCTACGACGGGCCGACCCCGTTCCTCACCTCGGGCGACAGCGCGCCGATCGAGTACGGCACCGACGCCGCCCGCCCCTTCGCGGGCCCGGACCTGGTGGTCGAGACGGCCACCGGGGACCGGCGTGTCTCCTGGGACTTCCAGGAGGCCGACGGTGACGAGCAGCGGCTCGCGGTCACCTTCGCCGACCCGGTCACCGGGCTGCGCACGGTGGTCCACTACGAGATACCGGCCGACACCGACGTGGTACGCCGCTGGGTCGAACTGACCAACACCGGCGACGCCGTACTGCGCCTGGTCCGGGCCGGTTCGGCCGGGTTCTGTGTACCGACGCCGCACGGGGCCCGGGTCAGCTACCAGTGGGGCCAGTGGGCGCAGGAGTTCCAGCTCGACCACGTCGACCTCGGGCACGGCGGCTTCACCGTCGGCAGTTCCCAGGGCGTTCCCGGGCACCTCTACGTACCCTGGCTCGCGATCCGGGACCAGGCCGAGCCGGTGGGCCCGACCTGGGGCATGGCGCTGGCCTGGACCGGATCGTGGGAGATCACCGCCGAACGGGACACCGGCGGCCTGACCCGGGTACGGGTCGGCCGTCACCTGCCCGACGGCCCGCTGGACCTGCCCGCCGGAGCGAGCCTCACCCTGCCGGTCGCGGCCGGCGCGTACAGCCCGGACGGGCTCGACGGGCTGGCCCGGGTCTGGCACCAGTACCAGCGGCAGCTCGCGGGTGAGCGGCTCGGTCCCCGACCGGTCCTCTACAACTCGTGGGAGGCGACCTACTTCTCCGTCGACGCGGAGAACCAGCTCGCGCTCGCCCGGATCGCGGCCGAACTCGGCGTGGAGACCTTCGTGGTCGACGACGGCTGGTTCGTCGGCCGCCCCGACGACCACGGCGGGCTCGGCGACTGGACCCCCGACCCGGCCAAGTTCCCCGCCGGCTTCGACGCCTTCATCGCCGAGGTACGCGCCCTCGGGCTCAACTTCGGGCTCTGGGTCGAGCCGGAGTGTGTCAGTCCGCGCTCGAAGCTCTACAGCGAGCACCCGGACTGGGTGTACGCGATCGAGGGGCGCCCGATCACCCCGATCCGCAACCAGTACCTGCTCGACCTGGGCCGCCCCGAGGTGGCCGAGTTCGTCCACTCCACCGTGGACGGGCTGCTGCGCCAGCACGACATCAGCTACCTCAAGTGGGACTTCAACCGGCCGCGTACGGAGCCGGGTCGGGGCGCGGCGTCCCAGCTGCCCGACGCGGGCCGGGTCGACCTCGACGGTGCGCACGTGGCGAACCTGCACCGCATCTACGAGAACCTGCGGCGGGACCACCCGCACGTGGTGATCGAGGCGTGTGCCGGTGGTGGCGCGCGTACCGACCTGGCCATGGCGGCCCGGTCCGATGTCTTCTGGCCCAGTGACAACACCGGACCGCTGGACCGGTTGGCGATCCAGTACGGCTTCCTGCACGCCAACGCGCCGCACCTGCTCAGCTCCTGGGTGACCGACGCGCCCGGTCTCTTCGACCCGCGACCCCGGTCGCTGGCGTTCCGGTTCGTGCTGGCGATGGCCGGTGTGCTCGGGATCGGGGCGGACATCCGGCACTGGAGTCCGCAGGAGCGGGCCGAGGCGGCCACCTGGATCGCCCGGTACAAGGAGATCCGCGAGATCATCATGCACGGCACCGTGCACCTGATCGGCGGCCCGGACCAGTCCCGGTGCGCCGTGCAGTACACCGCGCCGGACGCGGCCACCGTCGTGGTCCTGGCCTGGCACACCGGCCGGCTCGACGGCGCCGGACTGCTGCCGTTCCGCCCGGTCCGGCTGCCCCTGCACGGGCTCGACCCGGCCGCCAGGTACCGGCACGGCCAACACCACTACTCCGGCAGCCACCTGCAAGCGGTGGGTCTGCCGGTGCACTGGACCACCACCCACGACGCGGAGCTGGTCGTCCTGCACCGCGTCTGACACCCGGGTAAGGAAGGGCCCCCTGTTATCGCATTCGGTACAGCAGGGGGCCCTTCTTCACACCCACCCTCAGGGACAGGAGTAACCCCCGATGCACCTGATCCGATCGTTGACCGCCACCCTGGCCGTACTCGGCCTGGGTCTGGTCGGCACCGTCCCGGTGGCCACCACGGCCACCGCCGGCCCTCGCACCGCCGCCCCTCCCACCGCCGCGGCCCAGGTCAGCGCCACCGGCGCGGAGGACCAGGGAGCGCCGACGTACTACAACTCCGGGCTCTCCCCCACCCCGTACATGGGCTGGAACACCTACTTCGGCCTGGGCGGCGACCCGACCGAGGCGGAGGTGAAGTCGGTCGCCGACTTCCTGGTCAGCAGCGGGCTGCGGGATGCCGGTTACCGGTACGTGTGGATCGACGGCAACTGGGCCGCGCCGACCCCACGGGACGGCTCCGGCCAACTGGTCGCCAACCCGGCCCACTTTCCCGGCGGCATGGCGGCCCTCACCTCGTACATCCACGCGCGGGGTCTGAAGGCCGGCATCTACACCGACGCCGGGCCGTACCTGGAGGGCCAGTGTGGCCTGGGCAGCTACGGCCACTACCAGGAAGACGTCAACCTCTTCGCCAGCTGGGGATTCGACGCCCTGAAGGCCGACTGGCTCTGTGGCCGGGCCAGTGGGATGGACCCGGAGACGCTGTTCCGCCAGCTCGCCACGGCGGTACAGAACTCGCCGCGGCCGATGCTGCTGAACATCTGCAACCCGGTCAGCGCCGACTGGGGCGGTGGGCCGTACGACCCGCAGGAGTTGTCCACCTGGAGTTACACGTACGGGCCGATGGTCGCGGACTCGTGGCGTACGTACACCGACGTGGGGCTGATCGACCCGAGCCCGCAGACGCAGTACCAGTGGATCCTGCGCAACCTGGACGCCAACGCGTACCACCCGGCGGCCACCGGACCGGGTCACTACAACGACCCGGACTATCTGATCCCGATGCGCCCGATGCCGGGCGGCGGCTACGAGTTGACCTTCGACGAGTCGAAGACGCAGCTCGGCATGTCGGCGATCATGTCCGCTCCGCTGATCATCGGCTCGGATCCGCGCGGCCTGCCGCAACAGATGGTCGACGCGCTGCGGAACCCGGAGATCGTCGCGGTGGACCAGGACCCGTTGGTCCGGCAGGGCGTCAAGGTCGCCGACGCCGGACCGAACACACAGGTCTGGAGCAAGGTCCTCGCCGGCTCGGGTAACCGGGCGGTGGCCCTGCTCAACCGGGGCGACACCGCGCAGTCGATCACCGTCAGCTTCGCCACGGTGGCGCTCGGCAACTCGGTACGGGTGCGCGACCTCTGGGCGCGTTCCGACATGGACGGTAACGGGGCCAGCTCCGGTGTGCAGCCGTTCACCGGCTCGTACACCGCCACCGTCCCGGCCCACGGCGTGGCGATGCTCCGGCTGACCGGCACCGACACGGTGGCCGGGGCGAATCTCGGGTCGGACGCGACCGCCAGCCCGGCTCTGGTCCGGGTCGACGACACCCACGCCAGCGCGTTCGTCCGGGGCGGCGACGGCGCGCTCTGGCAGAACGTACGCGACGGGGCCACAACCTGGGGTACCACGTGGACCAGCCTCGGCGGCCCGGTCGACGGGCAGATCCTCGGCCAGCCGGCGGCGTACGGTTCGGCCGGTGGCCGGATCGACGTCTTCGTCCGGGGCACCGACGACGCGGTCTGGCGACGGACCTTCACCGGGGGCACCTGGGGCGGCTGGAACAGCCTCGGTGGCACCGTCACCGACGCGCCGACGGTCGCCTTCAGCGGCCCGTCCGAGTGGTCGGTGTTCGCCCGCGCCACCGACGGTACGGTCTGGACCCGGACCGCCTCCGGCGCCTGGACCGGGATCGGTTCCCCGGAGAACCGGCCGATCTACGGCCGTCCGAGCGCGGTGGTGGATGACGCCGGCCGGTTGCACGTGGCCGTACGCGGCCGCACCGACGAGGTCTGGCTGCGGACCCGGACCGGCTCGACGTGGTCGGCCTGGTCGAGCCTCGGCGGTACGGTCAGCGGCAGCCCCACCCTGCTGGCCACCTCGGGTCGGGTGTACCTGTTCGCCCTCGCCGCCGACAACAAGCTGTGGCAGCGCAACTTCGCCGACGGCGGTTGGGGTGGCTGGTTCGGTCGTGGGGAGTTCGCCACGGACGCGTTCCGTGGCGCGGTCGGCGCGGCGGCCGGCGCGAACGGCTCGGTCTGGGCGGCCGTACGTGGTGTCGACGGTCGTGTGCACCAGGTGGTCCTGTAGCCCCTGCCGGCGAACGTGAGCTGGAGACGCGTTCGTCGGTGATCGGATACGAGGGGCACGCGGTGGTCCGGTTCCCGCAGAAATGTCAGGGAAAACCGGGCCACCGCTCTCGGCGCGTCCCTTGAGGATTGCCCGAATAGGGACCAATATAGGTGGTTTGGAGTGCCATTCGGTCAGGAACCCGCGACGTTCCGTCGGACAAGTCGTTGGTACGGGTGAATCGGCTCACGCCACGAGGCGATCAATGGTGTGAGCGCCTAGCGTCCGGAACGGCCCCCATTACGGCCGGAACACTTCCTACCGCACCGCCCGGTACTTCGGGCCCGTGGCCGGCACCTTCGGCCGCTCCGCCCGAGATACGCATGTGAGCACCGGGCCGACATTGGAGCGATCCTGAACGTACGGCATCCGCTGCACCGATTCGCGGCTGGTACCACCGTCCTGACCGTCACCGCCCTCTGGCTCCCGCCGGCAGCCATCGGGGCCCGACCTGATCCGGAACCCGCGAGTGTCGGGGCCAGCGTGGCCCTGGAGGCCGCGACCGAGGCCCGGCAACTCGCCGCCGAACGCGCCGACCGGGCGCACCGGCAACCCATGATTCCGCCGGCACTTCCCGCCACGCCGCCCACGGCGACGACACCGCCGAAGGCGAAAGCGAAACCAGCGCAGCAGAAGGCAACGACGCCTACCGGGGATACGTCCACCAGGTCGACGGCCCCCGGCACCACACCGGCGCGGAAGAAGTCCACCAGTACCCCGAAGCCGGGGAGCACCGTCAAGCCCCCGTCCGGCGCCGCCGGCACGGTTGTCTCGTACGCGCTCGCGCAGGTCGGCAAGCGCTACGTCTACGGCGCTTCCGGCCCGAACAGTTTCGACTGCAGCGGTCTGGTCCAGGCGAGCTATGCCCGGGTCGGAGTCAAGCTGCCGCACCAGAGCGGGGCCATCGCCAGTCGTGGTCGACGGGTCCCGGCCGGGCAGTGGAAGCCCGGTGACGTCATCCACACACCCGGCCACGTCGCCATCTACCTGGGTAACAACAAGATGGTCGCGGCCACCAAGCCCAGCACGGGCGTACGGGTCGACACGGTTCGCGGCGGAACCGCGTACCGGTTCCTGTAGCACCGACCCCGGCCGCTAGCACCGGCCGCGCCGCGCGCATCTCACCGAGCCGGGATCGCCTGGTCGCCGATGGCGGCCACCGGTAGGACAACCCGAACCACAGCACTGGATGGTGCCTGGGGCAATGCTGCCCCGGGCACCATCCGTCCGTGCTGGACCGGGCGCGACCACAAAGACCACAACGAACTCCGCGACCGCAACCGTGACCGGCGTCACTTCGACCGGAAGCATCTACGCAACCCAGTGGAAACGCTGCGGCAACAGGATGCCCATCCCGGTCGAGGAGATAGCGATGACAGAGGTTCGCGGCACGGCGGGACTCCGATCCCGTAGTGGCCCGTTCGGACGGGGAGCGGGCGCCCGACGCCGCGCCGCCGCGCTGGCCTGCGTACCGCTGCTGGCCCTGGCTGCCGGCGGATGCGCCAAGGACGACTCGGGCTCCGGTTCCGGCGGCGCGGTGAAGTACCCCACGTCCACCATCGAACTGATGGCCCCGGCCGCCCCCGGCGGGGGTTGGGACAGCACCGCCCGTTCGCTACAGAAGGCGCTCACCGACAGCAAGCTGGTCACCGAGTCGGTCGAGGTCTACAACGTGCCCGGCGCCGGCGGCACCCTCGGCCTGTCCCAACTCGTCACCAAGAACAAGGGCGACTCCCACCAGCTCATGGTGACCGGCCTGGTGATGATCGGCGGCGTGGTGACGAACAAGTCCCCGGTCAAGCTCAACCAGGTCACGCCGATCGCGACACTCACCGCCGAACAGGAGGTGATCGTGGTCCCGGCCAACTCGAAGTACACCAGCCTGCAACAGCTGATGACAGACGCCAAGGCGAACCCCTCGTCGATCAACTGGGGCGGCGGCTCGGCCGGTGGTACCGACCAGATCCTGGTCGGCCTGCTCGCCAAGGCCGCCGGCGCCGACCCCAAGGCGATGAAGTACGTGGCCTACTCCGGTGGCGGGGAGTCGAAGGCCGCGCTCCTCTCCGGTGACCTGACCGCGGCCGTCTCCGGCGCGAGCGAGTACTCCGACCTGGTGGCGGCCGGCAAGTTGCGCGCACTCGCGGTCTCCGGCGCCACCGGCATCGACGTCGGCGCCGGCAAGCCGACCCCGACGATCAAGGAATCCGGGTACGACGTCGAGTTGATGAACTGGCGCGGCCTGGTGGCACCGCCCGGCATCAAGGACGGTGAACGGGCCGCCATCATCAAGCTCGTCGACGACCTGCACTCCTCGGCCCAGTGGAAGCAGACCCTGACCGAGCAGAAGTGGGAAGACTTCTACCGCAGCGGGGACGAGGCGAAGGCGTACTTCGAGAGCGAGAACGACCGGATCACCGACGTGCTCAGCGAGATCGGCCTGGCCGATTAATGACCGTGCCGACCACTGAGACATCGGGGGAGGTCGACCCACGGGTCGCCCTCCCCCGGGCACCGTGGGGACCCCGGATCCTCGGCGTCGTACTGCTGCTGGCCGGGGCGTTTCTCTGCTGGACGGCGTACGACTCCGCCGACGGCGACTTCTCCGCCGAGGGGCCGTGGCTGGCGCCGCTGGTGGTGACCGCCGGCTGGGTGGTGCTGGCCGCCTGGTACCTGGTCAGCCAGTTCGTCCGCAGCCGCCCACCGACCGAGCCGACGACCGAGCCGGCCGACACCACCGAGTCGACCGAGGCGACCGAGGCCACCGAGCCGACCGACGGTACGGAGCCGGCCGGGCCCGTACAGTGGCTCACCCCGGCACTGCTCGGCGCGGCGCTGCTCGGCTACGTTTTCGCCCTCGAACCGCTCGGCTTCGTGCTCGCCTCGGCGCTCTTCTTCGTCGCCGCGGCCCGCATCCTGGGCAGCCACCACTGGATCCGTGACGTGCTGGTGGCGGTGCCACTGGTCGTCGCCATCTACCTCGGCTTCACCCAACTGCTGGAAATCTCCCTGCCCGCCGGAGTGATGCCACTGTGAACGTCTTCGGCGACCTGTTGAGCGGTTTCGGCACCGTGCTGGAGCCGCAGTACCTGCTCTACGCCGCGATCGGGGTGACGCTCGGTACCTTCGTCGGCGTCCTGCCCGGCATCGGGCCCGCACTGACCATCGCCCTGCTGCTGCCGGTCACCTTCAACCTGGACGATCCCATCGGCACGTTCATCATGTTCGCCGGCATCTACTACGGCGCCATGTACGGCGGGTCGACCACCAGCATCCTGCTGAACACCCCGGGCGAGTCCGCCTCGGTCGCGACCGCGATCGAGGGCTACCAGATGGCCCGACGGGGCCGGGCCCGAGCGGCCCTGGCAACGGCGGCGATCGGCTCGTTCGTCGCCGGAACCATCTCCACCCTGCTGCTCACCCTCTTCGCCCGCCCGGTCGCCGCGCTGGCGGTCGAGTTCCGGGCGGCGGACTACTTCGCCCTGGCCCTGCTCGCCATGGTCGCCGTCACCGCACTGGTCGGCCGTTCCCTGGTACGCGGGCTGATCTCACTGAGCCTCGGACTCTTCCTCGGTCTGGTCGGCCTGGACGGACTCACCGGCCAGGCCCGGTTCAGCTTCGGCACGCTGGAACTGCTCGACGGGATCGACGTCGTGGTGATCATCGTCGGGTTGTTCGCCATCGGCGAGACGCTCTACGTGGCCAGCCGGCTGCGCCAGCTCCCCGAACACGTCACACCGCTCGAACCGGCCCGGGGCGGGTTCGGCTGGCTGAGCCGGCAGGACTGGGCCCGGTCGTGGCGGCCCTGGCTACGTGGAACGGCGGTGGGCTTCCCCTTCGGTGCGCTCCCCTCCGGCGGAGCCGACATCCCCACCTTCCTGTCCTACACGTACGAACGGCACCGCTCGAAGAACAAGGCGGAGTTCGGCAAGGGCGCGATCGAGGGGGTGGCCGGTCCGGAGGCGGCGAACAACGCCGCCTTCTCCGGCGTACTCGTGCCGCTGTTGACCCTGGGCATTCCCACCTCGGCCACCGCGGCGGTGATGCTGGCCGCGTTCCAGATCTTCAACCTGCAACCCGGTCCGCAGCTGTTCGACAAGTCGCCGGAGCTGGTCTGGGCGCTGATCGCGTCGCTCTACGTCGGCAACGTGCTGCTGCTGGCGCTCAACCTGCCACTGATCCGGCTCTGGGTGAAGGTGCTCCAGATCCCCCGACCGGTCCTGTACGCGGGCATCCTGGTCTTCGCCACCCTCGGCGTCTACGCCGCCTCGGCCGACGTCAACCAGGTGCTGATCGCGTACGGGATCGGGGTGCTCGGATTCTTCATGCGGCACTACGACTTCCCGATCGCACCGGTCATCCTCGGCGCGATCCTCGGTCCGATGATGGAACTGCAGTTCCGCCGCACCCTGGTGCTCAGCAACGGGGACCTGAGCGTCTTCGTCACCCGGCCACTCACCGCCGTACTGCTCTCGCTGGTGGTGTTGGCGGTGCTGGTGCCGTACCTGCCGAGGATCGTGGCGCGGTTGCGCGGCCGGTCCGCCGCGTCGGCCCAGCGGCTCGCCTTCGGCGAGGACGACTGAACAGGCACCCCAGCGGGAGGTTCAGGCTCCGCCGGTCCACCGGTAACGACGTTCCGGTCGGCCGGCGGAGCCGTACCGCAGGCTCACCCCGGCCTTGCCCGCCCCGACGAAGTGCTCCAGGTAGCGCCGGGTGCTGACCCGGGAAAGGCCGACACGGTCGGCGCACTCGGTCGCGGACAGGTCCCCGTCGGCGGCGCGCAGCGCCTTCGCGACCAGGTCGGCGGTGGGCCGGGTCAACCCCTTGGGGAGGTCGGTCGGGGTCGGCCGCAGCGCCACGAAGAGCCGGTCCACGTCGTCCTGCGCCACCTCGCGGGAGCCGGAGAGTCCATGATGGGCGACGGCGTACCGCTCCAACCGGTCGCGGAGCGCGTCGAAGCTGAACGGCTTGATCAGGTAGTGCACCACGCCGCTGCGCAACGCGGTCCGGATGGTGTTCACGTCCCGGGCCGCCGTGACCGCCAGTACGTCCACCACCGCCTCACCCTCCCGCAACCGGCGCAGCACCTCCAGCCCGGACAGGTCCGGCAGGTAGATGTCGAGCAGCACCAGGTCCGGCCGGAGCCGGTCCACCTCGGCGAGCGCCTCCTCGCCACTGTGTGCCACCCCGACGACGGTGAAGCCGGGGACCCGGGAGACGAAGCCGCACTGCACCTTCGCCACCATGAAGTCGTCGTCGACGACCAGCACCCTGATCATGCCGACGCCGCCACGACCAACGGCAGCCGGGCCTGGAACGACGAGCCGCGTACCTCGACGCTGCCGCCCCTGTGCTGGCAGATCAACCGGATCAGTGCCAGGCCGAGGCCGTGGTGCCCGAGGGTCTCGTCCTTGGTGCTGTAGCCCTGCCGGAACACCTCCTCGCGCAGCTCCGGCGGCACGCCGGGTCCGGAGTCGGTGACCGTGACCCGTACCTCGCCGTCGACGGCCCGTACCCCCACCTCCACCCGGTCACCCGGACCGATCGCGTCGAGTGCGTTGTCGACCAGGTTGCCGACCACGGTGACCAGGTCCCCGGCGAGCCGTTCGTCGACCCCGGGCAGGTCCGAATCGGCCGAGATGACCAGTTGCACGCCCTGCTCGGCGGCGAGGCTCGCCTTCGCGATCAGCAGCGCGGCCAGCGCCGGGTCCCGGATCAGCGCGGCCACGTCCCGGTTGAGCGCCTCGTGTACCTGGCTGGCCCGGGTGATGTACCGGACCACCTCGTCGTGCTCCCCCAGTTCGACCAGGCCCGCGATGGTGTGCAACCGGTTGCTGAACTCGTGCGCCTGCGCCCGCAGGGTGTCCGTGGTGTGTCGGCTGACGTCGAGTTCGCGACGCAGGGCGGTCAGTTCGGTCCGGTCCCGCAGCGTGGTCACCGAACCGACCCGACGGCCCCGTACCAGCACCGGACGGCGGTTGAGCACCAGCACGCGGTCGTCGCTGAGCACGATCTGGTCCACCCCGGTGACCCGCCCGGTGAGCACGTCGCGCAGCCGGGGTTCCATCGGCTGGGCGTGCAGCGACTGGCCGACCGGCGACGCGGGCAGGCCGAGCAGGCGTACCGCCTCGTCGTTGACCAGGGTGACCCGGTCGGCGGCGTCGGTGCCGAGCACACCCTCCTTGATGCCGTGCAGCATCGCCTCCCGGTGCTCGACCAGGCCGGTGATCTCGTCGGGTTCCAGGCCGAGCGTCTGCCGCTTCACCCGGCGGGCCAGCAGCAGCGACCCGGCCACCCCGAGCACCCCGCCCAGCAGCAGGTACGTGATCAGGTTGGTCAGCCCGGCGGCGAGCTGTTCGGGCAGCGTGGGGTAGATGTCGCCGACCACGATCAGGCCGAGGAACCGGCCGTCCCGCTCGTCCAGCACCGGTACGTGCGCGACCAGCGCCTTCGACCCGTCGTCGACCACGCCGACCCAGGAACGGCCGGCGAGTCCGTCGCTGTCGCCGAGGACCGCCGGTGCGCCCGCGTCCGGGCCGGTGACGAGCTTTCCGGTGGCGTCGGCGATCAGGACGTACGAGGCACCGGAGACCGCCCGCGCGCTCTCCGCCACTGCGGCCAGCGCCTCCTGGCCGGTCGGGTCGCCAAGGCCCAGCCGTACCGTGCGGTTGATCGCCGCGTTCTCCCCCACCGACCGCAGCCGGGCGCCCTCGTCG